>JAQTOZ010000023.1 GCA_028713205.1 Candidatus Omnitrophota bacterium
ACCTGTCGTTGTTTTTCAATACCATAAATTAAAGCTGTTTGATCTTAAACAATCCTTGTCGATACAATCACTTACGGGCCTGCCATGTGTTTAATGCAACGCTAGTGGCCGGCAGGCAGGCAATCTCGAACTGAGATTGCTTTCCGCCAAAAAGCTCGGACGAGACTCGTCCACAAAGCTTTTTAAGACGGACTTCGCCACGCTTTGTGGCGAGCGTCATCCCGGTCTACGCCGTCCTCGCAATGACATACATGTTGTTAACACATCTTTTGAACAGTACGCGCTTTCTTGGGTCTTGGGTCTTGGGTCTTGAGTCTTGGGTCTTGGGACTTGGGACTTGGGACTTGTTGCTTTATGCGGGCCGGATGGCGAAGAGGAGAAATTCGGTATGGGACACCATGCGTTGGACGGGGCGCGTCTTCCCGGCGCGGGCGAGTATCGGACGCTGCAGAAGTTCGCAGCACTCGACCTGAATAAATCCGCGTGTGCGCAGGGCCTCGGCCATGGTCTCGATCTGATTGAAGGTGGGATTCAAACTCACCAGATGGCCGCCGCCTGCAAGGGCTTCTTTGACGACATCCACTTCTTCCCACGGCGTCGGGATGTCCAGAATCACGGCATCGAACCCTTTTTCGGGAAACGGCTCGGCGGCTTCGCGTTGATGAAATGTCACGTACGCGTTCAGTCCGGCGCGCGCGATATTGCGGACCGCGTTTTGCGGAAGATCGGTGCGGCGGTCGAACGTATGCACGTGTCCCGTGGGCGCCACGGCCTGTGCCAGTGCCATCGTCAGCGAACCGGAGCCGGTACCCACCTCTAGCACTTTACTCCCGGACGCAATCCCGGACTTGATCATCAAGAACGCCGCGTCTTTGGGATAAATGATTCCGCTTTCGCGCGAGGCCTTCATCATCAAATCGTCCATGGTCGGCTTCAGCAAAAACCCCTCGCCGTGCTGGCACACGACCTTGGTGCCGTATTCTTTGCCGATCCAGTCATCGACCAGAAGCGGACTGCCGCAATGGATGCCGACCCGTTTGCCGCGCTTGACCTCGATCAGATAGGTCACTTCATTATCGAACCAAAGGAGCACAAGCCCCCCTTCCTGAATGGGATTCATACATTCAGACGGATTCTCTGCCAACGGAATCCCACCCGCGCGATAGATGGGATAGACAATTTTCGGTTGTGTATCAACCTCAGGACATCCATCGCCCTGGGGATTTTCAGATACCGCTTCAGGATTGATATTCGGATCGGAATCTACCATTGGTTTTTCCTTGCCTCGTCGAGCATTTCCCGGAAATTCGAAAAAAGCCTTTCGGGATTGGCGGATTTTAGCTCATCCGCGCTCACAAAGCCATGAGTAATAATCGCGGAAGCAACTCCCGCATTGCGGGCAGTCTCGAGATCGATCAAACTGTCCCCCACGAAAAGCGTATCCGCCGGCCCTACTTTTTTCATCCGCATCAAATCCTGGACCGATGCCGGATCCGGTTTTTTCGGATAACCGGAGTCTCCCGCGACGATATGAAAGAAATAACCGGCCACGCCCAACGCCTTCAAAATTTCCACGGAAAACGGATCGGGCTTGTTTGTAATCACCGCCTGAAAACGATCTTTGAAATACTCCAGGATATCTTTGGCCCCCGGATAAAGGCGGGTATGGTCCAGCATATGTTCGTGATAATGCCGGCGGTAAACTTTGATTCCCTGTTCAATCCGTTTCGGGTCCTGTGTCTGCATGCAATGCGCGATAAAATGATGGACGCCGTACCCCACGAAGCGTTCGATCACATTCTGCGGATGCGTGGCCAATCCCAGGTCCCGGAGCATTTGATTGGCGGCATTCGCGATGTCCTCGCGTGTGTCCACCAGCGTCCCGTCCAAATCATAGATAATGAGTTTTTTCATCGATGGGTTTTGCTGTAAGTAACTGTAGGGGCGGGGCTTGTCCCCGCCCTCTCACTTCAGGCAACCATTCGGATTACGGGCGCCCACAAGGGGCGTCCCTACGGTTACTCCCTATTTCTTAATCCTTAATCCTGTTTTTCTGGTCTTGCGTCTTGGGTCCCGCCACAAAGAAGGCGGGCCTGCCTCGCCGGCAGGCGGGCAAGCTTGAGACTTGGGTCTTTAATGCTCGCTAATTATTACTTGCTTCTCGCCCCGCGGCTGCCCCGGCTTGCGGCCAAATTCCGCCAATCATACTCTTCCTCAACTTGATCGCGAACACATATTTCACAGCGAATCAGCTTATCGGTCTGCCGCTTGACTTCCTCGAAACCTTCCGAGGTCTCAAAATTTCTCCCGCAAAAATTGCAGTACATGGTTTTCCTTTCTCAGCTCTCAGCCATAAGCTATAAGCTGTAAGTGGTAAGCGCACCAGGAAATTTGGACCACAGACCACAGACAACAGACCTAAAAGGTCTTTGGTCTTCGGTCTTCGGTCTGTAGTCTTTGGTCTCCGGGTATACCGTTGCCCCGTGCCCCTTGGCCCGGTCTTGCGTCTTGGGTCCTGGGACTTGGGTCTTGATTTCACTGATCGCTTACCACTTATCCCTTAGGGCTGATTTCCGCTCCTTCGCCCCCGTATTTCCAAAATTTCTTCCTGCATTTGCTTCAAATGAATCGATACCCCCGCGAGCGTCTCGCGTTTGAAGTCCATACAGTACTCCCATCCGTTGAGCAAAAAATACAACATACCGGACGCCGGCACCAGGTTCAATATTTCATGAACGGCGTAAGCATAAATCTCGATTTGAAGATCGTAACCCGCTTCCTTGACTTTGGCCCGGTCCCCTTCCGCCGTTTTGTAATCCAAAATATGCCATGCGCCTTTTTCATCCTGGAACAAGACGTCAATAACGCCGTGGACAAGTCCGTGCCGTTCATTCAAGACAAAAGGAATTTCCTTTTTAATCACCCGCGCCCGGGCAAGCCGTCCCAGCAAAGAACTTTCCAGAAAGTTCTTCAAAACCCCGCGTGCCTCCCGGAGCCTTGCCGCATCCATGCCCTGAAAATATTGCCACACATATTCTTCGGTGAGCCGCGGAGGATTGCGGAAATCCATCCGTTCGAGGCAACGATGCATGGCCGTCCCGAAATCCGCCCGTGAAATTTCTCCGCCTTCAATCGCCGGCGCGCCTTTTTCCTCCTCATGGGACCTGTCGGGATACCCGATTTCATAAACCCGGTGATAGTGCTGCGGATCTTTGCGGTATACCGCGTAGCCGGTGACCGGCAAATCGATGACGCGCGACGGCGTCATTTTGCGGGAGGTCAAGCCGGCCAGGATGATTTCAGTTTCTTTCAAGGCGCAGCCTTCTTCCGCGGCCGATTTGAACAAGCGGCCGGCCGGCTGCGGGTCAAACGTTTCAAAGCATTCTCGGAAGCGTCTGCGCTCCACCAGCGGCAGTTTGGCTTTATGCGGAAAATTCCGCGGACTTGCGGATTTTTCGATTTGCACCTGAAGCTCCTGGGGCAAGGCCGCGAGCCATTCCGTCCAGGAGCTCATGTCATAAAAGCTTTCCTTTTCTTTCGTCCGCTCTTTGGAAACACCGCTGAAAATCAATTTGGTCTTCGCCCTCGTCGCCGCCACGTAAAAAAGCCTTTTCCATTCCTTTTTGCCTTTTCGCTTTTGCGCCTCCTCGATGACACGCCAGCTCCGGGGCTCTTCCATCTCCAGCGTCTTTTCATTCCGGACACGCAGGGCATATCCCAGCCGTGTCTCGGCCAGCACCGTTTTGCAATCGCTGGATTGCCGCTCGCGCGCCATGTCCGCGACAAACACCACGGGAAACTCAAGCCCCTTGGCTTTGTGGATCGAAAGCAGCCGTACGACGCGCCCGCTGCGTTCGGCCTCCACCTGCGCTTCCGATTCCCGGACCTCCCGCGTCTCCAAACGGCTGAGGGTGCGCAAAAAGGCGCCCGGCGTCATCGGTTCATGCGTCTCGTATTCGCGCGCCAGATTGACGAGCTTGCGCAGATTGGCGTAGCGGCGAACTCCTTGCGGATCGGCCAGGGCGATCAGCTCATAGCCGGTCAGCGCAATGATCTTTTCCAAAAGCTCCGCCAAGCGCAGCTGGTCTTTATGGAGCAGCAAATCTTCGGAGACCCGGACAAAAAAGCGCAGCTTCTCTTTCTCGTCTTCCGCGATCTCCGCGATCGATTCAAAGGTCCTCACGCCGTCGAAAAGCGGCGCATAATGATTACCGGCTTTCGCCGACTTTGCGAGCCAGAAAAGCGTATCGTCCCGGACCTGAAACAACGGCGAGCGCAAACTGGCGGCCAGCGGAATGTCCGCGCGCGGGTTTTCCAGGTACGCGAGAAAACTCAGGATGTCGCGAATTTCCGGTTGCTGGTAAAAACTGCGGCCGGCGATCACGAAATACGGGATGCCCACCTTTTTGAGGGCCTGCTCGTAAATCCCGGTCGAGGTCATTGCCTGAAATAAAAGTGCGATGTCTCCGTATGGCACGCCGTCGTCATGAAGCGCCCGGATCCGATCCGCAAGGCTCGCGGCCTCTTTCAGCCGTCCCGCGTCGAGGTTCTCGCCCGCTTCAAGCTTGGTCGACATCCATTCCACGGACGATTGAGCGCTGCCGTCGACCCGCGCGATCAAATCCTCCATCGGGAGCCCGTCTTCTTTCCAAAGATGACGGAAGAGTTCATTCAGGAAATCAACGACGGGCGCCTCGGTTCGAAAATTCTCAAGGAGAGGGATTCGTGCGCCTTTGTCTTCCTGCAAATATTCGCGTTCTTTCCGGAGAAAGACTTCCGGCTCCGCACCGCGAAAACCATAAATGGATTGCTTGTAATCGCCCACGAGGAACAAGTTCGACCCGGAAGAGAGCAGTTCGATTAACTCAAGCTGCAGAAAATTCGTGTCCTGGAACTCATCGACGAGGACGTAGCGAAACCTTTCGCGGTAGGTCTGAAGGAGTTTTCGATGGACCGCGCTTTCTTTTTTGAAAAGACCCAGCGCCCGAATCTGGAGATCGTCAAAATCCAGGAAGCCTCTTTCCTTTTTCCGGGCTTCATACGCGGCCTCGAAACCGAGCGCCAGTTTTTCCAAACGGGCCTGCCAAACAAGCGCAAACTCATCCAACCGGAAGGCATAATAATCTTTGCAGACCGTCGCGATCTCTTTCCAGTCCGCCTTGGCCTCTTTGCCGCCCCGCCGGCCGAAAGAGCTTGACCACTCGCCGAACATACCGGCCGTTTCCCAATCCCACGTGTCCTGCGTCCAACGCCGCCAATCGGCGGCCAGGGCCGGCTCCCCGAGCTTCGTGAAGAGATCGCGGACCGAGGCAATTTTTTCGGGATCATAGACGGCCGGAGCCGGACGCCGGATAAAAAAATCCGCGAGATTCTGTCCCTCGTGCCGTGCCGCTTCAAGAATTTTGATCAGCCCCGACCGGATGTCCCGCTCACCGTAAACACTCAAAAGCTCAAACGTTTCGCTCGCCGGCAGACACGCAGCCTCGATACATTCATCGAGGGCCTGCTCTTTTAGATAATCCGATTCTTCCTCTTCGAGGACCCGGAAGTCCGGATCGACACCGGCCTCGATCGGGTGTTCGCGCAACACACGCGACGCGAAAGCATGAATGGTGGATATGTAAGCGGATTCGAGGCCGTATTTGGCCTGTTCGAGTCCAAGCGCACCCAAACGCTTGAAGATCCTCGCTTTCATTTCATTGGCGGCCTTTTCCGTATAGGTCAGCGTCAAAATCTCATCCGGACGCGCCCGCCCCGACAGGACAAACTGGAGAAATCTTTCGACCAGGACACGCGTCTTGCCGGTTCCCGCACCGGCCGAGACCAGAACATTTTTACCGGCCGCTTCGACAGCCGCTTTTTGTATCTTGGTCAGATCGACTTCCGTATCCGTGTTTTTATCTTTCATTTTGCCCTATCACTTCTTTTTTCCCGCAGCCTTCGGCTTTGTTTTCGGTGCCGGTGGGGTCAGGGCTTTACCTTTTACATTTGTCCCTTGTGAAGCTCTGAGCCCATCTGTTTGGACCGCTTTTCTTGCCTGCATCTCTTCTTTGATCTCCTGAACGATCAACGGGATCCTCCACTTTTCGATCCGGCACAGCGTGGCATACGAACAAAGTTGTTTGCAGAACATCTCATCCCTCGGCCGCACCCTGATCACGGCCTCGGCCATCCCCCGCGTAAATTCACGCACAAATCCCTCGATACTCGCGAGCAAATCGCGGTACTCCTTTTCCGTCAGCGCCAGCTGGCCCTTGTACGGATATCCCGACAAACTGACATTGCCGGCATGATGAAAACCTTTGCGTTTGTGTTCTTTGATGGAAAAAAGCTCGCCGCCGACCGGCTGCAGTTTAAGGACTTGCTCCATCACCATGAGATAAAGCGGCAGTTGGAGTTCGAGGCCCAATTCCAGATCGCCGCGCTTGAAATTGACCGTGCTTTTGTAATCGATCACGAGCCCGAAACGCCCGCCCTCATCCACATCGATACGATCGATCTTGCCTTTGATCTTGATGGCCCGCTCGCCGTCTTTGATCACAAACGCGGCCTCGTCGGCGTTGGCCGTCCCGAAACAAAATTCCAGATAACGAGGTTTGAGCGGCGCCGACCGGAGGTCCTCCACCTCGGCGAGGATAAAGGCCTCGACGGCTTCCCGCAGGGCCTGGCGGTCCAGTTCAAACTGATATTTTTTCTCCTCCACCAACGGATTGGCCGCAAGAAGCTTGTCCAATTCTTTCTCGACAAACTTTTTGATCTCGGCCTCCGAAACGGCGCCCGCCTTGTCGATCCAAACCTTAAAAAAATCTTCGAGGAGCTTGTGCCGGATCGTCCCTTTGAGTTTAATATTGATTTCCTCTTCCGGATCGACCAGACCCATCACGCGTTCGGCAAAATACAGATAAGGACATTGGGCAAACGTCTCAAGCGCCGTCGGACTGCTTGCATCCGCGCCGAAATAATTTCCCGCGCGAATTTTGGGGTCCGTCAGCCGGTCCTCGACCTGGTAAAAGGCCCGGCGAATCCGCGCCCGGCTTTCCGCCTCGGACAGGAGATGGTTGGTCAGAGACAACAGCAACGGCTCGGCACGATCGTCGTCGGCCGGCGGACGCCACAAATCGCCGAGCACGGCCGCTTCAAGTTCGCGCGGTCCGCTCACGTCCGTTAAGTCCGGATAGGGGTGAGCAAGGTCCTGCCTTTTTTCGGTCAAGGCATCCCGGAAAATCGTTCTGACTTCTTCCAAATAATAGGAAGGCAGCGTCTCCTGTCCTTCCAAATCAAGGCGCGGATAACTCAGATACAATTTTTCTTCGGCACGGGTCACCGCCAAATAAAAAAGATACTTTTCCATGTTCTGCCGCGGCAGGCGTTCCCGTAGCAGGCCTTCGGTATGCCGCCCGTTGAATAACCGCCTCTCCCAATCGGAAAGGACCGGGTCCTCACGGATCTGCACAGGGAACTCTTTTTCCGCAAGGCCCGCCAGAAAAACCACCCGGTAGTCTTTCTGCCGCGCAAGCGAGACGTCGTAGACCTGGACCTTGTTCCTGTCGCGTTCATGCAAGGAATAAAGGTCCAATTCCACCAAATGGAAAAACCGGTCGGCGAAGGCATCGAAATCCATAGGTTTTCCGGAGTCCCCGCCGAAGGATGCCTCGATTTCATCCAGCAGCGCCTCGAAACGCCGGTAACCGGCGCCGTCACGCATCGTCCGCTCGGAAAGCTCGTCTTCCATTTGAAAAATGGCGAATGTTTTTTCCACCGCGCCGACCAGGTGCCGGCGCAGTTCCGAAAAAGGTTTTGATCGGCGCAGGGCATCTTCCAAATCACAGAGAGGTTTCAAGACCTTCAACTTTTGTTCGTGAAACTGTTTTCTTTTCCCGTCGTCACGATCAACGGTCATCCAAAAGCCAAGCCAGCCCTCGCGCCCTTTCAGGACGCCTTCGCGGATCGCACGATGTTCCAACTCACCGATCCAGATAAAATCCTTCGGGACCTCATCCAGACGGCGGACATAAGACGATTTCAGAAACTGGATCAGGTCATGCCGGCGCCAGCCTTCACGGAAAATTCTCAGGAGATCGACGATCACACGCAGAATCGGTGTGAACTCCAGGCATTCCCGCTCATGGATTTCCACGGGAATTTCAAAACGCTTGAACACGGCGCGCAGGGCATCTTCGTAATTTCCGACACGCCTCAGCAACACGGCCATATCGCTTAAACGGTAATCCCCCATCCGGTAAAGCCGTTTGATTTCGCGCGCAATCATCTCGACCTCGCCTTCAACGCCCACCGCCTCAAACACGGTCATGGCCCCGCCGTTCACCTGGGCCTTCTTCGGTTTGTCCGGACCGAAAAGATGCCGTTCGAGAAATCCGAGCGCGGGTGACCGGCCCCACTTTTTATCCGAAAACGGCAATTCCCTTTTCTCGAAACCGAGTTCCGCGAGCGCCTGCTCCGTGGCTTGCACCGGTTCAAAGAGGCTTTCGCGGCCGGGCCGTGTGTCCCGGGTCAGCGTGATGACCATTTCATCGGTCACGCCCGCAAGCTCGCGGATGCACGCGAGCTGTAAATTGGAAAAATCAAAAAAGCCGTCGAGCCAGATTTTACGGAACCGGAACGGCGGCCGGGCGCCTTTCCTTTTCGAACCGGCATAACTCAGAAAAACATCCGGGACATCGCTCAAACCTTCCGCCGCCAGCCGCGATTCATAACCTTCATAGATTTCGGCCAAGGCCTCATATTTGGGGGAAAAATCCGGTTCTTGCCTTTTCAAGGCGTTCATCCGCTCACGGAAAAGCGGCGCCGGGACCAGCGCCTCCTTCAGCTCGTCCAGAAATCCCAGAATGAGGTTTAAAAACCCGGGGCGCTCGCGGACCTCGCGGAAATAATCCCAGTCATGCCGTTCAAAGAGTTCCCGGATGAACAAAAAACGCGTGACGTGCGAGGCGACCCTTTCATGTCCGGCACCGAAACATTGCGTGATCAGCCGTTCCAGCGTTGTGACACGGTGATGGAAAAAACCTTTGATCCCGCGCTGCAGGATTAGGCTCAAGGCCCTTTCGGTGTGTTCCGCGGAAGGCAGGATCAAAAAACAATTCTCCTGGAGAGGGTCGTCCATCGAGCGCAGGGTCTTCTCGACATCGTCAAGGACAAGCTTGGTCTTGCCCGAGCCTGCGGGACCGATGAGTAGGATTTTTTGTGAAATCATTCGAGTTTACCAAAACAAATCAGAAAAACCGGGGCATGAAAAACAATTCTCTTCCTGTGTGTCTCCCGGCCCTGATTTTGTTTGCCGGACTTTGAGAGGGATTGCTTAAGTGTGATAGGAAGCAAAAGCATCATCGCTTTCCCAAACCGTCACGCGCGAAACCGCAAGACGCCGTGCGCGGGCCTCCTCGTAAATCCAGCGCGCGAGGGCCTCGGCCGTTGGGTTTTCTTTCATCACGACGACGGGTTCCCCCGCACCGCGCAGCACTTCGACAAGCGGGTCCTGGTCCCAAAGCAGCGTCTTGTGGTCCAGCTCCTCGTCGATCCATGCGCCCAAGGTTTCCTTGATTTGTGCGAAATCAACCACCATATTCTGTTGATCCAGCTTTTGGCTCGATATCTCCACTTGAATGCGCCCGTTATGCCCGTGGAGATGCCCGCACTTGCCGGCATGATGAAGCAACCGGTGACCGTAATTGAAATGAATTTCACGCGTGACGTTGTACATGGCTTATCCTTTTCTCAGTTGTAAGCGATAAGCTGTAAGCGGTAAGAAAAATAGGAATAAAATTTCCCTTCTATTTCTCAATGGTTGCTTCTAGCTTACAGCCGACTGCTTATCGCAGTTAACACCCTGTTTTGAATCTTGCCCATTTAAAAATTAAGCAATCGAAAACCCGCCGTCTACCGGCAAAACGACACCGGTCACAAAATCCGTTCCTGCGACCAAAAACCTTACGGCCTCGGCAATGTCCGCCGGATTCCCAAAACGTTTGAGCAGGGTCTTTTGCGCGATTTTATTTATCCGGCCCGCCTTCGCACCGCGCGGCGGCAAAATCGGCCCCGGCGCGACCCCGTTGACCTGGACCTGCGGGGCCAAAGCCCTGGCAAGCCCGACGGTCGCGGTGCTCAATCCCGCTTTCGAAATCGCATACGGGAGATAGTCCGCTGCCGGACGCGACACCGAACAATCGATGATATTGATGATTTTGCCGGAACCGCGGCGGACCATCCGTTTGCCCATTTCATAGGCCAGGAAAAAAGGGGCCTTGAGGTTCACCGTCAGAAAAGCTTCCCAATCCTCCGCCTTGATCCGGTTGAAAGGCACCGGGTAAAATACCGAGGCATTATTGATGAGGATGTCCACCCCGGGGACCAAACGATGAATGTCCCGAAGCAGCTTCGCGAGCGTTTGATCGAACCGCCGGGTCCGGACCGACAGATTAAATGAAAGCAGCCAGGCCTTACGCCCCAAATCTTCGATTTGTTTTTTCAGGTCCGCCGCTTCGGTCCGCGAGCGGTTGTAATGGACCACAATGTCCGCGCCGCCGGCGGCCAGCGTTAACGCAATCTCCCGGCCGATCCTTTGCGCGGCCCCGGTCACCAAAGCAATTCGCCCATGTAGCTTCATAGGAAACCATGATATCGACTTCTTGCGGAAGGGTCAAGCACGGGGACCGTTTTGCCTGACCGTTTTGTCACTCTCAACCGGGACCGTCTACAGGAGACATCGCAAAACTTTGGCTAAGACACGGCGGGGGAAAGCCTCTAAGCGATCATAGTAGGCACGCAACTTTTTGAGTTTTTTATCGACAAGGATTTTCCGTCTATAGGCCGTTGCCATTTCCGATGGTAAAAACTGAAACAAAACTTCTTCTTGAACGTAACCCTTCCGGTAAAAAAGCTTGGCCAATTCATGGAAAAACGGTTCGTCACAGAATGACCGGATGGAACAAAGCGCCCCGTAAAGATGCTGATTCAAGACAACCCGGCAATCGTGCGCCACACCCCAAAAAGTTTCATTTTCCCAAGTATGAACCGCCGTTGGCACAGCCAAATAGGCAACCTGTCTTCCGAATAAACCGCATAGGACCATGCTCGGGTATAGGTTGTCTCCGACTTGCTTCTTCAGGACATCGAGATCAAGGCGACTCTTTCGGAAACAAACCGATGTAAAAGCAGTGGCACAAATCATAAAATGAGCCCATTCCGCAGCAGTCATACACCCCGGTGGTTTACTTTCGGTAGATGCTGACAGTAAAAGGAGTTTTTTGCTTTTGATCAGGTAACAAAACTTATCGGTAATGAAAGCATCCGGGCGATACTGTTCGATGAAAGTTTTCAGAACAGGGACACTCCCCGGTAAAAGGTAATCGTCGTCGGTAAGAACGTATACGTAATCCCCCGAGGCGTCTTCAATGATCTGCAAATAATTTTTCACAAGACCGAGGTTTTCAGAGTTTTTTCTAAAACTTATCCGCGGGTCCCGATAACGCCCCATGATCTCTTCCGTCGCATCAACAGAATGATTGTCCCGAACAATGATTTCGATATCATCTCCGGGATAACTCAGGAGAGACTCCATGCAACGGCCGATATATTCAGCCCGGTTGTACGTCGGAACACAAAAAGACAAGAACGGCTTGCTCGTAACGGCTCCCCCCTGCGTGATCGTTCCTACAATGAGATTCCGATTAAAATCCGGTGATAAGCTCTATGAAAGCATTTCGGATTCCGATCCCTCGTCATCCGGCATCATGATATCGACTTCCCGCGGAAGGTCAAGCACGGGAAACCCCCTGGACAAATCGCCCCAATGTCCGAAACCTCAAGAGCCCACAACGCCGACCGACGGAAGGATTCGAGAAAGCTCTTTGTGTATCGAGAGATATCGCTCACCGATTATCTTTTTGCTTTCATTCGGGCTTTCCCCGGGGCACGTTTTGAAGCGAACGGATGGGGAACTTCGATTTGCTCTTTGGACTCCAACGCATCGACGGCATAGATCGCATTGGCCAAACATCCTTTTGCAATACAAGCGAGATCCGTCGATACCCGGATATCCGGTCAACATAATGACCGGCACACCCTTCCCCAGAGAAAACCCTTTTGATGTCTCTTCCTTCCGGATCGTTTCCAAGACCTTCAACCCATCCATCTGCGGCATCTTAATATCAAGCAAGATAAGATCGGGCGATTTGGCGCCAAAGACCCGGATGGCCTCTTTGCCATTAAATGCAGTCAACACTTCATAATGATGATATTCCAAGCGCTGCTTTAGAAAATCGACGATTTGCTCGTCATCATCCACCACCAGGATTTTTCGCCTTCGCATAGCGTCCTCTTTTCCTAACCGATCGGAGGGAAACCGCACCGCCCCATCATGCCCGTCAACGGCTATCCGGGTTCGTCCTTCTCAAGCCAAAAGGATACTCCGGCTACCCCGGATTATCGATCCTTTTCCGCAACGGCTGAAGAATCTAGCATCAAATTCTTGCGGGGCAAAACGATTAAAATGATGGACCGACGCGGAACAAGGGATGGCTTTCAGCCATCAGCTGTCAGTCTTCAGCGACTTCAAGCTTCAGGGGTAAGAGGGAAGAAACAAGAAGTAAGATTACTGCATTTCTTTACTTCTCTAATTTTTACTTCTTATTTCTTGCTTCTCGTCATTCCCCATGCCCCGCGTCTCTTGCCCCTTTCTTGGGTCTTGCGTCTTGAGTCTTGGGCCTTGGGACTTATTTGTGTATAATGCAATTTTTTATGCGCCGGGGAATTGCCCGTAAATTCATCCCGTTTGTGGAAGGATACCCGGTTGTGATTCGATTTCATTGGAACGGATTCATCACATGCAGACACTGGAAAATACTCTTAATCAGATCAGCAATATCGTGTGGGGCTGGCCGCTCATTATCCTGCTTTTGGGCACCCATCTGTTTCTGACCTTCCGCCTCAAATTCATACAAAAATATCTGGGGACGGCCATTCGATTGTCTCTGACGAAAAGTTCCGGCAGCCGCGGGGATGTCAGCCATTTCGGCGCGTTGACCACGGCGCTGGCGGCCACGATCGGCACCGGCAATATTGTGGGCGTCGCAACGGCCGTGGCCTTGGGCGGACCGGGCGCCGTTTTGTGGATGTGGCTGACGGGCGTCTTCGGCATGGCCACCAAATATGCGGAAGCCGTACTCTCGATCAAATACCGCATCAAAACCCATGTGGGCCATTTCGCCGGCGGGCCGATGTATGTGATGGATCTGGGGCTTAAATCCAAATGGCTGGGGATACTCTTTGCCGTGTTCACATCCATCGCAGCGTTCGGAATCGGCAACACCGTCCAGGCCAACTCCATCGCTTCTTTGGTAAAAGAAACTTTCAACATCTCCCCCTGGATCAGCGGAATCGTGATGACGTTTTTTACGGCCCTGGTCATCCTGGGCGGCATAAAATCCATTGCCCGGGTCTGCGAAATGCTTGTGCCTTTTATGGCGATCAGCTATTGCGGAGGATGTCTGATCATTCTTTGCCTGCACGTCGAGACACTGCCCCACACGATCATGCTCATCCTCAGCACGGCTTTTCAAGGCCAGGCTGCCGTCGGAGGTTTTGTCGGCGCGGGAGTGCGCGATGCGATCCGTTATGGTACTGCACGGGGATTGTTTTCGAATGAATCAGGTTTGGGCAGCGCGCCCATTGTGGCCGCGGCCGCAAAGACAAAAAATCCCGTCGAGCAGGCCCTGGTCTCTTCAACCGGCACTTTCTGGGACACCGTTGTCGTCTGCGCCATAACCGGTCTTGTCCTTGTCAATTCGGGGGAATGGGTACAAGGTTTGAACGGCGCTTCGCTCACGAAGGCCGCATTTGGGGATATCCCGGTAATCGGACCTCTGATTCTCTGCGCCGGCTTATTAACGTTTGTCTTTTCAACGATACTCGGATGGTCCTATTACGGTGAAAGGGCGATTGAATATCTTTTCGGACACGCGGCCATTCAACCCTATCGCTGGCTGTGGGTCGTGGCTGTGATGGCCGGCTCCGTAGTCACGATGCCCGCGGTATGGGCCTTCGCCGACATCGCCAATGCGTTCATGGCCATCCCCAATCTCATTTCTCTCATTCTGCTAAACGGCGTTATTGTTCGCGAAACCCGAAAGCATCTTTGGGACTTGGGTCTTAATCATCCGCCCGCCAAAGGCGGATGAGGAATATTTGCTGAGGATGACTGAGGCGGTCTACGAGAAGTTGCGCGTCTCTTTCAAAAAACTTTTTTGTGCCGTTTTCGCCGAATTCCTTCATCTTAAACTTTAAGGACGAGAGCATCAGATTCGTCTTGTAGGATGCCAGCACCAGCTGCCGCACTTGATCCTGAAAATACCGGATCTGGACATTCATCTCCTCCGGGGATTGGACTTTTTCGAAAATCACGACAAAAACTTCTTCCTTAAAATCCCCGATTTGCTCCTCGTAAAGGCTGACGTCCGGTTCGGCAAAATAAGCCGAAAAAGGCATGCTCAGATAGCGGGGGCCTTTTTTCTCCCGGATTATTTTGTAAATGGTCGCCCGCACGCCCGGCGAAGGGACCGTCAATTCCGCCGTCAATGCGTCCCCCGCTTTGACGCCGATGGCATAGGTTTGGATAAACTCGGTTTGACGGGCGCGATTATTTCTTTGGACCAGGATCCGGAGCGGCCTTGTGGACAATCCCGATAAATCCTGCACGGTCACAGGGGCCGGCCGGCCGTTCAAATAAAATTTCGGCAACGGCGGACGGACCTCCTCCGCATTCAATAAATCGCCCAGGAGGAAAGTGGAGAGGAAACAAACGATCCCGAACAATGCGCGATAAAAAGGCATCAATCGTTCTTACCCTTCATGCTTAATTCCGGCTGTCCGTATTGCCGCTGCCGGAATTGGATTCCAAGGCCCCTTGAAGGAGCTGCCCCAGAATATCGGACGTTTTTGGAAATTTCGGCTTCGACGGAACCTGCGAGTCGTTACCTGCCCCGGTGCCCGCACTCGTTTGACCGGTGCTCTCCGGTAGCTTGGTCCCGCCCATCGACTTCTGCAAATAGCCGCCGATAAGTTCCTGCGTTTTCTGAACAGCCAGCCGGGACGTAATGAATTGAAAATCCGGCAGCACCGAAACTTTCGGAACATTGCCCTGAATGACCAAGGGGATTTGGAGCTCTCCGGTCTGACTCATCAAATATTGAAGTTCCGTCACACTGCTGACCATGGCACTCGAGAGATCGGGTTCAATTCCAAATACGGCAGAACCCCGCACGGTGCCCTGAGACAAACCATAAGTCCCTGAACCTTGGATGCGAAAAGAATCCGTCGCCAAATTCACTTGCGGCAACTGCACCGCCCCATTCTGGACCGAAAAAGGAATTTGTATGATATCGAATCTTGTGTCTCTTTCCTTCAATTTTTCCTGGTAACCCTTGGGCAACCGTTCCTGCAGTCTTGTCATCACGCCGGGAATCATGGACAACTTTTGAAAAATTTCTCTCAGGATATTCATGTCCTTGATGACGCCTTGCTCGATGGTCACAAGGCCGGTCGCACCGAACGGTTGAGGCATCTGTTCCGTCGGACGTCCGAACACGGTCCCTTTGATGGATGCCGCAAGCACGCCCTGCAACTGCGGGCCGCCCTGAACGGGTGCCCCCAGCAAATTTTCGAGCGCCAGGTTGACCGCCTTCAAATCAAAAGACGTCACGGCATTTGACGGTTCGCTCAAATTCACATTGGCCAATCCCTCCACTCTCCCGCCTGCCAATTTTGCCGAGACCTTCGAAATCTGAATACCGTCAAGTGTCGCAAGCGCCATCGCCGAAATCTCCTCAACCGGGCTCCGGAGCGCCTGCAGCCGGACTTTGCCGCCGTCGAAACGAATATCCGCAGTCATTTTTTTCAGTCCCCCCTCGTCCAGTCTCAACAGAGCGACATTGACGGACAAAACCCCTTCCAGCGGCGGGACAATACCGGCATCGGCAAGCCCCGGACTGACTTTGATCAATTCCTGAATATCCATGGGCGCAAGCTTCAATTCCGCGTGCAAATTCTTGATCGTGCCGGAACCGTCAAACGGGGAAACAATCAGCTTCCCGGTAGCCTCGAAATTCTGATGCTGGCTTAAAACCGCGGCCTTCGCACGGAAATCAATCGGTTGATTGAGCGCAACGTCTTTGAACGTCACATCCATATCGCGAAACGTTACTTCCAACGGCTGTTTGCCCGACTCATCTCTGAAAAACACTTCACCGTCTGTCATTTGGATTTCGTTGATCAGAAAGGAAAGCGCTGCCCCCTCACCGGCCGCCGCAGGAGCGTTCCGGACGTTCACCTCGCCCGGCCGCTTTTCAGCGGGTTCCAAACCTTCGATCGTTCCATCCGGACGTTTCACGAGATAAACGGAGGGACGGTCTAAAAAAATCGTCGCGATCTGAATCTGACGGGCCAAGAGCGGCGCAAGATTTAAAACCGCTTTCGCGGAACCCAATTTGACAAGCTGCTTGGAATCCTTGTCGCTTTTCAAAACGGCAAGCCCCTGCAATTCAAGCGCCAGACCGTGATGCCAGCCGAAACTGATTTTCTCCAGCGTCAGCGGCTTGTGAATCATCGACTCGACCTGCTTCACAATCTGGGGCCGGTACTTATCCACATCAAGCGTCATCAGAAAAATCACCGCCCCGGTAAGCACAATGACCAGCAATGCTAAAATCACAATCAAGATCTTTTTCATTTCAAATCCCTTCCGACAGGTAAACAAACACGTTGCTCACAACCCGAATCGCTGCCGAATTGCGTCCTTCATTGCTTCATATCGATTGGCATAATGCCATGTGGCGTAAAACCAGTCTTCAGGTTTTTTATCTTCTGCGGCACGCAATCGAAAAAGCCCCCGGAATCTCGGGCTAAACAAAAAAACGACCTCCTGTGAAACAGCAAAAGCACGGATGAGTTGCTTGTTCAAACCGCGCGCAAGCGTACTTTTACCCCTCTTCAACCACTCGACCTCGGATTGGGCTACTCTCTCCCCCGCAGGAGTACAAATAAACTTTTTCGACACAATCCCATGCTTCTCCAATAGTCCCTCTTCCAGAAGCGAATCAAGCAACTCGACAAGAAAATGGGCCACGATTTCATCATCCACCGCTTCCTCAACGGAGCGGCGATCTTGATAAAAATTAACTACAACTCTTTGATACTTGAGTGAAGGTTGCGAAACAAATTTCAAACATACCCTTTCTTCGTTCGGATCCACGTCACGCAGATGACCGTCAACAAGAAGCTCCAACACGCAGACCTGTAAAACGTGGTTCAGCGAGTGATTCAACAAAGCGGCAATTTGCGTTGAGGACAAATCGGTCATGAGTTACTCGAGTTCAAGGCTTCATTCCCCAAACGTTCAACTGGAAAATTTGGTACATTCGGTGTCGTTTATATTTTTTATAGCAACAGCAATCACAAAATGCTAAACGGTCAACAGCTTAGGAATAAATGCTTCCTTCCGCACATTGGACCTGCCAGCGACAAAGCACCTCACCGGCTTAGTAATTGTGCCATCCCGACGTGTTGTCGTCGGCAATCAGCGGCGGAGGCAACTCCAACGGCTTTTGGCGCAGGCAACCTGCGAGACACAACAAAACAATCATGCAACCGATCATCCGGTTAAGATTTCTTAAACGCATAGTCGGTCACAATCCCTTTTTTGTCGAGCCAAACGATCAGCGTCTTGACCGTCGTGCTGCCGCCTATGGAAAAAACAAGGTTCCACTGAAACCCCCCGGTTTTGGCATATTCATAAAAGTATTCCTTCCCTTCTTCGGTATCGCGGACTTTCGTCGGCGGACCGAAAAGCTTAAGGATGTCTTTCTCGGTCGAGGTCCCTTTTTGAATGCTATTCACATCCCCGGACGCAATATTGTGCCCGCGAATAGCCGATTGCGTTTTGATAATTCCGCAACCCGGCAACGACAATGCAAACGTTATCACCGTCAATACCGAAAGCATCTTTTTCAGCATTACATTTCCTCCCTTCAATTCCCTGATGGTGCTGTTGCTAGTGATAATAGTCATCCAGCCGATCGCATCAATCGATGGCCATCGAAACGGGTCAGGCACAAAACGGCCGCTTCGATCTTAATCGTTTTCCCCTCTTTGTTGACGGCGATACCATTCAACGTCTGGAGACAGACCCGGATCTCTTGCTAAAATAAGCGATCCCAATCCCGGCGCTGAGCCAAAACACCAAATCAACAGACCTCAAGATCACAAAACGGCAATGAATCAGTAAGGGGCATTGCAGCGCGGAGATCCACTGAAATCCGCCGAAATGAAGAATCAATTTGAACAAAGGCCGGCAAAGCCAATTGACCGGCACAAGCGTCAACCCTAAAAGCGCATTGATTTTCGTCCATTGCGTCCCCGGCGGCAGCAGATGGACCAGCAGGCGGGGATAGACAATCGCAATGGCTTGCGTGACGGCAAACAAAATGAGGCCGAACATAAGGCCTCTTCGAAGGATCGATTTCTTGCTTCCCATGAGCCCCTCCCGTCAAAAATGGACCGCTCTTGTTTTTGGGGTCAGGTTGAGATTACCCGCTCTAAAGCATCCCCCGTTTCCCGCGATTGCGGGCCCGGACCGTTGCTTTGGTTTTCTTTTTTATCCGCCGGCGATGTAGTTTTCGAGCACTTTGATCGTAAACTGTTTATCCGAAATAATCTTTTTGACCACATCGCCGATCGAAATCACGCCGACCACTTGATTATTTTCATAAACCGGCAGGTGCCGGATGCGCTTGCTGGTCATCAACGCCATGCACTCTTCCATTGTCTTTTGCGGATCCACGGACGTAATCTCCCGGGTCATAAGATCACTGACCAGAATGTCCCGGGCCGGCCGGTCATCCTGAATCACGTTCCGCGCATAGTCACGCTCCGAGAAGATGCCGACAAGGGTGCCCTCTTTCATCACCAGCACCGCTCCCAAATTCTTTTCCGCCATGACATTCAACGCCTCATACACCGAAATATCAGGCGCTACGGACCAGACGGCGTTCCCTTTCTCTTTCAAAATCTCCTTGACCGTACTGACGACGCTCATCGTTAGTCACCCCTTTCACCGGCAATCCCCTTCCGGGGACCGGTGTCTCCACGATTTTTAATCCTTTGAACGTCTCACCCGCGGCCGGATTATACGCCCGTCTCAAAACAAGGTCAATTTAGGATCCTAGTATCTCCAAGCCTCCGAATTCCGCTGGTCAAAGCGCGGAATTAGTGCTAAAAAACACGGCTATTATGCAAATGCCAGGTCCAAAATCGCTGAGTCTTTGGAGCTGGGCCCTTTACGATTTCGCCAATACCATTTTTTCGGCGGTCGTCTTGACGGCCTACTTTCCCCTCTATCTGACGTCGTTGGCAGGTGCCAACTGGTATCTGGGCGTCGCAACCACAGGGTCGATGGTCATCGCCGGCCTGGTCGTCCCTTTTTTCGGCGCGTTAAGCGATCAAACCGGCAAAACAAAAAGTTATTTGATCAAGACCACGCTCGCCTGCATTTTCGCCATGTTGTTTCTCGCCCTGACAAAAACGCCGTGGCTTCTGATTCTCTTTTTTATCGTTGCGTGCTTTTTCTACCACGCCTCGCTGGTCTTTTACAACGCACTGCTGGTGACCGTCGCACAGCCCGGCAAGCAGGGCCAGGCGTCCGGTCTCGGTACGGGATTGGGCTATCTCGGCGTTGTTTGTGCGCTGCCGGTTGCCAATCTGGCGGACAAAGCCCTGGGGCGGCCTATGGTATTCGCCGTTGCGGCACTGCTTTTCCTGCTCTTTGCCCTGCCCGCCTTTTTTTTCGTCCCGGAAAGAAAGGTGGAGTCCACCGTCCGGTTCCGCTGGGGCCTTTGGTTCACCGAATGGCGTAAAATCATCGAAAACGTGAAAGGTCTTCGCCATCACCTGGCGCGGGCATTGTTCCTCGGCGGAAATTTTTTCGTGGTCGCCGCGCTCAACAGTACCATTTTCTGGTTTATGGTTTACGGCCGGGAGGTCTTCCATCCGGGCCAGGACAAATTGGTCATGGTCCTGACCGGCGTCAATTGCGGCGCTTTCCTCGCGGGACTCGTGACCGGCCGCCTGACCGACCGGCTGGGGGCATTGCGCGTGTTGTGCCTGGCGGCTGCGGCACTGGTTGTCACCTTGATTCTGCTGGCCTGGGTCCCGAGCTTCGCGCTTTTTGTCGCAGTCAGCGTCACCACGGGCGCGTTTGCCATTGCCGGTATCTGGACGGCCGGCCGCAAAGCTTTGATTGATCTATGTCCCGCTGAAAAGATCGGCGAATATTTCGGGATTTACGGCCTCACGACCAAAATCTCCGTGCTGGGAAGCCTGTTGTTTTCGATCATCGCCGATCAAGCCGGTTTCAGAATGGCCTTAAGCGCGCTGCTCTTGCCCGCCGGGATGGGATTCGGTCTGTTGCTATTTTCAAAATATTTGAATAATCACAAAATGGAATATTCCGTACAACCATGAACAAGGCGTTTCTACCGATTTCCAAAGAAGACTTAAACCGGCGCGGCTGGGCGGAATGCGACATCATCCTCATCACCGGCGATGCGTATGTCGACCATCCTTCTTACGGCACGGCCGTCATCGGACGCGTGCTTGAGGATGCCGGGTTCAGGGTCGGCATCATCGCCCAACCGGACTGGAAGACCTCGCGCGATTTTCAAAGGCTCGGCAAACCGCGCCTTTTTTTCGGCGTCACGGCCGGCAACCTCGATTCCCATCTAAGCTACTACACGGCCAATAAAAAACCGCGCCGGTCGGACGATTATTCCCCCGGAGGCAAAACAGGGCTCCGCCCCCTGCGTGCAACGATTGTTTACGCCAATAAAATCAAAGAACTCTTTCCCGGCGTTCCCGTCGTGCTGGGAGGCATCGAAGCAAGCCTCACACGGCTTGCGCATTACAGTTTCTGGGATGATGCTGTCCGGCGCTCGGTACTCGTAGACGCCAAGGCCGATATGCTGGTTTACGGCATGGGCGAAAAAGCCGTCGTTGAAATTGCCGAAAGGCTGCGAAACGGTGAAGACATCCGGTATCTGGACCATATCCGCGGAACAGCCGTCGTCCGTAGTGACGCGCAGGGTTTTAATCATGCCGTCACGATCCCTTCCTTCGAAGCCGTGCAGGCGGACCATGACAAATTTAATGAAGCCTTCAAAATGACTTATGAGGAAAGCGATCCGATCCGCGGCAAAACGATCCTGCAACAACACGGCGACCGCTTCGTGGTCCAGTTTCCGCCGGCCCTGCCGTTTGAATCCCGCGAACTGGACCGGATCTACGAACTCCCCTATGCGCGGACCTGGCACCCGGTTTACGACAAACAAGGCGGCGTACCGGGTTTTGCGACGGTACGTTTTTCGATCATCTCCCATCGCGGCTGCGCCGGCGAGTGCAACTTCTGTTCGCTCTTCGCCCATCAAGGACGCATTGTCCAAAGCCGCAGCCGGGAATCGATATTGAGAGAGGTCCGGCTTTTGGCCGGCTCAAAGGATTTTAAAGGCACGATCACCGATATCGGCGGGCCGACGGCCAATCTCTACGAGGCCGGCTGCGAGATTTGGGAAAAGGCCGGGGCGTGCCGGAACAAGCACTGCCTCATGCCCGAGAAATGCCGGAACCTGAAACTCGGATACGCGCAAACCATCGAACTGTGGAAAGAAGTCCTGAAAATCCCGGGGGTCAAGCATTTGTTCATCTCGAGCGGCCTGCGATACGATCTCCTGACGGAACCTTATGCGGACGAATACCTCGGCGCGCTCTCGGCACGGCACATCAGCGGACAACTCAAGGTCGCACCCGAACACAAGGCCGACGCCGTTTTAAAACTGATGAACAAATCCTGTTTTGCGACTTACGAAAAATTTGCCGGAAAATTCAAGCAGATCAACCGGCAACTCGGGAAAAACCAGTATCTGGTCAATTATTTCATCAGCTCGCATCCGGGCACGACGCTGAAAGACAGTTTGGAACTGGCACTGTATCTTGTCGAAAGAAGGATGCAGCCTGAACAAATCCAGGATTTTATTCCCCTGCCGATGACCGTTTCGGCCTGCATGTATCACACCGGCAAGCATCCTTTTACGGGAGAAAAAGTACCGGTCGCAAAGAGTTTTAAGGAAAGGCAGTTGCAACGGGCGCTCTTGCAGTACGGACAGCCGAAAAACCGCAAGCTCGTGTCGGAGGCCCTGGACATTTTGAAGCGTGGCGATCTCAAAAAGATTTTTCTGAGCCGCACTCGAGGAATAAAATCCGGCCCTGCCTCTAATTCCGGAAAAGGAAATTCTGAAAACTCCAGACGTTCTTCTTATCCAAGTAAGAATAAGGGTTTTCTTTGAAGATGATCTGATAGTTTTTCAGCGGCGTCCATTCCGAAGGCACGGATATCAATTCCCCCAGGTAAGGTCGCGCGACGTGAAGGACAAACTCATGCGGCAGCTCATCGGGCTCGCATAATCCGCAGCGCGGGTTTTCGATCATCCACATCGTCGCCGCCACCACACCGATCGCAACCTGCATGGTCGTCGCGTTTTGATGCGGCACGAGCCGGCGGGCCTCCTCGATGCTCAGCATGCTGCCGGTCCACCACGAATTATACCGGTGCCCCATGAGCAACGCGCCCAAAATATCATAGCCGCTTGTGATTTCATCGCTCAAAATCCGGCAGTCGGGCTGCAATTCGTAATTCCGGCAACGAAGCTCGTGGAGTGATGCGATGGTCTCATCGCACGGCATATAAGCATAATGCACCGTCGGGCGGTAGCACACTTTGCCGGCCCGCCAAACGGTCAGCCGGTCCGAGATCGTAAAAGATTCCGCATGCCGGATGACCATCCCGACAATTTCCTGATACGGGACCCAGGAGCGCACCCACGTATTCATTCCCATCTGCGAAAGAAAAATCTGATTCTTGGGACCGCAATGGGGCACCGTGGCAATCGCCGGGACTTCTTTTTCGTGCGTCCCCCACCCGATTTCCGCGGGCGAAATGGCCTCTTCACGCAGCCCTTCGATGCTCCAGGTGCCGACGAACTCATCGACGCGCTTCGGTTTGTTCGTAATCTGCGTGTCCCGCTCGCTGACGTGAATCACCTTCACCCCCAGCTTCATGGCCAAACTCGCGAATTTTTTATCGCGCACCAAGCGTTCCAGATCCCGGGTGGCCGTTTTTGAAACACCCTTGTCACGGATCGATTTCTCGGCAATGTCCACGAGGGCCTTTTTGGTAAAATGAGAAATCAGACCGGGATTGGCGCCATGATCCAAAACCGCCGTGGTCGCATCATGATTCCATTTCGCAGTGAGTTTGCGAAGCTCCATCTGCTTGTAGTAAAGGGACTTTTCGAACGGAGTTTTATTTTCGATGTTTGCGTAGGGGTCCCACTCTTCCACGGAAGTATTGACATAGAGCACCTGATTGTCGTGGCACCAATTCACCATATCCTGGCAGTCGATATTCCAGGCAACATCGATGACCATGCCGCCTGAGGAAACGTGGCGCGACAGCGTGCGCGCGACGTTGATCGGCGTGATCCGCTCCTGAAAATACTGAATCCCCCGTTTGATCCAGGGCTGAAGGTCCTTGCGTTTGTCGGCGAAATCGATGATGGTGATGTTTTTGTATGGGATCTTGATGTGCCGGAGAAGAATCGGCAATGTGCATTTGCTGACGGAACCATAACCGATGATGAGAACTTTGTTTTTAAACTCCAACATCGTCGCACCTCCTTCGCTGGACGCATTGTATTCAACTTCATGCAATGAGTCAAACTTGATTCCGCCGGAGCAGACAAAAAAGCAGACCCAAGTCCCAAGACCCAAGACACAAGACAAACGGACCAAGTATTACAGGAATCTCTCCCGCAAATGGATTTGATTTTGAACTACTGTCGGGCATTTCAATAAATGGAAATAATTTTGACTTAAGTCCTACAGATCG
>JAQTOZ010000211.1 GCA_028713205.1 Candidatus Omnitrophota bacterium
GACGTTGAGCGTTGGTCGGAAATCCCAACGAACGTTTATCCGTGGTCTTTCGTACGTATGGGTGCCGACACCATGAGCCTTTTAGTTCTGAGCCTCGATCAGATGGTTGGGATGACGGCTTGAAACTGGAAGGCGTTTTTTTTAATTTTCTGTCTGAATTTATCAACAACTTAAAAATTCAAGGCCGGTCCCGTTGAGATGCTTCGAACGCCCGTCTCCGGGGATGCTTGAAGAACGATAATGATCGATCAGGGAGGAAATCAAATGTTCAGCCTATTTAGCTCCGGGCAATTTTCGACAGGAGAAATCGTCGCTTTATGGACGGTCCTCGGGACCGCGATTGCAGGACTCATCTATGCCATCTTTCTCATGATGCAAGTGACGCGTGAGGATGCGGGCACTCCAGAGATGCAGAAAATCAGCAATTCCATCCGTGTCGGCGCCAATGCCTACCTGTTTCGTCAATTTAAGACGATCCTTTTTCTGATCCTTCTACTGACGGCGGCGCTTTACTTTACCGCCGGCGAGAAGAATGTTGCGATTGGCCGGGCCTGTGCCTTTCTGATGGGGTCGATTTTTTCGGCCTCGGTCGGATTTATCGGCATGAATCTCGCCGTGCGCGGGAATGTCCGTGTCGCTGCGGCGGCAAACCGGAAGAGCTTCAGCGATGCGCTCAAGATCGCGTACCGGACAGGGACCATCACGGGAATGCTGACGGACGGTCTCGGGCTTTTGGGCGGTACGATCATTTTTATGATTTACGGAACGCGGGCTTATGAAGTCCTTCTGGGCTTCGGGTTCGGCGGCACGCTCTTGGCGTTGTTTATGCGTGTCGGGGGCGGTATTTTTACGAAGGCCGCTGACGTCGGTGCCGATCTCGTGGGCAAAATCGAGAAGAATATTCCGGAAGACGATCCCCGCAATGCCGCGACGATTGCGGACAATGTCGGGGACAATGTGGGAGATTGCGCGGGAATGGCGGCCGATATCTTTGAATCTTATGAAGTGACCATCGTCTCCGCCATGATATTGGGCTGGGCCTCATTCGGACACAAAGGCGTGATTTTTCCGCTTTTGGTGCGCGCGATCGGTGTGCTGAGTTCGATTATCGGCACCTATGCCGTTCGTACCAAAGAAGATGTGCGGGACGCCATGAAGGCCATCAATGTCGGATTTATCCTTTCGGCGATTATTTCGATTATCGGATTTTCGCTGGTCGGATTCTTCTATTTCCGGTTGCCTAGTGAGACCGTGCATTCTTTCTGGATCAACCTCGGCGTGCAGGGACTCGATATGCGTCCGGTCTGGACGACGATGGTGGGCATTTTGCTGGCGATCACGCTCAATCGCGTGACGGAGCATTTTACCGATACGAAAAATGAACCCGTGAGATCCGTTGCCGAATCCTGTCAAACCGGCCACGCGACGAACATTATTACGGGATTTGCGGTCGGGTTGGAAAGTACGGTGTGGGCCATCGTGGTGATTTCAATTTCCATCCTGATCTCGGCATTTATTTATCAAGGGACCAACCCGACCTTTGTGGCGTACGGCGTCGCCATGTGCGGTATCGGGATGCTGACCCTGACGGGCAACAACATTTCCATGGATGTCTTCGGCCCTGTGGCGGACAACGCCAACGGCATCGGTGAGATGGCACATTTAAATAAAGATGCGCGTCAAATCCTCGCCGACCTGGATGCCGTGGGAAATACGACCAAGGCCATTACCAAAGGCATTGCCATCGGTTCCGCGGTGGTTGCTGCGATTTCTCTTTTCAATGCGTTTGTGACCGATATCAGCGTGCTGACCAAGCAGACCTATGATTTCGTCGCGGCGTCGCTCTCGGTATCTTTGCCGAATGTGTTCGTCGGTTTTCTCCTTGGCGGTGCCATTCCTTTTCTGTTCAGTTCCCTGACGATTCGTGCGGTCGGTCGCGCGGCCTTCCTGATCGTCAAAGAGGTCCGTGAGCAACTTAAGGATAAGGATGTCTGGGCAGGGACGAAGCTTCCGGATTACGCGCGGGTGGTTGCGATTTGCACCGCGGCGGCCCAGAAGGAATTGATCCGTCCCGGAGTTCTGGCAATTGCTGCTCCGATTTTGGTGGGGTTTATTCTCAAGAAAGAGGCCCTCGGCGGATTTTTGGCCGGGATGATTTTGTCGGGCCAGCTTTTAGCGGTCTTTATGGCCAATGCGGGCGGCGCTTGGGACAATGCCAAAAAATTGATTGAAGACGGTGCTTATGGCGGCAAAGGTTCCGAAACGCACAAAGCATCTGTGACCGGTGATACGGTCGGCGATCCCTTGAAAGACACAGCGGGGCCCGCGCTGAATCCGTTGATCAAAGTGATGAACATGGTGGCTTTGCTTGCGATTCCGATTGTGATCCGCTTTGAGAATTCGCCAATTGTGTTCTGGAGTTCTATCGTTCTGACCGTTCTCTTGGTGATGTTTGTGATCCATCAGCCGAAATCAGAACACGAAGCGCAAGCTTACTCGAAATGTCAATAACCTTTTCCTGATGACTATCGCTTCGCGTTGGAGTGACGGGCGAGGGGAGATTCTTAGGTGAAAAAGCTACCGGCATGGCATTTCTTTTAAAACGCGTTGAGAGACCCCGGGAACTGAAGTGGTATCAAGCTGGTGCCATGCTTTATGGCGATTGGGGCACCAGTAAAGCGTATGTTCTCGGCATTGCCTTTGCTCTTGCCGGGCATGCATCCTGGTTTTTCCTGGGTTGCATGTCCATTCTCGTTTTTGTGGTCGGTCTTTGCTACATGCTCATCTGCCGCACCTACCCCGATGGCGGCGGTGTTTACTCTTCTGTCAAACATCGTTCCCAACTTCTGGCGGTCATCGGTGCTTTTCTCCTGTTTGCCGACTATGTTGTTACGGCCTCCCTCAGTACCTTGGACGCTTTCCATTACTTTAACGTTCCGCATCCCGAGCTCTGGGCCATCGGATCGATTTTGATGATCGGAGCGTTGAACTGGTTTGGTCCCTCCAAAAGCGGAACGGTGGCCTCGTGGATCGCGGTTGGGGCAACATTGTCCGCCGGTTTATTGATTGTCTTCACGATTCCCCATATTACCCAAGCTGATTTACGATTACCGACAACCGGTTTGTTCAAAAACTGGAGTGTGTTTGTCGGTATCGTCCTGGCGCTTTCCGGTGTTGAAGCGGTTGCCAATATGACCGGGATCATGGTCCAACCGGTTGAAAAAACTTCCAAACGCGCGATTTGGCCGGTACTCCTGGAGGTTTCGATTTTGACTTTCCTTTTGGGGATCGCCATGAATTCGATTCCGGGTCTCTCCGGGCATACCGAAGATATGCTGAGCGCGCTCGGCGATCACTATATCGCGCCCTGGTTTGGCAAGCTGATCTCTGTCTTGTTCGGATTGTTGCTGCTCTCCGCTGCCAATACCGCAATTGCGGGTCTTGTGAGTATTCAGTTCGTGATGGCCAAAGACCGGGAATTGCCTGCGTTTTTTGCGAAACTCAATCGTTATGGCATGCCCGGTGTTGCTTTGGCGGTGGCGGTTGGCGTGCCGATTATTGTCCTTTTATTCAGTAGCAACATCGTTGAATTGGCCGCCCTTTATGCCATCGGCGTGGTGGGCGCCATTACATTAAACTTGGGAACGACAGCGACCAATTTCAAGTTACAGCTCAAAAAGCGGGAGCGCTTGCTGCTGCTGGTGAGCACGGTTGTCCTTTTCTTCATCGAAGTCACTATTGCCATTGAGAAGCGCAATGCTCTTATTTTTGCGCTGACGATTTTGGGCGGTGGACTGCTGCTCCGTTGGCTGGCCAAGATCATTGTGATCCCGGTGCCGGTACCGGGGATTGTGCCCAACTCCAGCGTGCTGACCGTTTCCGAGGCCAAAGAAATTGCCCCGCTTTATACGAGCACTTCGCTGGTGGCGCTCAAACAATTGAATTTGCACGTTCTGAATGATGCGGCATTAAGGGCGAAAATGCTGGGTGAAAATGCTATTTATGTCAGCTATGTCGATGAAATGCCGCCTTCTGCCGAGTTCCTTGATGAGATCGAGCCGTCGCGCGATTCGCTGGAGGTCTTTGCCAAAGCGGAGCAAGAAATGGAAAAGAAGGGGATTACCGTCGTGCCTGTTTGGCAGATCGGAGAGAATTCGGGCAAGATGATTGCCCGGGCGGCGCGGGAATTGGGTGTGAATACCGTGATGATCGGTACCACGCGGCGCGGCCGTCTTGTGAATATTCTGCGTGGAGATGTGCTCCGCACTCTTGTGACCCATCTGCCCAAAGAATGCCGTTTACTGATCAGCGGCTAAACCCGTTTTGAACCAGGATTTACGATTTGCACCGAGTGCCCCATACGTTTTGCAGTAAGACGCCATTTTCTACTTCATCGCCTATGCCACTAAGGTTATGTCCTTTCAGTTTGAGCTAAGATGCGTTTCGCTCAAATGCTCCGGCTTCTGGAAAACTAAGCCCGGCTCATGGCGGCCGTCGGCTTCCTCCACCCGAGCCAGGCAAGTTTTCAAACGAAGCCTCTGCCATTCGCTCACCGCTTCCTAGCTCAACCAAACGAAAGGACCTAACTTTAGATTCGAGATATGTTATAGCCGGGTTTTATACCGGGATTGCGGGTGCGCCTATCTCTATGATATGATTTGGATTCGAATTTTGGGGTTTTAACGCAAAGGGCATTTAAATCCATGGCGCAAAAATATCAGTCTTTCCCCGGAATGGACGATATCCTGCCGGGCGATGTCGAAAAGTGGCAGTGGCTTGAGGAAAAGGCGCGTATTTTTTTTGAAGCGCTTGGTTTTAAGGAAATCCGGACGCCCGTACTCGAACCGACAGAACTTTTTACCCGTTCCATTGGTGAGGCCAGCGATATTGTCCACAAGGAAATGTACACCTTTGAAGACCGCGGCGGCCGAAGCATGACGATGCGCCCCGAGATGACGGCGTCGGTGGCGCGTGCCGTGATCGAAAAAGGACTGCTCAAGACGAATAAATCCCTGAGACTTTACTACGCAGGGCCCATGTTTCGCGCCGAACGCCCTCAGGCCGGGCGGAAAAGGCAATTTCATCAGATCGGCGTTGAAATGATCAACGAGGGCGGCACCGACGCCGATTTCGAGGTCATTGCCGGACTCTACCGGTTCCTGACTTACGCCGGTGTTAAGAATCCCCTGGTGCGGATAAATGATCTCGGCGGGCAGGGGCATCGCGAGAAACTGTTGCAGGGGTTGGTCAATTATTTTTCGACGAAAAAACAGGAGCTTTGTGACGATTGCCGGTGGCGGCTTGAGAAAAACGTCTTGAGGATTTTTGATTGTAAAGTGAGTACCTGCCAACCGGTGATTCACAAAGTGCCCTGGGAGAATTTCGCACCGCTCAGCGACGATTTTAAAAAGCTGATTGCGCAACTGGAGGCGCATGGAGTCCGTTCGGAAGTCAACCGTAGGCTTGTGCGCGGTCTGGATTATTACAATGGCGCTGTGTTTGAAATCACGGCG
>JAQTOZ010000212.1 GCA_028713205.1 Candidatus Omnitrophota bacterium
AGCATTCAATAACGGGGCCGGGGCATTGCACGGAATTATTTTTCAGAATGATTTTTCTTCTTTGCACGGTGGGCCCTTCCCATTATAATAGCGGCCCTTATGGAAAAGACACGTTGGCCCGAATTCATTGCCGCAAAGGTTAAAGTGCAAATTGGTTTTGAAAACGCTGAGAAAGCACAGCTCTGGGCACTTGGCCTGCTGTGTCTCGGGACTTTGGGCTTTGCCCTGAACATCATCAGCGGTTATAAAAATCCCGTATTTGTCAGCGCCAGCAAGGTCATGTTCCTTCTTTTGTTTCATCCGTTTATGGCGCTTGGAATTTTTATTCCCAGTCTGCTCCAGAAAGGCGAAAAACCGTTTGCCAAGTTCATCGGCATACGCGATTTCACCAGTTTGAATCTGATCTCGGTCGCGATCGCATTTTATTCGGTCGTTGTCATGAGCTTGAGTTATCAGGTCGCTGTCAACTCAAGTGATATCAGCGCTTCCAGTTTCTTTGTCGTTGTGGCATGGGGCAATTTTCTACTGACGCTCTTTTATCTCGTGTGCTGCGCCCTCTTCTATTTGAGTCTTGCGTATTTCCCACTTGCGATTGCCAAAACATTGAATCTTGGCAACAAACTCCTCTACGCTTTTTTGGGGATTCACGTCGCGCTCTTTTTCTTTCTGGGATTCGGTTATGCCGAAGTCATTCCGATCGGCAGTCCTCAGTTTTTTGAGCAATTATTCACCATGGCTCTTTTTTGGATTTTTATTACGGCGACTCTCCTTTTCATCGGGAAGATCCTTGGCGAATCAGTTGGGCAAGCCTTGAGTGCCCTCGAGCTTGAGGTCGTTTCGGGGAAATTGGACCGTGCCGAGGATATTTTAGAACATTACAAGGGGACTTTTATCTCGCCACGTCTCACCTCGTGGTTGAATCGGCTTTCCCATCAAACCGCAACTCGCGCGCATGACATCGCGCAGTACGCCCACGATGCGCTGAGCCTTGTCAACCGCGACAAACCTTCCGAAATCGATTTGCGCCAGGTGGATGAACGCTATAAGAAATCGGAGTCTGCCTACAAAAAGCTCGAAAAGGAACATCAGCGTTTCCAGACAAGTATCGCCTTGATCGAACTTCTGGAAGTTGAGCGGGAACAGGTCAGCCGGTTGCAGGATCAGTTTTCACGCGAGTGCCGCAACGCCAAACTGGAATTGGCAAGTATCCGCAAGAGAATCGACGAGAAACTCGTTGCGCTTAAAAACATGGCCCCGCAGGAAATCGTACCGCCGCCTGTCGAAAAAGCCCCTTTGCTGCGTTAAGCGATCGTTGCGCAAAATTCCCAATCGGATTTGCTCAGAGGACGCATTGTCACCGGATCTTCTTTCACCCGGCTTGAGTTAGATACGCGAAACGATGCCCCCTATTTCTTCTTCTGAAAAGGCACGCAGGGTTTCGGATTTTAAATTCCCGAGGGCGCCCATTTTCATCATGAGGCGCGCGACGGTTTCATCATCCGCCGCCTCCAAGATCACGACCACATCATAACGCCCCAGCGTCCAATAGATTTCTTTGATCGTCGCCCCCATCTCTTTGGCCGTCTCGCGGAATTTGTTTGCGCGTTTGGCGGTTTCCTTCACGGTACGAATACCCTGTTCTGTAAAACCAGATAAAACCACATACGATGCCATCGGGTCTCCTCCTGTTTTGCTCTTAAGTGAAATCAGGCGGCTTCTTTGGCCAGGCAGCACTTTTTATACTTCTTACCGCTGCCACACGGGCAAGGATCATTGCGACCTACTTTTTGCGGCGCATGGTACGGTTCGATGCGCTGCCCCTCTTTGGCACTGGTATCCGGCGATCCCGTTTTCTCAGAATCCGGCGCTTCCTGCGCCTCATCTTTGGAACGTGTCATCTGTTTCATCACAGGACTGACCTTTTCCGCCCGCAACTGGTTGGTCTGCTTCTGACGATTATCAAGTTTTTTCACGGAAAGTATCTCCTCTCAATATCCCCGCCCAAAAGCAGCGGGTATGAATTCCGCGGCTAAGCCATCACGCCTAATGCTTCTTGAAGGAAAGGCATGATGCCCTCGAGTTCATCTTTCGTCATGCGTCCGAGTTTTGCAAAACGCGTATTACCTTCGGCATCCAAATTTTCCCGGATAATCTGAATTTTCTTGGGGCCGTTGTTGTAGGAATGAACACTGACCGTTATTTTCCCGCCGTCATCCTCCAATGATTTTGTATAGAGCTGTTTATCCAGTGCTGCGTCATACGGCATAAGATATTCTCCTCTCCTTCGCTTGTCATTGACCCGATTGATGTCGAATTAAAATCTTTACCCTTTGAGGATCTCCTCCATCCTTGCCAACAGTTCGGCTGATTCATAAGGCTTGCGAACGCATTCGCTAGCGCCCGCGGCGATACATTCATGCTCGATTCCCGAATTCCCCGCGGCAGTAATCGCAATCACCGGACTCGCTTGAGTCGCGGGATTCGACTTAAGCCTCCGGCATACTTCGCGCCCGTCCATTTTCGGCATGATGACATCCAATAAAATCAGATCCGGCTTCTCCTGACGAGCCTTGATTAATCCTTCTTCTCCGTCCAAAGCGGTAATGACCTCATACCCGTTCTTCTTCAACCTTGCCTGGACGACCGCAACTTGATCAGGCTCATCTTCGATAAACAGGACCTTTCTAAACATGGACGCTCTCCTCATCTGCGATTGGAGGCTTTCGTACTATTAACATAGTTTTACGGCACATCTCGGATTTTAATTAGCATTCGCCGAAGATTTCTTCGGGATCGTAAAAACAAAATTCGCCCCCTCACCCAATTTACTCTTGACCCAAATCCGGCCTTGATGCAGTTCGACAAGCCCTTTTGTAATCGACAACCCCAACCCCGTCCCTTTTTCACCCGGCCCCGACGTGCGCCGGACCTTCTGAAATTTTTCGAATATTTTGGCAAGCGCTTCCTGCGGGATACCGATGCCCGAGTCTGAAACGCTGCATTCAATTTCATTTTCGCGCTCTTTAATCGAAATCGCAATAGCCCCTTTTTCCGTAAACTTGATGGCATTGCTCAAGAGATTGGTAAAAATCTGGGTCATCCGATCGGCATCCACATACGCGTTGACGCCTTCCGGAGGGATGTCCAGTCTAAGATCCAGGCCTTTTTCCTTGAGCCGCTGTTCAAACGTGAAAGCGACGGATTGAATCAGCAGAGTCAAATCCACATTTTCTTTTTCCAGCTCAATCCTGCCGACCTCGAGCCTGGAAATATCCAAAAGCTCATCGATCATGCGAGAGAGACGGATGATATTTCTACGGGCAGTCTCCAGAAAGACCTTCTGTTCTTCGGTCACTTGCCCGGAGGATCCGTCCAAGACAAGGTTGATACTTTCCTTGGTTATCGAAAGCGGTGTGCGCAATTCGTGCGAGACCGTCCGGACGATTTCGTTCTTAAATTCATCAACTTTCCTACGCTCGGTAATATCTCTAAAAATCACAATACCCGCATTTTTTCCTTTCCAGACCGTCCGCGCCCCCGTAACTTCAACCGGCATATCGCGACCGTCCCTTTTTCGAAGGATGGTTTCATAAGTCATCGGAATGTTTTCCCCTTTAATCCTCTTTTCATAATTCTTCATCAATTTTTCCTGTTCATCGGGGTGGATCAATTTTTTGATATCCATTCCGGGCAACTCATCCGCCATATAATCCGTCATTCCCGCAGCGCGTTTGTTGGCATACACCAATTTCCCTTCATCCGCAGTGATCAAAATACCGTCATTCGCATTTTCCGCCAGGGCCCTAAAGTTCTCTTCGCTTTCCCTCAATGCATTTTCACTGATCTTGCGCTCGGTGACATCCTCGCCGGAACTCAGGATACCGAGGGCTTCACCCGTTTCCCCCTCCAAAATGACGTTGTGCCACCGGATCAAACGCTCCTCGCCGCTCCGGGTCACAATCGAATTCTCAAAATATTCCAAGTTTGTAATTTCCCCGGCCATCAACTTTTTAAAAACGACGCGGACTTCATCGCGTAGGCCTTCCGGGATAAAACCATCAAACCAATTCCTGCCGATCAGCTCGTCGTGCGGAAACCCGGTAATCTCACACGCTTTGTTGTTCACGAGCTTCAAGCTTCCGTCCGTATCCAAAGCAATCATGATCACACCGGCCACATCCAGGTATTTCTGGATTTTATCCCTTTCAAGCATTAGCTTTTCTTCCGCCTGCTTAAGCTCGGTGATGTCGTGCCCAACCGACTGAAATTCGACAATCTGGCCTTGCTCGTTAAAGAGGGCCCGGTTTGTCCATTGTTGCCAGCGAATGGTTCCGTCCGGATGCATATAATACTGCTCATGCGCCTCGACGGATTTGTCCGGCGTTAGGAACGAAATCAGGTGTTTCAACTTTTCACGTTCGATCTCGGGAATCATGTCGAAAAAGTTACGTCCGACCAATTCCTCAGGCTTCAGATCAAAATAACGGGCACAGGCTTCATTGACAAAGGTCAGATTACCATCCGGCCGCCAGCGGGTCAGTAACTCGGCTTGGTCTTCCACAATCCCGCGGTATCGCTTTTCACTTTCACGGAGCGCTTTTTCGGAATGTTTGCGTTCCTCTTCGGCACGAATCGTGCGAACACCAAAGGCGAGATCCGCTGTTAATTCTTCGAGGAGTCTGATTTCATCTTCGTCAAAGCCCCCTTGATTTCGAGAATAAATATTTAAAACTCCAAAAACATGATCTTGATCGACGAGTGGAAAAACACCCAGCGATCGGCAACCCTGCTTCCTGATTTCCTCATACCAAGGCAAATGTGCCGGCATCGCACTGAAGTCCCGGCAAATCATCGTTCGCGCACTCCGGACTGCCGAACCGCAGGGGCAGCGCTCTTGCCGCTCATCCGCAAAAGCAATTGGCTTCATGAGAAATTCCCGGTTCTCGAATCCGGCTGAGGAAACAGGTATCAAAGTATGACGGCTCGACTCATCGAGGAATCCTGCCCACACCAAAGGATAGCCACAATCCTCGACAATAATCTGGCAAATCTCATTCAAGAGGGCTGTTTCCTGTGTCACGTGCATCATGGCCTGGCTGCATCTTGTAATTGCACCCAAGGTTCGATTGACACGCTTTAACCGTTCATCGGCTAATTTTCGCGCAGTGATGTCTTTGACGATTGCTTCCACAATCTTTTCACCCGTGACTGGGTCCCGTACAAGAAATGAACTGTGAATCACCCAACGATCTTCACCTTTCAAGGTTTTGAAATGATATTCGTAGTCGTGGATTTCCCCCTTGGCATTGGCAGCTTCGCGAATGGTTCCCGGTTTTTCCAAGTAGATGAGAAGATCTTTTAAAAATTTACCTTTGAGTTCTTCAGGCGCACAATCCAGCCCTAGAATCTGGACGAATCCCTGGTTGGCATATAAAAGGGCCCCTTCCTTGTACGTGTAACTGTAGATCCCATCCCCCGTAAATTCCACGAGCCTCGTGTAGACGCGCAGCA
>JAQTOZ010000213.1 GCA_028713205.1 Candidatus Omnitrophota bacterium
CACTGCACGCTTTGCGGCAATGTCTGCCCGACGGGCGCGATCCCGAAACTTCCCGAAGCCGTCAAACAGAAAACGAAACTGGGTATCGCTCACATCAACCGGTCGATTTGCATTCCCTGGTCGCAAAACGAAAGCTGTATCGTGTGCGAAGAACATTGCCCTGTGGCGAATAAGGCGATTAAGGTGCGGGAGTCTTTTGTAGCGGAAAATAAAATTTTGCGTCCGTCCGTGGATGAGCTTCTATGTATCGGATGCGGAATTTGTCAAAAGGTATGTCCCGTGCAACCGGTCAAAGCCATTCGGGTGAGCCCGCAAGGCGCGATGCGGTCCTAGCTGCGGCCGAAGGTCTTTTCATTTTTGACATTGCGGGCACAAATGAGTGCTGCGTTGAGCGATGACAAGCCTTTCGATTTTTGTTCCGCATCTGGGGCAGGGTTGTCCCTGCCTGCGAAAAACCTGCAAAGCATCCTGGTTGCGGCCGCGCCGTCCCCCGATGCTGTAATAATTGGTGCTGGCGGTTCCCAACGAAGTTCCGAGATTCCGGATGCCGGCCGTCAGGACCTTCTTGATTGCGCGAAAGAGCTTCGAGATTTCCCCCGTACGGAGTGTCCCTGATTTTCTTGCCGGGTGGATTTTTGCCAGCCAAAGCGCTTCATCTGCGTAGATATTTCCCAGTCCTGCGACAAAAGTTTGATCGAGAAGTAAGGGTTTTAATTGCCGGTCATGCCGGGCGAGACGTCGGCGGAGTACCGCTGCAGTAAAATACCGGTCGAGCGGTTCGGGCCCCAAATTTTTAAGGATGCTTTCGGGGGTTTGGAGAAGGTACCAGCGGCCGAATTTGCGCGGATCGCGGAAATTTAGCCGGCGTCCGTCATCCAAATGCAAAATGACATGGACGTGCGAATCGGGGACGACTGGCTGTCCGCCGGAGGTGAAGTAAAGCCTTCCGGTCATGCGCAGGTGAACCAGGCACGTTGCGCCGCCGGACAGTTTAAGGACGATAAACTTTGCGCGTCTGGAGACCGCCAGGATTTTCTTATTTCGCAGCCAAGCGGCGAAAGATTTTGCATCGGGTATGGCGATTGTCTTTTGCCAATGGACTTCGACCCGTGCAATACGGCGGCCGGTAAGACCGTGGCTGCGCAAATCACGGATGATCGTTTCGACTTCGGGCAATTCAGGCATGATGGCCCCTCCGGGTGGTTAAGCATACTCAGAACTCAATGAATCTCAAGTATTTCCGATGTTATATTGTGTGCGCTTGTCACGCGAAGGGCGCCGGGCGTATAATTCAGCTTTCGGGAGGCGGGTGTCATGTCAACGGCCGCTGAGTATTCAGAAAAGGCCTATGTTCTGGTCATCGATGATGATCCGCTCCTTACGCGGACGCTGAAAAAGGTGCTGGAGCGGGCAGGCTATTTTGTCGATACGGCGAAAGACGGCCACGAAGGTATCCTGAAAGCCAAAAGCGGTTTTTTCCATCTCGTCCTTTGTGACATCCGTATGCCGGGACTGGACGGTTTGATGACCATTCGGCGTATCCAGGAATTTCAGGACAAAGCGGGAGCGGGGAAATCGGGATTTGTGGTGGTCACTGCTTATGAAACCGAAGAAAATCGCCGGGACGCTTTCCGGCTGGGTGTCACCGATTTTATCGGCAAGCCTTTCGATCTTAATCAGTTTATCGAAACGGTCGGGCATCATGTGATGCCTTTGCTGAAGCAGACCCCTAAAGAGGAATCTGAGCGGTTGAATCAAAAACTCGAACGCCTTTTGACGACGTTGCGCGCCGAGGAAAACAAGGAGCGTGAAAGCCATCTTGGCCCCGGCGCCAGTGAGAAAAAAGGAGACGTGTGAGAAAGATATTTTTGGGAACGGTGTTGATGATGGTGCTGATGGGATCGGCGCAGGCTGCCGAGACGGCAAAGCCCTCGTTGGTGGTAAAAACATTTTTTGACCAACCGTCGGTGAATGCCGGGGAAAAGCTTAACGTCAAGGCTTCTATCCTTAATCAGGGAAGTGCGGATGTCTCTTATTCCCTTAAAGAATGTTATTGGAGCAACTGGGTCGTGGACAATCCCCAGGTATCTCTGGATACATGGAAATGCCGGGAAATGTTGAAAACCATTACGAGAACCCTGAAGCCGCGGGAGACGGACGCTTACAAGCTCCGGGTTTTTATTCCGGATAAAAAGGAGTCCGGGTGGGTGACCTTCCGTCTCGGTTTTCTCGCTTTGGGCGGGGGACAGCCCCTATGGAGTGAGCCGATGACCGTGGAAGTGAAGGTCGACCGGCGTTAAGAAAGATTTCGTCAAGCCGTGTTATTTGCAACATGACCTGAAGTGAAAGGAGATCCTGCATGCGGACCCTGCTGGGGCTACTGATTACCCTTCTGATTTTATATCCGACCGTTATTTTTCCTTTCTGGATGTTTATCAATTGCGCGAGGCGCGATGACCGTTCCGGAAATTTCCGTGCCGTTTGGATTGTGATCATGCTCGCAACCTATCCTCTCGGGACTTATGCCTACGGCCTTTTCGGTTCGAACCGGGGCAAAATCAAATTGATAGCCTTGTCGATTCTCGTGGGGTGCGCGATCCTTGTGATCGTCCTCCTGTCAAGCATGGCGTTTTTGGTGCAGGGCCTTTTGCAAGGTGCGCAAGGCGGCCGGTTTCAGAGCCGTTCATCGGGACCGGGACGTGTTTATAGCGGATATAGCGGACCTTCGCAGCCCATGATGGTGCCGACGGTCCCGGCGCAGGAACCGGCCCAAATGAACCAGCCCGAGCCGCAAGCAACCGATATTACGAAAGCTGCCGAATCCATTATGACGACCGTCCTCCCGCCGCAACAAGAACTGATGACGATTAAGTTAAAGTCAGGCAATGTCATTCAAGGGACGATTGTCAACGAGGATGAACAGAAGATCGTTTTGAGGATTTCCAACGAAGGCGACAGCGGCGGTTATGCGGATGTCGTTTTTAACCGCTATGAAATCGTTTCGATCCGAGGGGGCTCTCAGGGTGAGGAAAAAACAGGGGCGTAAAATTATTTCTTCTTATTGTCGATTTCCGTGAGCTGGCTTTTGGCATACGCTTTGCTGTTCAGCAAAAACGATTTGAACTCTCCGATCAATTTCTCTTTCTGCGCCAGCGAGAGTTCGCTTTTCTCGGCCTGAGGTGCCTCCGCAAGTTTCTTGGCCTGCTGCGCTTTCATGGCGGGGCTCATGCCGTAAGGCCGGTTCCCGCCCAAGTGATTTTGAATATAATCTCTCGCTGTTTTTGCGCCTTGCGGTTCCTCGTATTTCTGCGCGCCGTGAATAACGACCGGTTGATCCACAAGCCACATTTTCTTTTTGGCGTCGTCACTGTTGCCGCTGACAGAATTGCTGTCTTTGGGATTGGTCACGAGATTCCATTGCGATGCCAGCTTTGCTTTTTGATCTTCTATTTTTTTGTCTTTGAGTCGGTCCATGGCCTTGATGTTGTCCTCGGACAAACCGGCATTTCCTTTTTGCGTTGCGAAGTTTTCCAACTGGTTTTTCGGCAAGGACTTTCCTTCCAGTACTGCGAATCTTTCGGCCGGCATTTTGAAACGTATTTCAACCTGGGAAGCGGCCATTTGATTTTCAAGAGGTTGCCCCTTTGTCAATTCGGGAAGTATCATCCCATCGTTGATCTTGTCCGATTTTTCCTCGTTCTTTGCTTTTTCGGAAAGATTGCGGCCGTAGGCCATAGCGGCCACAGCAGGGATGTCGCTGCTGTGCCCGGACGGCAACCCCTCGTCTTTGGCTGCTTCCATCTCTTTTTCCCTTTCCGTTAATTCAGGGGATTTGTTATAGGATTGCGACTCTTTCTCTTGATTGTTATTGTTAACGGTAAGCATTCGGTTTTCTGCGGCCTTTTCCGCTTTGGATTGCTCCATCAAATACGCGAGTTTATGCTCGAGGTCTGTATTCGATGTAGCGCCATCCGCATTTGCATCTGCTGCTCCGTAAGATGCGGTTGAAGCCATTTTGAAATTCTTGGAGGTCTGTAGGGCTCTAACCATATGAGAAGATGAATTAAGATCATATCTTAAATGGGTGACCTCAAGCTCCGCATCGCGGGACTGGATGTTATCAAGAGGAACTCCATCTGCCGGGGCATCGGCCATAGCCGCAAGACGTTGCGCGTTTTCGGGTGCTGCCATGAGTGAGCTTGCGGAAAATAGGAAAAGGGCGATTAGGATTCCTGCAATGATGAGTTCCTTTTTCCGTACGATGACGCTTTTTGTTCCCATTTCCACAACCTCCTAGAATAACTGAGCAAACAAATACTTATTAAATTATATTTAAATCTTATTTACAACTAAAGTGTATATTTGACCTATACTTCTGTCAAGATAACACCTTATCAATCTATATATCAAGATCGATCAATCCATAGTTTAGAACTGTTGCATCCTGTTATTGAGACGAAAGAAATGGAAAAAGACGCGGCCTGTTTCTTTCTCCCGCATGGATTTGAAGGAACATTCGGACTTTGCGAGGCATGAAAATGACCTTTGTCGGGACATTTGTACGGTTTCGCGCGGTGCATGGTTTTTGTATGAGGAAGTCTTTTTTGAAGTTGCTTTTGAGATGGAGATGATCTAGATTTGCTGCGAGGTTTTTTATGCAGAAAGTCTCAAATCGATATTTGAAAGGGATTCGTGCGCTTTTAGGGAGCATTGTTTTGTTTTTGTGGCTTTTTCAATCGGATACGACTGCGGCACAATCCATCGTGGACTATCCGGGGATTGAACCGCTCGAGCAAAGCCAGGCATTCAAGCGTTATCGAATGCAGCCGCCTTCCGAATACACCAAACTGATTTATTTGATCAACCGTTTTTCTGCCGCAGACATCGAAGTCATTTACGATGGTTATCAATATCCGACGCGGTTTATCGCGCCTTTTGCCAGGCAATTTTTATCGAGAAATTATCAGCGCAAACAGACCGCCAAAGATTGGATACTCAAATGGGGCAATTTGACGGTCCCTCTCGGGAATCTTGTCTGGGTCAAATTCCCCGATGGGAGTGTCCTCTTGGCCCGGGACGTTTTATTCCGGGAACTGGAATCGTTGGCCCTGGCGGCAAAGCAAGCCAGCGAAACTAACGGAGAAAAACAAATTGAAATTGACCGTGACCGTCAAAGCGGGAGCCAAACAAGAACGGATTGAGCGGTTGGATGAAACTCATTACCGGGTTTGGGTCAAGGCCCCACCCCTTGAGGGGAGGGCCAACGAGGCCGTTGTGGAAGCGTTAAGCGATTATTTCGACAAGCCGAAATCGTTTTTCGAAATTCTATCGGGCCATCACTCGAAAAACAAAATTATTTCTGTCAGCTTGCCGGCGGGGAAGTAGGCGCTGTTTCGCTTGTCGGATCAAGCTTTTTATAATTATCAATGTCGACTCCGTTATGGGGAAGCGGGATATCGACGGGGATCAAAAAAGTCGCCACGTTGAGGAGTCCTCCTACGGTATCGGC
>JAQTOZ010000214.1 GCA_028713205.1 Candidatus Omnitrophota bacterium
TCGGCGGGGATGGCCTTTTCGGATTTTTCACCACGGCACAAAGGACCACATCGTCCGCTTTGACGGTGTAGATCGTTCCGATGGGCGGCCAGGCAAGACTTCGCAATATCTCGGGCGACCAGCCCCTCGACAAAACAAGCGCATAATCCCATTCGGGATGTCCGCCAAGGTAAGGCGCATAACCGACATAGGTAAACGGGTCTTTTTTCAAAAGGTCTTTCGGGTATCCTGCCGGATGATAACGGTTCCCCAGCCCCTTTTTTAAATACGCGTAGGAGGACATGAAATGTCCGTCGGCACGTACAATCGCCGGCGCTGACGGCGCGTGTGAGTTGTGATAACGGACCAGCCATTCCGAAGCGGCCCGCAAAGAATTTCCCCAATAATCCGTTTCGTAGCGGCCGAACGCTCCGTTAATGCCGCCTACCAGTTCGTTAAAATAAACGTAAGCATTCGGATGATTTTTGATCATCCATCCGAGCGGCAGGGACAAATGAAAGAGGATTATGGACCATACCAACAGTTTTTTTGCCCCCGAATGGGCGTAGCGCAGCAGATACTCCCAAACCAAGGCCGCCAGGACCACTAACGGGGGATAGACAAAGAGCAGATGCCGCCAGGAATCGAGCAACATCGATTTTTTTAGGATGACGAAAACGATAGGAAAAAGTGATATGAATAACAGAGGTAACCACAGCCGGAGCCGATATGTTTGAATAAACGGTTTCAGCAGGATGAGAAACAGGATCAACGCCAAGACAAAATACAGCGGGGAGCTGATCAAAATCCATTTTGGAATGTAGTCCCACGGAAGATGAGTCGAGAGAATGAGCTTGCCGTCAAATAATAGGAGGCCTTCCCAAAAGCGGAAATTGGAGACCTCCTTGATCGCTTCGAACGGATGCACCAGCGGATTGCTCTGTCCGTAAGGCCAAAAGAAAATACCCCCGAGATAACCCGCGATCGAAATGCCCGTGACCGCCAGCGCGAGTTTCCAGAATTTCATTTGCGGGTTTCTTTTGATCCAGCGCAAATAGAGGTAGGTGAGGGCGCTGAAGAGAAACAGATAGTTGATTTGGATCATTCCTCCGATTCTTGTCCCGATGACGGCGCTGATCCCCAGGGTGAGGAGCAGTGACGTTTTAAAACGGATTTTTGGGAGATCATCCAAAAACCGTATGAGATAGTACACGGCAAAAATATGGGCGGCCGCAAAGGGTATGTCTTTGGGATCGTTCATGGCGTTGCCCAAATAACGCGGCGAGAGTGCCAGAAATAAAAAAGCGAGACAGCCGGCACGCCATCCCCCGATTCTTTTTGCCAGGAGCCCCGTATAAAGGATGCCCAGAAATCCGAACAAAGAGTTGATGATATGACTCGTCGTGAAAAAGGGGATCAAATGGGCTTCTTGCAGCAGGCCGTTCTGAGCTAATAGTGCCAGGTTCCCGTGCAACAGACCGTAGACGGTGCCCACGGTAACGTAGAATAATTGGCTGTACAAATAACCGTGCCAAAATTCCATAAAAGATTGATCGCCCGGATTCAGGATATGGCGTAACGTGAGCATGCCGTTATTGCTGTCCATCCACTCATCGAAGGTGATTCCATACCCCAGACTGAGCAGTGGCATGATCCCCAGGGCGGCAAGACTCAAAAGGATGAACAGTTGCTTATAGCTGAATTGGATTTTAGCGAGTCGGAGCATAGATCCCGTTGTGTCCAGGGGATGCCTTGCCGGAGCGCCCTGTTATGATTTGGTCAAAACGTAAATTTGCCATGTGCCGATGCCGGACTTGTCAAAGTATTGTTTTTTGATCTTGAAATACTTCAGCAAAAAACGGATTAATTCTTCGGGATCGCGAAAGCTGTTGCCTCCGTCGAATCTCTGAAAAAAATAGGATAAGGGGTCCCGGGAAAGCTTTGCTTTAACCGGGTCCGTGACCAGAAAAACCCCGTCATTTTTCAACACCCTGCGGATTTCCTGGAGGAAACAATCAAAGTCCTCATCCGGGATATGATGAAACACATCCATGGCAATGCAATTTCGAAACGATTGATCGTGGAATCCGAGTGCCCGGCCGTCCATCGCAATGAATGTTTTTTGATGGAGGCTTTTCGCGTACCGCAAGACCTTTTCGGAATAATCGACCCCGAGGTATTTTGCGGAAGAGACGACATCGAGAATAAATCCTTTTCCACAGGCGATGTCCAAGATCCAGCCTTGCAGGTCAAGCTCCGTGAGCAGGGCCCTCTTTTTAACGATGAAATTCTGTTCCGTGAAAGAACGAATGGCGTGGATCAAGCGGGGATGGGCTTCGATGAAGCGTTGGATCCACGTTTCGGGTTGAACCCCGTTGAGGGGGATTTGCGTTTTACAGGTCATGGATGTGTCTTCCGTGTTTTATTCATAAAATCTTTTAATATTTATCGACGGATTCATCCGAAAGCATATGGTTTCTTTTATTGCCATCGAAAGGCGCGGACGTCAGGGCTTGGTCGGGACGTTCGGGCTTTTGGCGACCGCGCAAAGTGTCGCATGATCGGCTTTGACTTCATAAATCGTTCCGGGGGGCGGCCATTTGCCTCCGAGGAAATCTTCCTTCGATAAATTCCTGGGCAGCAAGATTTTATAGTGGGGTGGATTCGTCAAACGCAACGGCGCCGGTATTTGACGGTACGGAATGTATTCGGGGCCGAGAACTTTTCGAAGATAAGAAAATGACGACATGATGCTTCCGTTTGAATCGATCAAGATGACTTGGCCCGGGGCTTTCTGGCGATGGTCGTTTGCAAGCCATAAGGCCGCTTGGCGTATCGAATTTCCCCAGTAATCTGTTTGATAATTCACGTAGGCGCGATTAATACCGCCGGCGAGAGGATTAAAGTAAACATATTCATTGGGATGATTTCGGATCATCCAGCATAAAGGTTCGATTCCCAAAAGGACCAAGAGAGCGATTGAAAGCGCTTTGAAGATTCTATTGCCGGTGAGCCTTAAGAAGATTTCCCAAGACACTGCCGCGATGGCCACCAGGGGAGGATAGACAAAGAGCAGATGCCTCCAGGAATCATACAGGATCGGTTTTTGGATGATAACGCTGAGGATGGGGAAGAGCAGTGCAAATAAAACTAAAAGGACTGCTTTATAATGAGTCTTTCGGTAGATTTCCCGGATCAGGATCGGAAAGAGAATCAGGCCGGCGAGAACAACGAGAGGACTTGAGATCCAAATCCATTTCGGGATGTAATGCCAGGGGAGGTTGTTGATGGCGATCATTTTCCCTTCAAAGAGGACGTTGGAAATGGTCGCTTCGCTAAAGCGCGAAAACGCTTTGAGTGTTGCAAAAAGATTTTTGACCGGATTCATGCAACCGTAGGGCCAAAAAATGAGCCCGCCCACATATCCTCCTAACGAAATCGCGGCAACGCGTCCGCCCAGCATCCAAGGATTCCAACCCGCCGATTGGTTGAGGACGGACCGGACCCATGCGGCCCCGCTGAATAAGATGAGGTAAAAAATAAGAATGATGCCGCCCACGCGGATTCCGATGGCCGCCGCGATGCCGAGGGAAATGCAAACCATGGTCGAGATTTTTGGCTTCGGCAATTGCCGGAGATAGACGATGAAAAAATAGAAGGTGAAGACGTATGTTGCGGCGAAGGGGATATCCTTCGGGTTATTCATCGAATGTCCGATGAAGACCGGCGAAAGTGCCATGAACAAGAGCGCCAGACAGGCCCCGCGCCAGGAACTGAGTTTTTGCGTCAGCAGTCCCGTAAAGAGAATGGCCGCGAAACCGAAAAGGGAGTTGATCACATGACGCGTTTCATAATACCCGGACCCGAACAGATCCTGCCCGGATATCCCTTTCAGCGTATCGCCGATGGCGGCATAAACAAAGTGATGAACGTTGTCGAACAGAGTGGCGTATACCAGGCCCGTGATCGTGTCAAAAAAACCACCGTACAAATAAGCGGTTTCGGCAAAATTCATGAAATCGTGATTCTGTCCGCCGCTTAACAGGAATCTTAAAACCAAACGGCCATAGTGGCTCTGCATCCATTCATCCCATGTGATTCCGAAATCAAAGCTTAAGACCGGCAGGATGATCAGAAGCAATGCCCCGGTCAGAATGAAGAGGTTCCGGTAAGGCCTTTGATCGGACGGGCATTGATTGCCACCGGCAGATTTAAAATTGAATCTCAAGAGTGCTTTCATCATCAATGCGGCGGTTTGATTTTCCGATGCCCCTCCGTTTTAGCTTTGACCATTGAATCGATATCCTAATTATCGGAAGTTTTAATCAGATGGTAAGAACTATTCATCCATTTGTTTGTTTTCAGGACGGAGCATCATAGAATGGCATGCGGCCGCCCGCAAGACCATTTTGTCATTGTATTTGATGTCAGGTCCCCGAAAGGATATGCTGAAGGAGTGATTTCTAAGGGGCATTACCGTTTTGCATCATCAGTTACGGCTGAGTTGGCCGATAATATTTTTGATACGGTTCTTGAGTGATACCGTTGCTGCCGGAAAGGATTCAGACTTTGATGCAGAAACTTTCGATTATTATTCCTGCCTACAATGAGGCGAAGACCATCCGAAAGATCGTTGAAAGTATCTTTGCGGTCGGCTTTCCGATCGATTACGAAATCATTATCGTCGATGATTACAGCCGGGACCGGACGTACCGGATCGCCAAGATCTTAAATGATAAGGATTTTAAACATAGAATCTTGTTGCTGCGCAATGATCAAAACCGCGGGAAGGGATATTGCATCCGGCGCGGGATGGAAACTGCGACCGGCGATATTGTAATGGTCCAGGATGCGGATTTTGAATATGCCCCGAGCGAAATTCCGGCCTTGTTGCGTCCGATCCTGGATGGCAAGACTTCCGTGGTGTATGGTAGCCGCTTTCTCGCGACGAGAAAACCGGAAGGCATGGCCTTGCCGAACTGGGCCGCGAATATTTTTTTGACAGGACTGACCAATATCCTCTATGGGGCCCGGTTGACCGATATGGAAACTTGCTACAAGGTCATCAAAAGGGAGGTGGCCGCTCAATTGCAATTGAAGACGGAGCGTTTCGATTTTGAACCGGAGATTACCGCGAAATTGCTCAAGAAAAAACACAAGATCATCGAACTGCCGATCAGCTATCACGGCCGTTCCGCAAGTGAAGGCAAGAAAATCAAAGCGCGGGACTTTTTTATTGCGCTGAAAGTGCTTTTCAAAAATCGTTTCTATGCCTAAAAGGAGGCGTTCCTGCCCATGAAACGCTTAGCCGTTTGTCTCGTCCTCTTTGTCTTCGTCGGCCAGCTCTTGTGGGTGAATGGGGTGAATGCCCGGCAAGTAACGCCCCGAGTGATTAAGGTCGGTATTGCGGTTTCGCCCAGTTTTAAGTCTGTGCCGCAGTGGGAGGAAAAATTCCGGAACCGTCTTGCCTATGCTTCTCAAATATTCGAGAGGACATTCAAAATCAAG
>JAQTOZ010000215.1 GCA_028713205.1 Candidatus Omnitrophota bacterium
ATTCTCCGTCATATCGTTGAGATGACAGCTGCGGCCGAATCGGGACATCCCGGAGGCTCGCTGTCGGTGACGGATATTCTGACCGCGCTTTATTTCCATGTCATGCGATATGATCCTAGGAACCCGAAATGGCCCGACCGGGACCGCCTGATTTTGAGCAAAGGACATGGGGCACCGGCGCTTTACGCGGCCCTTGCGGAAGCCGGATATTTTGATCCCAAAACACTGACCACCCTACGAAAACTCGGGAGCCCTCTTCAGGGCCATCCCGATATGCGCAAGCTTCCCGGTATCGAGGCCTCCACCGGTTCTTTGGGGCAGGGGCTTTCGATCGGAATCGGTTGTGCCTTGGCGCGGCGGCTTGATCAAAAGGATTATTATACCTATGTGGTTTTGAGCGACGGGGAATGCAATGAAGGCCAGACCTGGGAAGCCGCGGCCATGGCAGCCCATCACGAGGTCAATCATCTGGTTGCGATTATGGATTACAACAAGTTTCAGCTCGACGATTCGACCGAAGTCATTTGCGATATGGAACCCGTCGTCGAGAAATGGAAATCTTTTTGCTGGCACACCCAGGAAATCGACGGGCATGATCTGAAATCGATCATCCATGCGGTCGAAAAAGCGCAGCAGGTCAAAGAAGGGCCGGCCATTATCATCGCCCACACGATTAAAGGCAAAGGTGTTTCATTCATGGAAAATAACAACCATTTCCACGGTGTCGCCCCGACACCGGAAGAGGCCCGCAGGGCTTTGGAGGAACTCCGCTGATGGAAAAGAAGCTGGGGAAAGCCACACGCGATGCTTACGGTTTGGCGTTGATCGAAATCGGCAAAGCGAATCCGAATGTCGTTGTTCTGGACGCGGACCTTTCCAAATCCACCAAGACCGCTGAATTTGGCAAGATGTTCCCGGACCGTTTTTTTAATGTCGGCATTCAGGAAGCCAATTTGGTGAGTGTCGCCTCGGGTTTGGCATCTTGCGGGAAGATCCCCTTTATTTCGAGTTTTGCATCCTTTCTGATGTGCAAAGGGTACGATCAATTGCGCATGGGAGTTGCTTTCCCCGAGTTGAGTGTCAAAGTGGTTCCGTCCCACGGCGGGATTTCTGTCGGCGAAGACGGTGCATCGCAGATGTCGATCGAAGATGTCGCGCTGGCGTGCACATTGCCGGGATTTGCCGTCATGGTGCCCTCCGATGAATTTTGCGCGCGGGCCCTGGTATGGGAAGCCGTCAAACGCCCGGGGCCGGTTTACATCCGTACCTGCCGGCCGAAATGTCCGATCCTGCACGATGCTTCGACTTCGTTTGAGATTGGCAAAGGGATCAAATTGCGCGACGGGAAAGACATCACGATCATTGCCAACGGGCTTTTGGTTTTCGAAGCGCTGGAGGCCGCCGAAGCACTCGACGGGACCGGGGTTCAGGCCACTGTGCTTGAAATGCATACGATCAAACCGTTGGACAAAGAACTGATTTTGGCCGCGGCAAAAAAAACGGGACATGTGCTCGTGGCGGAAGAACATTCGATTTGGGGCGGACTTTCCAGCGCCGTCGCTACCTTGCTTTCCAAAGAACATCCTTGCCGGATGGATTTTGTCGCGATTCAGGACACGTACGCCGAATCGGGGCATCCGGATGAATTACTGGATGTGTACGGTTTATCGTCCCGCCACGTTCTTGCGGCGGCCAGACGGCTCCTGAAGAAGTAAGCTCGCCGGACTAAAGTTCACCGATATCTTCGTTCCAGAGTTTGGGATTCTTGCGGATAAAATCCGCCATCATTTGTTTGCATTCCTGAAGATCCAGATCGATCACTTCCACTCCGTGGGATTCCATGAATGCGCGCGCGCCGGGAAAAGTTTTGGATTCACCGGCGACCACTTTTTTGATCCCGAACTGGACGACTGCACCGGCACAAAAATAGCAGGGCATCAGCGTTGAGTAAAGCGTTGTCCCGCGATAGGTCCCGATACGGCCGGCTTTGAACAAACAGTCGGTTTCGGCATGCATCACGGGATTATTGTCCTGGACGCGCTTGTTGTGTCCGCGTCCGATGATCTTGCCCTCCTTGACGAGAACCGAACCGATCGGAATCCCGCCTTCTTTCAAACCGGACAGGGCTTCTTCAATGGCTGCTTTGATGAATTCATCCATGCGATACTCCTTGCCGGGTTTAATAGGCCCTTTTGTTTTTGAGGCGGGACCAATCGCGAAAAAGTTTCAGGTTTTCTTTACGCAAAAAATCCCCGCGGACGAGAACGGGGCTTCGCCCGAGTTTTTTCATTATCCGATTGGAAATCGAAAGCTCGCTAAAACCGATTTTTTGGGCGTCAGCAATGCGGGTACCATAAACAATTTCGGTGATCTTGGCCCAGTGGCAGGCACTAAAACACATGGGACAAGGTTCGCAAGTGGAATAGAGGGTACACCCGGAAAGATCGACAGTCTTGAGCTTGCGGCAGGCCTGCCGGATGGCATGGACTTCCGCGTGCGCCGTAATGTCCGTTGTTTGCCAGACCGTGTTATGCGCGAGACCGACGATTTTTCCGTTTCGGACGATGCATGTGCCGAAAGGTGTTTGCCCTGTGCGAATACCCTGACGCGCTTTTTTGATCGCGCAACGCATGAATTTTTTATCCGCAGATATCGACATGATTGGGGCCTCCATTCAGTATCGAGTCTTTTGCAAAAAAGTTTAGCTGCTTTGAGACTCAGTCCCGGACCGCAAACCGCCGGTCGATGGCCGGGAGCAGGGACGGCAGGGTGTGAATTAAAGTTAAACACGGGTTGCGGAATGGACGATAAAAATGACAGGCCTTAGCCGGCCCGGGGGAGGTATCGCGATGTCCCGTATCTTGTTGGTGGATGATTTGCCTGAATTGGTTGAAGCCGAAAAGCAGATCTTGTGTGAATCCGATCCTTCCTTCGAAATCGATACACTGTCCGATCCGGAAGCGGCGCTGGATGCCCTGGAAAAAAAAGAGTTTGACGCCGTCATCCTGGACCTGGTCATGCCGCGCAAAGACGGATTGCAGCTTCTCAGAGAGATCAAGGCCAAATACGATATTCCCGTGATCATTTATTCGGCCTTTACCGATCTTTATCCGCCCTCCGTTTTGCTTGAACACGGCGCAAGTCATGTCATCGCGAAACCCGCCGACCTGGATTTCCTCATGCGCTGTATTCGGGACCTTTAAGTGAACGTCGCCTTTTGCTTGCGGGAGATGGATTGAGATGGAGGGACGCTACGATTTTATCGAGATCGAGATTACGGATTTTGTCGAAGATCCTGCCGACGATGCGGCCTTTGGAATTAATTTTCAGATCAACGGACCGGACAGCAAGGTTGACTATTTGCGGGTTTCTTTTACCGAGGAGTTCGTCGAAGACTATTTTGATATGAAGTGGCGTGATGATTTAAGCAAGAAAGGGCACGAAGTTTTTACCCGGCAAAGGGAGTTTTTTATCCGGCTTGCGGTATGGAGGATCGAACAGTGGTTGAGGAAGGGCCGCCGTGAACCGAACCTGCAGTTTCATCACGGCATCGATTTGGAATGGGCCCGGAAAATCGAGAGCGGTGCCATTAAGCCCGTCAGCGAAGAAAAAAGTCCGCGGTTTTATCTCTACACGATGGAGAAAAAAGGATAGAAATCAAGCCCGGGCTTGAAGTGCCGATGCATTATGCGGGAGGCAGGGGCCGAATCGTCGCGGATATTCGCGGAGGCGGGGGCCTGATTTTTAAAACAGGGGTGGGTATGAGCAAAACCAGAGAGTGCATCGGATGCGGAAATCTTACGGATGATCCGGGGGAAATTTTGTGCAAACGGTGCCGGATCGGGACTTCCGCTCCGCCGAAAAAATGGAAGCTGCTGGTGATTGATGACAGCGTTGAAATCCTGAAAGAACTGAAAAAAGCGCTCGAAGCGACGCTCTTTTATGATGTCATCACCGCGTATGACGGCCGCAAAGCCCTTGAAAAGCTTGAGTATGAAGTCCCGGATTTGATCGTGGTCGATGTTTTGATGCCGATGATGAATGGTTACGAGTTGGTCGGGCATGTCCGGACTTCCAAGAACGAAAAGATCAGAAAATTGCCGGTTGTCGTGATTTCCGATTACAACAAAATGAAAAATTTTTTCCACCCTTGGGACATTCAAGGCTTTGTCACCAAGCCGGTGAATTTAAGGGAGTTGGCCGTTGCCATCCATTCCGTTTTGGGGCCGCCGGTTTAAGCTTGAGATCCCCCTATCCATGATCGTGAACTGATTCGCTTGGACCCTTCAGAATACACAAAATTGGCGGAAGTCGAGAGCCGGCATTGGTTTTACCGCGGCAAACGGGATTTGGTCCGTTTCTGGATCAAGCGGCTCAAAGGGGATTTGAACGATCGTTTGGTTCTGGATTTGGGCGCCGGCACCGGTTTGTTGATTTCCGAACTCAATCACAAAGGTGCCCGGGCCTACGGCATTGATTGTGCGCAGGACTCTCTCAAGATGGCCTGCCGGCGGAATCCGCACCAGATGGTTTGCGGATCGCTTGAGCGGTTACCGGTTCGCTCCGCCGCCTTTGATGTCGTGACCGCCTTGGATGTTTTGGAACATATTCAACAAGACGGCGAAACTTTTCACGAAATCGCGCGGGTGGTACGGCCTCAGGGGCTGATTTTGATGCAAGTCCCGGCTTTCCGGTTCTTATGGAGCGATTGGGACGTTTCTCTTCACCACGTGCGGCGTTATCGGCGTAACGAACTTGTGGCTTTGGCAAACTCTTGCGGGTTAGAAACCGTCTATTGCAGTTACACCAACACTTTGCTTTTTCCCGCCATTCTTGTCTACCGGCTTCTACGGCGCTGGTTTCCGTTCCTCAAGGAAAACCGTCTCGAAGATCGTGTGCCTCCGGCATGGCTCAATCACCTTTTGCATGCCATTTTTGTTGTGCCCGCGACGCAGCCCTGGTTTCATAGCCCTTTTGGAGTGTCGCTCTTCGCCGTATTCCGAAAGCTCGCATAAATCGAAATTTTGTGTACAATACCTTGCAAAGAAAGGGCCGGTTTTATGATCGAACAACTCGGATTGATTGCCGCAGTGATTTTGCCGCTTTGGAATATTCCCTTGATTGTCCGGATCGTCCGACGGAAATCTTCCGAGGACGTCAGCATCCTATGGGCTTTGGGCGTTTGGGTTTGCCTGGCGCTGATGGCCCCCTCAGGTTTTACTTCTAAAGATATCGTTTGGCGTGTTTTCAATATTGTGAATATCGTTTTTTTTAGCGGTGTAACCTTTGCGGTTGTGTACTATCGGATCAAACATCGGCGGCAACCGCCCAGTTGAAATGCGCGTGACAATCGCAGAAAGCGGACCATGTTTCCCATTTTGTGTTGTCTCCTTTTCCTAGCGACCGGTAATATCGAGATCGATTCGGCACCGCCCAATTACGGCGACGAATTTGGCAGTATCGTCAAGAA
>JAQTOZ010000216.1 GCA_028713205.1 Candidatus Omnitrophota bacterium
ACGCTACCGCAGTCCGCTTGGACGGGATATCAATCATTTGGGGATTACACCGGATGCGGTCGTTGAAAACGGTCCTCCGGGAGCGCCGAACGCAGACCGGCAGATTGTGAAAGCGCTCGAGATTTTGAAGGATTACGTTTAGGGTTAAACGAACGGATTTTTTTGCAACACTCATGAGGTGAAACCGTGATTATCACTAGGACCCCTTTTCGGATGACGTTGGGCGGCGGCGGGACCGATCTGCCTTCGTATTACCAAAAACGCGGTGGCTTTGTCTTGACCAGTGCGATCGATAAGTATATGTATGTCGCGATCAACACCCCGTTCATCGACAATTTGCTGCGCGTGAAATATTCCCAGTCGGAAACCGTCAATCGTGTTGATGAGTTGAAGCATGAGCTGGCCCGCGAAGCCTTGAAACACTACGGCATCCGAGACACATTGGAAATCATCTCGTTCGCGGATATTTCCGCCGGAACCGGCATGGGATCGTCCAGTTGTTATTTGGTGGGGTTGCTCAATTCGCTGCAGGTTTATTTGCGTAAGCAGGTCCCTGTGAAAGATATGGCGGAACTGGCCTGCAAAATCGAGATCGACGTATTGAAAAAACCGATCGGGAAACAGGATGCGTACATCGCCTCCTACGGAGGGATCCTGTGTATGGAGATCGGACGCGATGGCGTGGTCAAGACGCGCCCTGCCAACGTCAAAATGTCGACGATCCGTGATTTGGAGCATAACCTGGTCCTGTATTACTCGGGGTTGAGGCGCTCCTCCGTGACCGTGCTGATCGATCAGCATCAGGCGATGCTGGATGCGGGACACGGGCAGCACAAAATTGTGGCGGAGAGTTTGGATTACATCAAGGACCTCGGTTATCAATCGCTGGCCGCTTTGGAAGAAGATCGTCTTGCCGATTTCGCTTTGCTGATGGACAAACATTGGGTTTATAAGAAAAAAATGTCGAATAAGATCAGCAATTCGCAGGTGGATGCCGCTTATCAGCGGGCCAAGGAAAAAGGTGCTTTGGGCGGTAAACTTTTAGGCGCGGGCGGCGGCGGATTTCTTTTGCTTTATACCGAAGGGCGGCACGAAGAACTCGACCGGTCCATGCGCGAATTTAACATGCGTCGTTTGGATTTCCGTTTTGATTTCGAAGGTTCCAAGGCGCTCCTGAATCTGGTCGACTCGCGGTTGGAATACCAATACGATCAGGAAAGAAATCAGATCCGATGTCCGGAATAAGCTGGGCGAATATTCATAGCCGGGATCAAAGCTGGCGGGCGAAACTCATCGGCGATCTTTCTTCCGCTTATGTTATTCCGCGCTATGTGGAGCTTTTCGAGAAATATTTTCGCAAGCCCGGCAGGTTCAGCTTTCTCGAATTGGGGTCCGGCAACGGGGACCTCGTCCGTTCGATTATGGATAAAAAATTTGATTTTATCGAACGCTACACGGTCTCCGAATGTTTCCCGGAAGGGGTGGCCTGGCTCAAGGAGCAGGGATTGGAAGCCATGCTTATCGATGCCGAGCGCATCGCTTTTCCCGATGCCTCATTTGACGTACTTCTCTCGTTTGACGTCATGCATCATGTCAAAGATCCGGCACGCATGGGGTATGAAATGCTTCGGACGGCACGCGGCAGGCTTTTTCTGACAGAATCAAACGGGTTGAGTGTCGGGCGTAAACTCAAGGAACTGACGCCGGCCCATCGCCGCGCGGGCGAAAAGTCTTATACCCCCGGACAGTACCGGAGCTTTTTTACGCATCCCGGATTTAAAATCAAGCATTTTGAAATCTATCCGCTTGTCTTTCCGATTCCGCTGCCCAGGAAAATGACGGCGTGGCTGGTGGCATTTAACCGTTGGATCGAAAACGTTCCGTTTTTAAAATGGCAATGTTCGAATGTCGCGATTTACCTGGAATATGAGCGAACCAAAATGTAACGAGGGAGAGGCCTGGTATCGGATCTATGCTTCGCCGGAACTGGTGAAACGGCGCAGGATAGAGCATGCCCGGAAACTGGAACAGATGGGGCTCTTGTCCGCATCGCGCGATGTCAAGATCCTCGATGTTTGTTGCGGCCAAGGGGAGATGTTGGATCTGCTGGCCGAAAAGGGTTTCCGGTTTCTGACCGGTGTTGACCGGATGCCGGAAGACCGGCTCGTGACAACGTCCAAGGAACGTGGATGGGAATATCTTTCGGCCGCAGTTCCCGCGTTGCCGTTTGAGAAAGAAACCTTCGACTGGATTGTTTGCGCACATGCGTTGCATCATTTGGGGCGTGTCGATGCCATCCGGGAATTGCTGAGCAATATCTTCAAATGTCTCAAGCCCGGCGGGCAAGTCAGGATCATCGATCATTATGATTCTGTGCAACTCCGGTTGGCATTTTCGATCCTGCGTTCGCCGTTGGCTTCCGTCAGTGCATGGGGAAAAAGCTTCCGTAAACAGCTTTTGGATGAAGATACGTATTTGTACGATTATCTGAGACACTGGCCGCAAGTCCGGCAAGCACTCGAGCAGTCCTCGTTTTCGGTGAAATCGATTCGCTACGGGCTTTTTTTCTTTTATTTCTTAGCAAAAAAATGAGAGAGAGGCGTGGCCATGAAAGCGCTTGTGCTGGCGGCCGGCAAGAGTGAACGGTTGGGCGGTATTTGCGGCGGTGTGCCGAAGGTCATGCTTCCCGTGTCCGGGACACCGATCCTGGAACACAATTTGAAATATCTCAAGCGGCAGGGCATTCGGGACGTTGCTATTAATGTGCATTATCGCCCGGAAGTGATTTGTCGGTTCCTGAAACGGAAGCGGGGCCTGGGTTTAAAGATTGTGATTTCACATGAGCCAACGCTTTTGGGGACGGCCGGTGCGGTCAAGAAGTTGGAAGCCTGGTTGGGCCGGAAGCCATTTCTTGTTTTGTACGGAGATAATCTGACGGATTTTGATATCCGGAAAATCCTTGCCGCACACAAACGTTCGAAGGCATGGGTGACGTTGGGTGTCTATGATCCGCTCAAAACGTTGTGGAGCGGGATCGCGGCAGGATTGATCCGGGTCGACGCGCGGGGGCGCGTCCGGAAGTTTGCCGAGCGAAGAGGCAATCCGTCGATTCCGTCTCAGGTATGGGTGAATGCCGGTGTCATGGTTTTTTCGCCGCAGATTTTCGGGTGTATCCCCGATGGGCGGTTTTCGGATTTCGGCCGGAATATTTTTCCGAAACTTTTGAAACTCGGAAAGCGGGTGCAGGTGTCGGACGGCGCCCGTTATGTTTTGGCCTCCGACACCGCGGAGGCATGGAAGATCACGCAAAAACTTTTTAGGAGTATCAAGCCATGAATGGAATATATCTCAGTGTTGTGATTCCGGCTTATAACGAGGAAAAACGTTTGCCGCAAACCTTGGGCGAGGTCCGGTCCTATCTGGATTCGACGGGCTATCCCTACGAGGTCTTGATCGTGGATGACGGGAGCACGGACAAGACCTTGGAAGTGTGCCGCGAGGCCGAGGCCAGTTGGGCGGAGCTGAAGATTATTGCGCGGGCCCACGAGGGCAAGGGGGCGAGTGTCAAACAGGGTTGTCTGACTGCCGTCGGTGAGTTTATTCTCGTGATGGATGCCGATCATGCAACGCCGATTGATACGTTGGATTTTATGATGCCCGTGATGAAGAATTCCGACATGGTGGTCGGCGTACGGACCTTTTGCGGGGAGGAGGGATCCAGCGGGCGCATGCGCCGTATTGTCGGTTTGGCGCAGCAGCTTTTGGCGCACATAATTGTTTTTCAGACCTCCGTGGCGGACAGTCAATGCGGCTATAAACTTTTTACGCGCAAGGCGGCGCATAAGATATTTTCGCGGCTGCGTGTCAAAGGCGGCATGTACGATTGCGAGATTTTTCTCATTGCCCATAAACACAAGTTGAGGATTTATTCCAAACCGGTCAAATGGGTAAACAAGGCCGGTTCGACGATCAATCTGATACGATGTATTATTTGCGATCCGTGGGACCTGATTTGCATTCGTCTCATGGATTGGCTTGGCCAATACAATTAACCCCTTGGTTGTTTTATGCGTCTTCTGATGACTGGATATCCCGGCTGGCTGACAAATCGCTTCCTTGAAACCCTGGAAGATTATTCCATGCCTTTTGATTCCATCCGCTGTCTGACGGAGAGACGTTGCGATCCTCCCGTTGTCAAATGCGTGCCTGCCGAAACGGTCACCGGCAATTTGCTGGATCCTGCTGCGCTTGATCGGGCGACCCGGAACCAGGATATTGTTATGCATGCGGCGGGTGTCTTGCATGTCAAAAGGATCGGTGATTTTTATAAAATTAACCGGGACGGGACCGCCAAACTGCTCGAGGCAAGCGTTCGAAACGGTGTTCGGCGGTTTGTCTACATCAGTACCAATGCGGCCCAGGGGTTTTGCCAGGGGCGCGGTCATGAACTGGATGAGTCGGGCCCTTGCCACCCGGAGAGCCATTACGGTAAAAGTAAACGACAGGCGGAAGAGGCCGTGCAGTTTTATGGAGAGACCGGCAAGATTGAGACCGTGATATTGAGGCCGGCCATGTTTTACGGACCGCCGGTGCCGGTCCGCCATTTGGAGATCTTCCGTAAAATCCGGAAAGGGTTCTTTTACGTATTCGGTACGGGAGATTATTTGCGAAGTATCACCTATATCGATAACCTCATCCAGGGGATTCATCTGGCCATTCAAAAACCGGAGGCTGTGGGGCAGACCTATTACATTGCCGACCGTGAGATCCCCACGCTCAATGATATCGTTCGCAGTATCGCCCACGCGATGGGGACTGAGGTCAAAATTATCCGCCTGCCCGAGTGGATGGCGTACGGTGCGCGATGGCTAGACGAAACCATTGCAGCTTGCAACCGCTACTGGATGCTCCCGCACATTGTCGGCGAATCCTGCAAAAATATTGCCTGTCGCATTACCAAAGCCGAAAAAGAATTGGGATACAATCCGACGGTCAGTTTCCGGGAAGGCTATGTCAAAACGATTGCCTGGTGCCGTGAACAAGGATTGCTTTAGGGGATGGGCGCATGAAAGCCAAGGCTGTCTTTTTTGACCGCGACGGTGTGCTGATCAAGGCGGTGATTCGCGATCACAAACCTTTTGCGATCCATTCCGCGGATGAATTTTGTTTGACCGAAGGTGCTCAAGAAGCTGTTCAGCAATTGGCTGCTGCAGATTATCGCCTCTTTATCATCTCTAACCAACCCGATCTTGCCCGTGGCACTTTGGCCCATGGCTTTGTCTCCGAAACGAATCAGAAACTTGTGGGATTACTCGGCGGATCCGCGATGATCCGCGCGGTTTATGTGTGCCCGCATGACAATTCCCATCGATGCGAATGCCGCAAACCCCGGCCCGGCATGTTGCTGCAAGCTGCCAAAGAATGGGATG
>JAQTOZ010000024.1 GCA_028713205.1 Candidatus Omnitrophota bacterium
ACACCGCCGCAAAAACCATCCATACCAAATTCCAATTGCCCATCCGGACGGAAAAAACGGTACGCCGGAACCGGAGATACAAACACAAGAGATAAGCCACCACGAAATAGCTGACATAATGGGCCGCCGTGAACCAGGCTTTGCCGGGCGAAATCTTGAGACAAACGGAGTTCGGTAAAAGCGCCAGAAAGAGGAGGAATACCATCCAGCCTAAAAAAAGGGCAAGCAGTTTTTGCTTTTGCTCACGCAGGAAAATCATCCGACTCGTTCCCGTGTTAAAAACAGGTTAGAAGACCGTCTCTCGCTTCAACAATATAAGGATGCCCGGTCAAACGCAAAAAAACAAGGAGCGCTCCTAAGGGCGACAGTCTCCTTAGGAGTTAGGAAGAAAAAACGGGAAAATGATTTCAGTGATTTCAGGGCAAATTCCGTACAATTTCCGCGCTTAAAATATCTTTGAAATTTTTCAAAAGGCCGTGCTGGCTCACCGGAAGAAACCGTTTGAGTTCACTTTTTGCATCCAGTTCCGTTGTGGCCATGGCAGTCAGAAGCTTTGTCTTTAATGATTTCTCTGACTGAAAGACTTCTTTAAATGCCAGCCGGCTTCGCAGCATAAAATAAAGATCGTAAAAGTCTCTCGGCTTGGCACGGGTCAAAAGAGCTTCAACTTTTTCACGAACCAGGACTTTCTCGTTGAGATGAATCAAAGTAAACGGCGGGATGAATTCCGAAGAAATAAGCGCCGTGCTAGCTTTCATCTTTCCGGCCCGCCTCAACGAGATCTCGAGCTGAATTTCACCTTGATTCCCGCCGCCTTGAAATTGCAGGATCGAAAAATATCCGCCGGACGTTTTTTTCGCTTCGTCAATGTCGACGCGAATACCTTCCGCCTCCAGGCCCACCAGCGTTTTTTCCAGAATCCTTTCGATCGCCGCAACGGGGGTATCGATCCCCGTAAAATCCAAATCCTCGGAGAAACGGGGGCTTTGCCACACGATTCTCAGCGCGGTACCGCCTTTAAACAGCAGACCGTCAGATTCCTTATGGCGGTAAAGGTGCGAAAGAAACAGATGTTGAAAATATTCCCGGACAATATTATCTTCGGTTGTTTGATAATGGTTAGCAAGTTCACGCAATTGTCTCGAATCGATCATAAAATACTCCGGACAAGCTTCACGAGACTTTCCCGGTCAAAAAGACGGGCATAACGAATCGCTTCTTTTGCGTTCACCTTTTTGATGCGCAAACGGTCATTCTGCGCCTTCAACCGAAGATCTACAAAATAACAGTAATCAACAAGCGCCTTCTCCGGCAGCGCCATCAGAACTTTAGACGAACCTTCTTTGATGAGCCGGTAGCCCGTGTATCCTTTCTTTTTCACGCGGGCATATTCATAGTGTTTATTCTGCACCGTAAATTCACGCGTAATCTTTGTCGTCACGGAAGTAACGGTATAGACCGTCTCCGGTATGAACCGGTAATAAGAAAGCGCATATTCTAAAGAGATATAGGAGGGTCCATATAAGCGGTTGGCAATCTCAAGCTCCGTCGGCATTTCAGAGCGGAGCGCATAAAGACCATTCCGGAGTTTAACAAAAAGATCTTTATGGTGGTCCTTGATAAATTCCTGGGCCGCCCGGAGACTGACGCCGAAAAAACGGCGGAATTCCTCAGGCGAGAAGATCTTCACCCTTTTCTGGCGCAGGCTGTTGAGAACATCCAAGACATTGACCGATTTCATTTTTCGCTCCATATAGCGCTAAAACTGAAATGGCTTTATTCTACACAAAATCAAGCGGGACACAACCACAAAAAGCCTCCTTCCAAACGCGCATACTTCAAGACGAATCGAAGAAGCAAGCAAACAGGAATCAGAAAGGAATGAAATTCATCGCGGGATTAGGACACACTTCAATACCCGTCCCCAGGAGAACCGGTTTCGGCTTATTAAAAACAATTTGCTTTTTGATAATTTCAAAACACAAATAAACTGATTGGCGTCAAAAAACGACTCGAATCACCCCGTAATTAGCTTACCTATAGTTTTTGCACAGGTAGATCCCCCGCAGACGCCGTCCGGTTAAAACAAGCTGTGTCGGCAGGTCGTTAAAAAAACGTTTTTATCTCTTGTATTAAATATTCTAACCGTCGATTTACTTCTTTTTCTTCCTTTTGATCTATCAAATGGCCATTTGAATGCGAAATAACTAGATCATCTAGGGTTCCGGCACCTCGAAATAATTTTTTCAAATCTTCCGTTACCAAATCGTCATCTGTCGCTGCATTGTCGCATATCTGTTTAATCTTAACCGCCCAAGAGGTTATTTTATGCCTTTCCAAGAGTTCTAACAATTCTACTAACAATGACTTTAATCGCATTGACTTATGCCCTCCGTACCTTATCCAAATCTACTCGTTGGACCACTACTTGAGTCGCTTTCGGGTGACCGCCTTTAATTCTGCCAACATCAACTGTCGTACCTTTAGATATGATAAACTGACCGGATTGGTTAGCTGCATTATTATGCAAGTTTAAAATCTCCTGCGGATTACCACTAGCTTCAATTAGACGCATAGTGCTTTTTGTTGCATAAAAACGCCCTTTTTCGAAAGCCTCAACACCATCATAATATCGCCCGACTTCAACGTCACTACCCAAGGACACTGTTCGAACTCTTCCTTCAAAGGTCTCCGCAACATCATCTCCAATATCAATACGTGCATGCCCATATTCATTTGAGAGCTGATCATCAACGTAATTATACGCGTTTCGAATCTGGCGACCAATACTTTCTCCGCCGGGGATTTTGTTCATTGCCGACCTTAGCATCGCACCAGCAGGTTTCAAAACCTGAGTTAGTTTTTTCAACCCTTTTTCAATTACAGGGCCTGCTACTTTTGCAATAGGGACACTTGCAGCGCCTGATATTGCGGCCCAACCTCCTCCTCGATTGAACGATTGTCCGTTGAGTGCATTGTTAACTCCATTTGATAGATAACCTGCTCCCGCTCCAACGACCATTTCACCTAAAGTCAAAGCAAGACCTGCCGTAATCCCCACGGCAGATAAAAGCATACCTCCACCTGCCATAACTGCACCTGCCGTTGCTCCAACGGCCGCCACTTTCCCAAGATCACTCCACGAATGAATATTCCCCATAGCAGCTTGAACCGCCACATTAACTACGGCACCTACCACTGCAGCGATTACAATAGCCGCTATGAACCACCAAAAATTCCCTGTAGGATCTGTATATTTAATTGGATTGTTCCGGCAATACGCGTACCGATTCAACGACTGCGGATCGGCGGGATCTTGCACAATCCAATCCGCCGTAATAAACCTCCCCAACTGAGGATCGTAATAACGGGCACCGTAATAATAAAGATCCGTTGAGCTGTCTTCCTCTTGCCCCGTAAATTTATGCTTCAAGGCATAGTCAGCCGTATCACAGTTTGGATCGGACGAAGGACATTCGATCGCATCACTCACGGTTTGGCCGTACGGATCGTATTCGTAAAGCCCGATCGAATTGCCGTCTTTATCCGTAATGACGTTGCTCGAATTGATATGGTCCGAATGAATAAATTCCAACTTGCCGTCGGATTTCTTCAGACTGATCCTTCTGTCGCCCAGATAAATGAATTTCGTCGACAGTTCTCCTTCAACTTCATAATCCTTCCCCAAATAAACTGTCGCCGTGCTTCCTGCTTTCTGTTTCTTCACCCGGCTGCCCGTCGAATCATACACAAACGTCGTCGTTTTCTTGTCTTCCCCGTAATCAAACGAGCAAGATTGCAGACCGACGATGACATAGCCTTTCCCCGGTTCGAAGTTCGTAAAGTCGCCATTGTCCCAGGATTCGAAAGTATCGGTTGTGGCGTTGTAGCGCTTGACGTCGGAGTAATCTGTATCGAGTGTGAGCGAGCTTAAAACCGTAGACACTGCCGTCGCTACGGTTACGGATGGTGTAATGAAATTATCGCCCGAGACAATCGAATGCGTGATATCGATCCCCGGCGCTTCGCCGGAAACACTGAAAGACACACCGAATTAGCACGGGGACTTCGGGTCCCCGGCTAATCGTACTCACGCATGGGGCGTGAGTGCCCCGGATTTGACGGCAGAGAAAAAACCAATGAGGAATCTTGAATCGAAAAACAAAAAGAGAGATGCGAAGAAGTCAACCGAACGGTACCGTTTGCTCGTTTTTCTGTCGTTAAAACAACGTCTAAATCTGTCATCAAAAGCCAATATTGTCCGATTTAAAACTGTCCTATTTCCTGCATAAAATCCTGCACAGGAAGCACTTCGACACCGGAAGCGTGCCTGTATTTTCTCTTGCCCGCATAGACAAGGATGGAACGTTTTAATTTCACACTGTCTTTTAAAGCCAGCAGGCCGGCAAACCATTTCTTTCCGGGATCGATGCCGGACTTCGCTTCAATCGCAATCAATTCTTTCCCCTTCCGAATCACAAAATCAACTTCTACTGAATTTTTACCTGCTGACCAGTAAGAAATTTGATCACACTCAAACCGGCCAAGCTCCCGGCAGGCTTTAAGTGTCTGCGCAATAAATCCCTCAAACAAAGCGCCCCTTTCCTCGATAGCCAGCCCTTCCAATTGCCTTTTAGCAGCTCTGACAATCCCTGAATCACACCAATAGAGCTTCGGATGCGCTCTCTGCCGGACCCTTAATTTGTTCTCATACGCGGGTATTTGAAATGCAATGAGCGTATCTTCCAAAATCTGCAAATAGCCCTCAACCGTCGATCGGGCAACTCCGCAGTCCCTGCCGATTGCCTCAACATTAATCACCTGGGCATGAAAAAGGGCTGCGACCGGCAAAAAACGGGCAAACCCGGGGAGATTTCTCACGATCGCTTCGGCCTGGATTTCTTCTTTCAAATAAAGCTGCAGGTATGCGGAAAGCTGTTCTTTCGGATTTTTAGAATTCCAAATCAGCGGAATGGATCCATATCTGAGAACCGTATCAAGCGAAAAATCATCCCCAAGTTCTTCCGGAAGAAGCGGGTGCATCCATTTCTGCACGGCTCTGCCGCCCAAAAGATTGACTCCCGCACGTCGAAGCTTTCTGGCACTTGAACCGAGAAGAGCAAATTTTATTTTTTTCTCCTCGATTAAGCGATGGACTTCATTCAGAAGCTGCGGTAGCCGCTGGACCTCATCCAAAACAACCCAATGCCCGGGTCTGACCAGCGACACATCTTCGGCAAAAGCTCCGGACTTTGAAAGATAAAGCTGATAAAGACTCTCGTCAAGCAGATTGATCATTTTGGCGGTCTTAAAGGCCTGCCTGATAAACGTACTTTTGCCAACCCCCCTCATCCCAAGCAGAAAAAAATTCGACTTCGGCAGCCGAAGCAGCCTCGGGTAATTTTTCATCGCACACCCCCCTTCATCTTTATCTTACCGTGAATTATGCCTCATTTTCCACGACATGTCAACAAGCCTTATCCATAGGATCCGGCAACTCGTTCGCATTCGGTTCTCCCGAATCGGGGACGGTTCTCGAATCGGGGGCGTCCCCGTTCGGGTGAGTTTTCCACGCGCGTGGAAAACTGGATACACACCCGCGCTTTACGCGGCCATGCGGATCACCAGCGAGGCCTCGTGGCGTTGGATGAGTTCGCGGAGTTGAGGGTTTTGAATCATTAAGAATCCGTTTTTACGGCCGATTCCCAGAACGGCCAGATATCGATCGATCTCTTCCCGCGTCAAATCGGCTTCCGCGTATTCCTTCCAAATCAACGCGGCCGCCAGCAAGCCCCAATCATCGTCCCGGTCCTCATACCGGAAGAAATAGATCTCGCTTGTGCTCCCGGCTTCGAAATCTTCCAGGATTCGATCATTGCGCTTTGACAAATGCAGGTTCACATGCCGGCCGAAATCTTTGACAAAATCACTTTGCGTCTGCCGGTAACATTCCTCGCCGGGACTCGAACTGATGCGGACATTGCCTTTGGTCTCGTCATGGCAAAGCCGCCAAAAAGGTTTCAAACGCTCATCCGTCATGTCATTGACGTCGTAAATGACCAACCGGACCTTTTCCGGATACTGATACGCCAGCGCAAACAATTCCATACGCTGCTTGTCGGTAAACGTTCCGGTCAAATCCTTGAAATCAACGTACACCATGGCGGGGACGTTCATATGTTCCAGGATTTTTTCGACATCGAAGCGCTGAGCGTTTAGCGTAGTGCGGCTAGACAAACGCTTTTGCCGTGGGACTATACGCTGCACCTGCCTGCCGCCCGCCTGCCGGCGAGGCAGGGACAGGCGGGCGCTATCCGCTGTACGCTTGTCCCTTCGCAACTCCGATCGCCCGGCCGACACGGTATCAATGATCCCCTTAGCCTTTTCAATTTCACTTTCGAAATAAGCCATGCGCGCTTGCGAGCCTTTTTCATTTTGCGGGTCCCCCGACCAACTCAACCATGGATCCCCGTGAGGATTTTTCAAGGTGCTCGACACCGAGACTATCCGTTCGGCCTCCGCTTTTCCCTGCAGTGACAGAAATAAAAATTCGACATCCGGGGCATCATATCCAAGCGCAATACCCCGCAAGATTTCACCTTTCAAATGCATCTCCCGGGGCTGCTCTTTTTTGACTAACTCTCCGAATACCGTACTAAACATATCTGAATTCTTTTTCGCCCTCATCATGGCGCGATACTCTTGTTGCATGCCGTATTTAAAAAACAGCTCCCGGTTTGCCGCAATCGTCCGTTTGACACCGGCACGAGAATAAAGTGAAAAACGCCGATATTGCGGATAATACCGCATGACGAAATCCTGATCTCCTTCACTCCCGATCACGGTCTTCAAATGCTCAAGCAATCCCGTAAGATCGGTACGTTTTGCGGGCACACTGTCAAACCCCCAGGGTTTGGCTTGCATTAAAACCGCAAGAACCATGGGTAGCTCTTTCAGTTTTTCGAGTTCCTCCGAGGATAAGGGGTTTACCATCTTTCGAAATTGCTGTGCGGCAGCTTCCGACCGGCTTTCGGAGCGCGCGAAATCATGTTTCGGGTTTTGAGTTTCGAGTTTTGAGTTTTCAGAACTGGAAACCGGAAACTTTAAACTAGAAACTTCTTTTGATTCGCGTCGCGCTTCGCTTCTCAAAAGCGCGGAGAATTGTTCGATTGTCCGCACATGCGCCAGATAATCCGGATGATTGCCTATCATCAAGAAGGCCGCGTCGCTTGACCGGAACCGATCAAGTTCTCGGGCGGCCTGTTCCCATTGGCCGCGCCGGAAATTTTCGAGAACGCCCCGCTCATACAAGCGTTCCAGAATAGGTCCAAAACGCGTCGAGCGGACCTGGTCTTCGAATTCAAACAGCAAAATCTGCGCTTCCTCCCAGGTATACCGCAGCCCCTGATTGAGCCCAAGCAAATTCAGAAAAACCTCATAACGGACAAGCCGGTAGTTGGACTGTTTATTTTTTCTAAAATACCGCAGGCTCTCCGGCACTCCCGCAAAAAACCTCAGGGCCAGTTCGGCGTTCCCCGGGGCCAACGCATCATGCACATTCTCAAGAGCGTCCAAAGCCGAGAGCGGGCCACCGTGCGCGAGTATCCTCTGACGCAATTGCGCCATGAGTTCGCCGGCTTGCTCGATATAAATTTCCGCCGGCGCCGAATAACGGTCCATGCGCGGCGATGTGGGGTGTTGGGCCAGCTCAAGAAGCATTCGATGCGCTTTGACGACGCTTCTGAAATATCTCTGCTGCATTCTCCGGGCCATTCCGATATAGCGTTTCCGGCGCGCATCCGGATAAAACTTTGAAGTCCGTCGGTTCAAACTTTCCGGCAGCTCCATCAACCGAACGGCCAGTTCGTAAAGATGGTCCGCAGCTTCCCGGATCCCGCCGTTCGCCGCTTGGTTTGGACGAAGCGCCCGTTGCGCATTGGTAATGGCTACCCGGACACCTTGAAATGGCAGCCGGTCCTGGGAATCGGCACTGATATCACGCACGAGCGTGTTCACAATCTCGCGCGCCGCCTGTAAGGTACTATTTCCATAAGTGCCGGGTTCGTTTCTTAATTGGTTATCACCAGACACCACACCGATATTGGAAGGGGTACCGCGCATTTCCGAGCGCGCCGTCGCGGGCGATGCAATGGCAAGTACAGCGGACACTTTTTTATACACCTTGGCACTACGCACGGTAAAACGGCCGGTAAATTTCCCCTCTCTCTTCCAAACGCGCCTGAGATTCGCATCTTTGCTTTCGGATAAATTGATTGCTTCCACGATCGGGTCCTCGTCGGTATCGATTCCGTACTCGCGCGCTTTCCGGAGGTAGAGCCGAACAACTTCATCCGCCAAACTCTGGAATGTTACGCCGATGCCGCGCTCCTTATCGCCGGGGAATACAATGGGCACCAGTTTTCCGCTCCGGGTCAGGCAAACCACAACTCTCGGATAAGGATAAGGCAGAAGCTTCACGTGCAAAGTCTTGCCGCGGATAAAATAATCACCGGACTGCATGGCCTCCGCTTTTCGCGCACGGATTTTGCGGTAACCGTGCACTTCAAGCGCATCTTCCTCGATCTCTTGCAAGGCATGCTCCTTCAGATACGAAGTCAAATCGATCTCAACGTGACCATGGCTTCGAACAATGTCTAAGTATTTTTCGAGATCACCCGGCTGACGATCGGGACGCTGCCAGCGTGTATACTCCGCGACCCCGACCGGTTGCCCGTATCGCGCCGAAGTTCCCACGATCGATGTTTTCACAAATTGCGGCCAGCGGTAAATTTGAAAAACGTCCTGGATTTGATGGGCATACTTGACCAGTGGAACGGTTTTGCCCTTGTGAATAAACCGCTGTCCGAAAAAGGCCCAGCGAATTTGCCGCGAAAGGTCTTTCCGGTCCTTGTCCTGGGCGCGATAAACTTTGACCCGGCCTCGCGGGGCTCCGGGAATTTGCGCAAACCGCAGATCTTCGGACGTCACACCGCGCTTCTTGTTTTTCCACACAACAAACATGCTGTAGCTACGCTTGCCGAAAGGTTCCCGGGCGTGATGACGAAGCATCCCGGCGGCGCCGTCATACAGCACCACCCAATCGTTGAAATAAAGATCATGATACGAATACTCGTCCGCGCGCGCATAACGCGTATTCAACCCCTCGCGGTCGAGTTCGGCATAACTTTTTTCAACCGGGCCGAACCCCTCCGCAACTCCTTTGCCGAACCAAAATCCGGGGATGATTTGTCCATCCCAAGTAAACCACGCCGGTGCCGCGCTCTGATCGGCATAAAAATGACCGCTGGGTTCTTTGGCGTAGAGAAACTCGATGTCATTTTCCTGCGGACCGTAAATCGTGAGGGTGTTTGGATAATCGATATGAGCGTTTAGCGTATAGCGTGCAGCGTATCGTTTATTATTTTTTCCTAAACGCTCTACGCTATCCGCTATTCGCTGTTTTCTCCGTGTCTCGGAGCGACGGACGATTTCCTCCAGCGCCTGCAATAATTCCGATTTTGCCCTGATATAATGATCTTTTAATTTTTCAAGCCAATCATGATGATTTTTCATAAGCTGTTCTAATTCTACCGCGTTCTGTTCTATTTCTTTTTGACGGTCCGCGTATTGTGCTTGAAGCTCGGGAAATTGTGTAAGCAGTTCCTGCCTTGCATCGGACACATATCCGGCATAATTCCTCAATTCAGCCGCAATACCCGAACTGCCTATTTGTGCGGCAAAGGCATCGATTGCTTCACTCAAATCCCGAGGAATTGTAAATCGGCCCGGCTCTTGTTTGAGGAATTCATCCAAAAAACGAATGACAAGGTCCAAAGCGGCCTCTATTTCGGCCGGTGCCTTCCGCAAATCCTGTTCGAACCTCTCCAAGACTGCTACCGGCACCTTCCCTCGCATGCTCAACAAATTTGAAGCCGCAAGCGAAACCGCCCCCAACTCATTCCGGATACCCGGTCTTAATCGTCTTGCCATGTTGGTTCGATCAAATCCGGTCCCCGGTAACACCTGCTCGGGATAAAACGCATGCACAAGATGATGCAGCCGGTCCGCATCCGCCTGTGTGACTTTCAGGCGGCGTTTTCTTACCTCCGAGCGCTGTTCTCCGGTAACGGGCGTCTCAAAGGTAAACGGAAGGCGGCGTATGCCCCACGAACGGACGGTAGCTTCCATCTCACGGCGAAGCTGCCGGAACGTGTTCCGGTACTCCCCAAGACGGCCCAAGGCCGCAAGGCGTTCCGCATAAAAGGAAAACATGCCCGTTTCCAATTGGTCCAAAAGCCTGAGGCTGTACTCGAAGATCACCACATAATCCGGCACACCGTTAAAGAGAAAATCCAAAACCACTTTCCCTGCCGGTTCGCTACGGCGTGTTTCCAGGAAATCCCGCGCTTCGCCGTCAAGCTGCGGCATTTTTTCCAGGACATCGGCGACCTTGATCATTAAATCCTGGCGCCCCCACAGTAAAGATAAGGTAGGCAACAGCAAGGGTTCAAAAGAAATCCGTAGCGGGAAAACAAAAGGAAGTCCCAGCGTCCGTCCCGTCGCCGAGGCCCATGTGTTCGGATGGTGCCTCTCCAAATAGTTTTTGATCCCTGTTGCCAATTGCGGGAGCTGCATCATGAAAAAAGGAAACAGATATTCCAAAACTTCTTTCTCCCAACCGGAAATCTGAATCACGGCCTGATGATAAGCCGCAAAAGTCAGGGTTGACATGGCCTCGTCCGCCGATTCTAAAAGAGACTCCTCCGGTACCAAAAGGAATCCGCCCCAGGCAGAAGCAAAGACATCCAACGCCTGCCTGCGTGCCTCAAGGGTTTCGGCATCTCCCCTTGCAAAGACTTCGGCCAAACGCGCCGCTGCGGCCGTCGGCTGCCCCCGGGCCGCATCCCTCAAAAAAGCACCCAACTGTTCGAAATTGGATAATCCCCGTCCGTCGGAACCAAAATCAAGATGATCCTGGCCGATATGCGTTTTTCCGAAAACGGCAACCATGCCTGCAATCATGGCACTGGGTGTTGCATAAACCATCGCATTCAGCGGTTTAAAAATACCCCCAAAGGACGACATATTGATAGGCCGCGTCTCCGAGCGCGCTAAACGATCGCCTGCGAAAGCGTCTTTGTCCGTGCCACGCCGGGATGGTTCCGCTCGCGCGGACAGTCCGGCACCCGCGGGGACACCGGCTAAATGAATGACCGGATCAACCAAGGCCAGTGCCATGACCCCATAGCCGGCATCATTAGGATGCCAGGCATCGTTGTAAAGCCTGTTTGCCCAGTCCTCCTGTGCCGTCATCGCCGCGTGCATATCCGCAAAATGCACATTTTGATTTCGCAAACGAACGCGATCGACCATCTCCTCCAGCAAATCATTAAACTCGACGGTATCACCGTTACGTTTTTTTTCGCGCTCATCACCGTGGTCAGCACGGGGCACAATCTTCGTCACAATCACCTTCAGGGTAGGATCATAGCGGCGGATATACCGGATCATCTCCTCGATATCATGGACATAGGCATTGAGTTCCCATTCCCGGCCGTCTGCGGTCGTTGTAATATTGTTGGTGCCGGCGTGAATCACAATCACGGAACCCGGAGGATTGGGTTTGGGCATTACCCGGTGAAGATAAGTTTTGAGATTTTGCAGGACCTTTTCGGTGCGCGCACCCTGGTCCCCGAGATGGGCATCGGCATCAATCTCTTCCGGAGTATGGAACGGCCCACGCGGGACATATTCGAATCCGGCCTCGCGCAAAAGTTCCAAATGCCGCCCCCTCAAACCTGTCAGGTCCTGCTTTGCTCCGGTACCGTTTAAGATGGAATCGCCGAGGTAAACAATGCGCGGTTTAGCCGGCAGTTCGACGGCCGGGACCGTGGCGGTTTGAACCGGCTCAAGGGTCAGAATCCGGTATCCCCACGGTTTGAGTCCGCGCGGCAATTTGCCGAATTCAAATGTCTCGCCCGATAATTGATCCTTCCAAAGGTAACCTTGCGGCGCCGCGATGCCCCAATCTTCTTTTTGCGGTGTATACTCGAAATCAACCGCATCGCCGCTCTTATTCACAATCACCAGTGTTTCCTGGCCCGCATAGCTTCGACGCACGCTGAAAACCGCCTCTGAAGAACGTTCCGCCGTGATTTTGCTGACCGCGGCAAAACGGTAGCGCGCCTGTTTGGTCAGTTTCATCATTCTTGTGTAGAAATCATCCAGTCCGGCATCATAGGGTTCATCTTTCAGATGCGCTGTCATGGTCTTGGCCGACGCCCCGCCTAAATGTCCTTCGGTCTGGCCACCGTTGATCATGACCGCGCCCGGCGCGCCGGCCATCATCATGACAGCCAAGGCCATTTCCTGCTCACGGCTCATGATTTCACGCAACCGTATCGTCTCCCAGTTTCGCTGCGGATCATCCTGTGACGCGATAAGATTCAACGTTCGTGCCTGATCGAAATCATGCTGATTAATCAAATAGTCCGCGACTCCGGACCCGCTCAGAGGTTGATCAAACTCGGTCCCGACCAGTTTTTTGAAGAAATGCATATCATAGGTATAATCGCTGCCGAACGCCTGAAAAAGACCTTCACCCATAAAATAGGCCTCCGAGATAAAGACGGCACCCGGATATTTCCGGCGCATCATCCGGAAAATTTCCGGCCAGAATTCTTTTTCGATTCTCCTTTGCCATTTTTTCCCGAATTCATCCTGCGTATCGACTGTCGGAATATCGATGCGGCAACCACCGCCGTTGGTCAGCCAGAGGACATAATCCATGATGCCACCCATCCACTGAACGGCCCGTGGATTACTGTAATCAATTTTGACCGCATCGATATACGGAAACAATCCGAGATGGTCCACGGAATGAGCCATCTTGTGGAGTTTCCCGCCGGCATCGGCCGCCATAAAATAACGCCTCAAGCTGAGGCCTTTTCCCATGAAAGTCTTGGCATCCATCGGCGTCCCATCTTCTTTGACAAGATAATCTTGCAAACTTTCCGTCGCGATATCGCTATCACTTGCCGATTGCACAAACAAACCGGAATCATCGCGGACCCACCTGGAATCCACGGCCATATGGGAAGGAACGACATCGAGAAGCACCTTCATCCCCAGCCGGTTTGCCCGGGCGACAAATCTCCGAAACGCCTCTTCATCCCCGAGATCCGGATCGATCAAGTAATCATCAACGCTGAAGGAAGAACCGACGCGGTTAGGATTCCAAATTTGATTAAAGGGTCCCGTAAATTTTCCCGTCTTCCAGGCCCCCATCACCCAGAGGACATTGTAGCCTTTGTCTCTAAGACGCCGGAGCTCGTCATCGGTGACATCGTCAAATCTCCCGTGATTGCGCGCATGCCACAAATAAAGGAGCATCCCCTGTTGTTCGATTTCCTCGTCAATCGGCGCATTATCAACATAGTCAGGATCGCCCTCCCAAGGATTTGGCCGGGCGATTTTTCGGACATCGTGGGCATAAGGGAAGGCAGGCGCGCCTTCTTCGCGGCGCGTCTCCGAGCGGCCCGTCCGGAGGACGTACCGTCGGTGCGCGCCTTCTTCGCGGCGCGTCTCCGAGCGTTCAAAACCGGTTTGCGGATTTTTAAAAGTAAACGGCTCCCGGCGCCATTCCCAGGAACGGACGGCCTCTTCCATCGCTTGGCGCGAACGTTGGAATATGGCCCGGAATTCCGCATGCCGGCCTTTTCTTTCCAGACGGCCGCCGTACACGGAAAAAAATCCATTTTCCACTTGATTCAAGACTTGCAATGCGCGATCGAAAAGCGCCGTATGGCCCGGCACACCGTTAAAAAGAAATTCAAACAACACCCGGGCGGCGGATTCGTCGCGGTGTTCTTCCATAAAATCACTCAATTCCCCTTCAAGCGGTTCGGGAACTCTCCTAAGGAGATCGTTCACACTGACAGCATGACCAGGCTGACGATAGCTATGGAGAATTCCAAAAAATACCGGAAGCAAATGTTCAAAAGGGAGGTCAAGCGGGAAAACAAACGGAAGTCCTACTTTCCATCCGGCGGGTTTGTCAAAATACCCCCCGTGTTCTTTCTTACAGAATTCACCCAGTGCCTCAGGTATCTGCGGGAACTGATTAAAAGCATCATAAAGAAAATTCAAGACGCCTTTTTCCCACTTCGGAGCATTGGCAATCACTTTGTTCCAAGCGACAAAACAAAAATCCTTGATCGCTTCCCCCGCGGAGTGCAAGACCGTTTCTTCCGGAACAGCCAATAATCCCGTCGACAGTTGCAAGAAACGGTTGAATGCTAGCCGCCGTTCTTCGTACAACCCGGGATCCTTAAGCGCAAAAAAACGATAAATCCGCTTTGCGCGGCGCGTAGCCATATGACTGGCAATATCACGCAAGCAAGCAGCCATCTCATCATAATTCGAAAGCCCTCTGCCCTCGGATCCAAAATCAAAGGGTGTGTGCCCGACAACTGATCCATGATTCATGACGATCAGCGCGATAGTCATCATCTGCGGAACCGCATAAATACCCGGTGCCAATTCCTTGAAAATCTTCCTAAAAGGTGCCATATCGGAACTTCGATTCTCGGAGCGGGCACTGGCAGCCTTGCCGGCACTGTCACGCTGATACAAATCGCCAATCTCGGCGGAAATCGCACCGTTTGAATCCTTTTCCGCGCGAGCCGGTACTTTTGCAGGATCTCTTGTCTCCGAGCGGGACACCGAAGTAGCCCATTTTTGTTTCAGGGATTGCGCGCCGGATTTCAGGGCATCGGCCAGCATCGTGACCCGATCGATCTGCAATCCGATTTCTTCCACGACCTGCACAGCCATCTGTTCATTCCACGCGGGGTTATTTAGAATCTTCGGACTCAAACTCCATTCGGATGCAGCGTGCCGCGCAAACGGTGTCCCGCTTGTCCAGTCCCTGATTTTCAAAGTTAAAAGCTTTATTTTTTCATTGGGACCAGGCCGGAAAGCTTCCAGCGTAACGACAAAATCTCCATGGCGTGTCTGCGGAAAACGTTTAGCCGTAACACGGAGTTCCCCGCCGAGCTGAGAATGATCCGAGACGTCCGTCGCCGTGACGAACCCCTGAAATATCTCACCCCGCGCGAGAATTTCCGCCACATCTTTTGCGGAGCGAGGATCCTCTGCGGATGGTTGTATAGGAACTCGTGTCTCGGCCCGCGCTATTGGACGCGTACCGGGCGTGCGCACCGTCTCTATTACGGTGCGTCGCGTCTCGGAACGCCGCAGACCGGCAAACCGCAGCGGGAGGGCATCCGGCTGATGCCGAAAAACGACTGCCGTTTTCCGGCCGGCTTCAATAAATGTCGAGCTGTGCGAGAAACGGAAAATTTCTTCGTACCCCCGTTTGCGGAGCTCCTGAACCGCTTGCTGAAAAGCACGGTCCTGACTATGGAGGTTCGGAATATCGAGCGCATAACCGCCAAGCACGTAATAGGTCGGCCGCGAACGCAAATGATCGATCAAACGGATTGCGTTTAAGTGCGTCCCCGGCTCATAAATCGGGTGCTCGCCGATATTGGCAAAAATCACGTCGAAACGGCTTCGGCCGAGCTTTTGTACCAGCTCCTCGGGCTGATTGATATCCCCTCGAACAAAGCGAAAACTTTCGGGATGTTTTTTACGCAAAATGCGGTTTGCAACAAGATGTCTTTCCAGTTCCCGTTTGAATTTTGGATCGTTATCCACGAGCGTGGGGATCGCACCCCTGCGAAAAGCCGGCAGATCAAGCTCGCCGCCTCCTCCCGACCCCAAATCCAGCACATGCACTCCCTTCAAATCCAACGCGCTTATCGCCAGAAGCATCGGCGGCACAAAATCCTGGAGATTATTCCCGGTCGTCGCGGTTTCGATCAGGGAGCCTTGCATCTGGTGCAAATAAATCACGTGATCTTTATAAGTTTCATACCGTCCGGTCAAGAGCGGCTCGATGAAATGCTTGATCCGATGATCGACAAAACGCCAGGGGCCGATCCGGACATACGTCAATTGCCTCTGATTCGGGCGTGTCACACCGGCAATCCTCGTATACCCCCAAAAATACGGAATATCGAAATTCTCTTTGTGATCCGATAAATGGCCCACCGACGGGCCCCAATTAAAAGCCAGCTCGAGATTTCCGGCTTCATTCCCTCCCAAATGTTTCAACAAATACCTTTCCAGCGGCGCTTCTTCCGGCCGCGTTTCCGAACGCACAGAAAATTCGACCTTGACTTTTTGAGCCTCCAACTCGCGCATACTAAACCAACCGTCGAACAGCTTAAGATCCCGGCCGGTCAAAGCAGCCTTCTCGGCATCAAGACAATTCCGGATAATTCTGCCGAACCCGCCTGTTCTGACATTGTCGCCACCCAAGGCATCTCTCGCGACAATGACGTGCGGATAATCTTTTACATCCGATGCTTTGCCGAGATAAACCGGAATATAAATAATCCCTTCCGGGATCTCAGCGGAATCCAGCCATAAGAAGTCATCCGTCAACGAATCTCCGAATGCCAAGACAATTCCTTTGGGCCTCGCACGCTTCAGCTCGTTGAGAATCACGTCTCGCTTACGAATCGTGGCAACTTTTGCAAAAGTAGGACCGCTGGTAAAAAAGTACGCGGACTCCGGCAAGGAAACTCCGGCAGATGTTAAAATCCGCCGCGCAGCATTCACGACAGTTGCCCCGTCCATTGGAAAATCCCGATCGAAAAAGATGAGTGCCAGTTCGGTACCAAACCACCAAAATGAAATTTCCTTGGACGGCAGTTTGCTTTTTAAAATAGCTTCGAGATGTTCGAGTCCGGCAGTTGCCATAATTATTTTCCAGACATCGCTTTGTGAAAATTCCTCAAAACGCCGGCCCGCTACCACACCCTCCAGGCCTGCTGCAAGAGCCCGGCCGACCGCCAAGGCTATGTCGCCAGAAATAATTTTGTCTCCATGTTCTTCTAAAATGACGGCCCGCCCAGTGCGTGGGTCGAACGTAACCTGTCCTTTCCCGGAAATGTAGTACAGTCGCAGCCGTGACAAACGGGAAAGGATATCCTCTTGCCCGCTGAGACGGGTATGGCGTGCCAACTTCCTCCGCAGAGGAATTTCAACGCGCCGCTTCAGAGATTGTGATCTAAAATCCAACCCCTGATAAACAGAACCATAAGGACTGCCGCTGATAAAAACGAGCCCTTTATCCCTTTCAAGGAGATCGGCTGAAACATCAAGATTGGTCCCGGCAAGGAGGTCATTCAGGTTCGCTGCCGTATAATCCACATCCGAAATCACCATCGCAAGATTCACCGGTTTGTCCGGATCAAATCGGCTGGGTAAAATGACCGATTGTGAATCGTATGCATACTGCGGTTTCTGAGGCAAAACCCGCCGCGTTTCCGAACGAGCTAACGAAGCCATGATATCTTCGATCATTCGCAAACGGCCTTCGGCTTCTGAGATCAACATCTCGGAAGTCATGTGATGGGCCAATTGAGTCTGCACAGTTTCCCGCGAAGGAAAGAGCCGGATTTGCAAACCGACCTTTTCACCGGCCGGCGCATTCCCGGGCCTGCCGCCGAAGAGCATGTAGCCGCCTGCACCCGGATGATGTGAATGGGACGACATCGAAAAATCCAAGGCATTGAGAAGACCGTTGAAACGCTGCGTCACGGCCAGAAGTCCGCCCGGCTGGCCAGCCGTTTGTTCGTCATGGCCAAAATTTAAACGAATGGCATCAAGCTGCATCAGAAAATCAATCAACGCCCATTGCCCTTTGAGCGTCTGTGGAAAAACCTCATGCCATCGCGCCGTCCATAAAGGCCCTGCGGCATTGGTATGACGATCACCCAAAAGCGCAAAGGCCGTCGAACCCTTAAAATCCCGGTTCTGACGCATATCGTCGGCCATGCGCTCCAGTGCCTTGCCCCCCGAAGCCCCTTCAAAAGATAGGAGAATCTTGATGCGTTCCTCGCCCGTTTTTCTCAAATCAAATCCGGCGTGAATATGAAACGTCCCGTTTGCATCGCGGTGATAAAGCTTCAAGTTGTCCCTCATCCACTCGGCGGCCTGCCGGATTTCCGGATGGTTTTGGACGATGGAGATGATCCGTGCCGTATCGACTTCCCGTTCGCGGCCCGGACTCACATCGATCCCCTGAATCTCGTTGCTAAAAACTTCACGGATAATGTCCCACCCTCCCATTTTCAGCCAGTCCGAAAAATCAAAAATACTTCCTCCCAAAATAGCTTTCATGAAAACAAGTTCGTGATTTCCCAGAAGCGCGACGGCACCTTCGGTTTCAACGCGTCTGCGGATTTCGCGATAGCATTTCAAACCCTCGCGGCCGCGGTGCAAATAATCGCCGAGAAATACGATCTGATGGACGCCTGCTGCGTCGATTTCGGTGAGGGCCTGCATCATCCGCTCGTAATCTCCATGAACATCGGGGACCTCGGCCACAACCGGTGCCGTTCCCGCGCGCATGGATTCGATGAATCGTTCGACCGAGGCATGGTATTGTCTTAAGGCCACATAACGGTCGAGGGATTCGCAATCGATCGATTGCCGGGCCAGATGAACGGTCAAATCCCGTCGGAGCGCTTCGCATTGTTCCGGCGTCAAGGGAACACCTGCAAAACTTAAGGCAAAGGTGTCCACGGCCTTTTGACCGATGCGCGCATCGTAACCTTCGGTGTCAATGGTGCTCGCGGGAAGAATGCTGATCCCGTAACTTGAAATGATCCTGGTCAGCACATAAAGCAAAAGCGGCCGGTCCTCCGTTTCGACCCGCATCCACGTAAAATTTCCGTTCGGGTAAAAGGAAACCGTTGTCGGGATAGGAAGCGATGAGCGCGTCCGTTTTGTTTCCGCAGCGTAAGGCTTTTGCCGCCGGTGTTCGAAAATATCCGCCACCGATTTCCTTCCTTCCAGCACCGCGTCGACATCGCGCTCAAGATCATGTTTCAAATCGCGCCAGGCGTCTTCGGCATAAGCATGAGACCGCAATCCCCGGAGGATATCGATCCGGCGTCCCTGGCTCATATCCCGGACCGTAAAAACGTCCGCCAAATTTCCGGGCCTTCCGACCGAGCTGACTTTGACCGAAAGAATTTCGAGCCCGTTTGCGGCCAGAGCCCCCGCAATGACCGCCAAGCGTCCCGGCGCGTCTTCTTCCTGACGGTGATACACGGTCACCCTGGCCGTGTTCAGATCCGCAAGCATCTCGATGGCCACTTGAGTCCGGACTTCCGGTTCGTTGACCATGGGAAATTGCGCATCAATTTCCTCGGCGCGCTTCTGGTTCTGTGAAGCAATGAGCTGTCTTAGCCGGTTTTGATCGACAAAGGCCCCGACATGAATTTCGGCAGCATGTTTGAGTTCATCGGCATAAAGCAACAGACGATCGGGACGTTCTTGATGCACGCGGATAAAAGTCGCCATCAGCAACAGGAGCCAGCGGTCATAATTCCCTTCCAAATCCCGCAAAATAAAATCGGAAAATTCTTCCGGGCTTTCCAGGCCCCGCCTTCGGATCAATTCGATCAGATCCCCTTCATGACGGACAAGCCAGCGCACAAGCGCCCGCTCTCTTTCCGGCAGAAACAAACGCTCGATGAGCGCGTGAAAAGCGGTTTCATCCACGCGGGCCAAAGGCCGGAAAAGCAGCGCCAGCCGCAACGGCCTGAGCAACTGCCGGTTTTTGATCTCGGCCAACAGTTTTTTTGAGGCCTCTCCCATCACAGGCTCTGCTTTGCCCGAACCGGGTTCATAGAGCAAAGAATCCAAAAGCGCGAAATCGCGCACGGCCTGCGCATCCAATGTATAGCGGGTGTGAATATCGCGGCGCGTCCTGGCGGTCAGTTGTCCGAACTCGGGGAAAAGCGCGCTTAAAATTCCGAGATAATGCATGGTCGCCAGCGCATAGCTTTCATGCTGGTCCGCGGCCAGCAGCCATAGAAAACGGTCCAAGGCTTCATCGCGAAACGCCGTTTCGTCCATCGCATTTTGAAAAGCCGGCAAAGTATTTTCGATCGCATCCAGCATCAGTCCGCCGAAGCGGACCTGACGGGTCACCGCAGAATTAAAAAGAGGCAAGACCGTTTCCGGCGCCAATTCGGGGACTGTGTCCGGTTCCGGGGACACAAGAGGTTCTAAAAGCAACCGCGATTCCCCCGCGGGGATTTCAACCAAACCGCGTTCCATGGGAATCGTCACGCCGGTACGCCGGATCAACCGCGCGCTCAATTCTCCGCGCGGCTGCGGTTCAGCGGTCTCCGTCATCGGCCATAAATTCAAGCCGAACCGGCGAATGACCTTGTAAGAAAACCGGAATAGCTCCCACGAGGCCCGGTAATAATCGTGGAGCATTTGCTCCGCCGCGGACTCGCCCCGCGCCGGGTCGCCGGCATAGCCCAAATAAGTTGCGACATCTTCCTGGATTTCAAATGAGAGCACATCCGAAGGTTTCTTGGCTTTGCTTAAAATGTGGAGCGCGCTTTGTAAACGGCACATGAAGCGCCAGGCACGCTGAACGCTTTGGTGTTCGGCAGGACTCATCAATCCCCGGGCGGCCATCGCCTCAAACGGATGAACGCGGTCACCGGTCATCACCTGTGCTATCCGGCGGGCAAAAAACATGGCCCGCAAACCACCGACACCGTCGAGGACATCCGGTTCGCGTTCGAAAAGGGAATCAAAATAACCGGCTTCCCGGTAGCGGTCATTCCACAAAAGGATCAGCGATCGGGCAACTTCCTCGCGTTGGACTTTGATGCCCTCCGCATATTTTTGAAGAACGGTATCGTGTAATCCTTCATGGCCGGCGATCAAACGGCCGTCCAACATGGCCGTTAGCGCCTCGGCGCTTTTGATTCTTTCGGCCGTTTCGCCATCGGGGGCTTCCACGACCAGTTCCGTTTGTTCCTGATTTTCCGCCGGCCAGCTCGCGCCGAATATTTTCTGAATGGCATCCTGAATGAAATAAACCGTCCGGCTTGCGGGCCGGGAAGAGCGCAACAGAATTTTTCCGGTTGGTTTGCCAGCCGCATTCAGTTCCCGCCGTCCGTAATCCCCCGTTGCAACCAGGGCGACGGCACCCGCTTCTTCGGGATAAATCCGCGCCGTGTAGGACAAAAGCCTTTTGAGTAACGCGTCGATTCCGGCGTTGTAGCGTGCCATTTCTTCAAATGGGCCGAAAGAATCGACCGTCCCCGGTTCATACAACTGTCCGCCGCGTTTCCAGATGGAATCATAGAAACCTTGGAATTCCGCCTTGGCAGCCTGGATATTTCCGTCCCAGGGAACTTCGGGTTCTTCCTCTCCCGGAGTGTCCCGGCTTTCACTGAGCTGGGTCACAACCCCACGGTTCTCCTGCCGGAGATACAAATTCACCACATACCCAAAGAGATCGATCATCCGGGTAGAGTTAAACCCAATGAGTTTGGTCAACCCCAAACCGAGAGTTTCCGTCCCGGCAGGTTTAAAAATTCTCAAGGCCGGCAACCAGACACCCCCGCGCAATTCATGGTCATACCCTTCATACTCGGTATAATTCAAAACCGGCTGCCCTTGATAAATAAATTCCGGACGGCGGAAATGGTCATCAAGCCGTATCGGATTGATTTTTGCATCGACAATTGCCAAACCTTCCAAGTCCGTAAAGCCCTCTCCATTCGGCGCGAGAACGCGAAAGATTTCTTCCAGGAGAAAGGCCTGTTCGTCCAAATAGCTAAAGACGACGGACCCGACGATCACGACGTTGAAATGGCCGCTCCATTCGGACGGAAACCCCTGATTGGCATCGCGCTCGACAAAATGGGTTTTCAACAAGGTCGCCAAATCTTCTGCCAGGGTTTCGGGATCGGACCCGAAACGCGACGCCTGAGTCAAGGCCTTGAATCGCTTCCGGTAAATGATCTGCTGAAGATTCATCCCTTGAAGGGTCAGTCCGTAATAATCATGCATCCCCATGGTCGTGATTTTCATCTTCGGATACCGGAGTTTCAAATCCACCGCTTCGATCCCGAGTCCCGGACCGATCAAGAGCACTTCACCGTTCGGATTCCGGTCCAGCGCCGCTCTCAAGCCCGGATGCATGTCTTCAAGCTCATCGACACCTCGCGTCAGAAACCCCTTCTTGTAATCTTCCTCCGCCTGGGCCAGCAATTCCGCAGGGTCTCTTGTCTCCGAGCGACTGATACGGTCGTCCGGCACCGACGCACTGGGCACCGGTCCTGCCGTCTTCAAACGCTCCAAGTTGCGTTTTGCCTCGACCCGCAGCCGGTTTTCCATCTTCTTAAAAAGAAACGGGTCCTCCAAATGGTTCCGCAATTCGGAACGAACAACCGCTGCCAACATTTCGAGTTCCGCTTCGATGGGCCCTGTCCCCATCTCGATAGCCCGCGTGAGTGTGCTCGCGGTTCTCGAAGCCGTTGCAACGTTTGCGGAAATTTCATAGTCATAGTGACCGACGGACATCAGACGTTTGTAATATTCGCGATGCCGCGTATCGATCGCTTTAATTTTGGGAGTGATCACACAGTAGGAGAGGCCTTTGGCTTCCAACATCTGCCGGATATTGCTCTTGTGAAATCCGCCGAAGACCAGAACGGCGGTATTCTCTTGATCATCGTTTAAGAACCTCCCGAGCGTCTCTCCGATCACACGGTCCCGCGCTTCGGCGATTTCATAAAAGCGGACCGCATTCCGGATGCTTTCTTCCCACTTTTTTGACACCACCATCGGCTGATGCGTGTGCGCGACGATAAAGTCCGCCATCTCCTCTGTCCGGATCTGATCGAGCAGCCCTTTGGCCGCCTCGTATTCCGGCTGTGTCACCTCCAGCTGATTCAACCGCTCCACAAGCGAAAGCCCTTTGTGGTATTGAAAGATTTTTCTGTCGCGGTCATTGCGCAAATAGTTTTCGGATAAATCATTCTCCAGGCGGTCGAGCTCCGAAAAAAGCGTCCGGGCGTGAACGGTTTTGATCTGCTTTTCAATGTCCCGGTTCTGCGATGCCTGAACGCGCAATAGCAGATCCGTCTCAGGGTACCGTGCCGCAAAATCCGCCGCCGGCCCTGACGAAGCGTTTAGGGCTTTGACGCGCTTCAAATATTCCACAAAATCCATTTCCCCTTTTTGAAAACGATCTTTGAGTCTGATCCAGGTTTTCATTTCCTTGGGGAAGTATCGATCCGCGAGCTTTGTCAATTCTTGA
>JAQTOZ010000217.1 GCA_028713205.1 Candidatus Omnitrophota bacterium
CGGAAGTTGTCTTTTCTTATCGCTTAACACTTACCGTTCAAAGGATCGGTTTACCGTATGCCAAAGTTATTGGTTGAAATCGGAGTCGAAGAATTGCCGTTGCCAAGCCTTGATGCGGTCTATGCGCACCTGGCGCAGAAAACCAAGGACGTTTTTACGGCCCATCGGATTGCGTTCGGTCATGTTTTTGTCGAAGCGACACCGCGGCGTATCGCGCTTTTTGTCGACGGTCTTCCCAACCGTCAGCAGGACCAAAAGCTGGAATTGGTCGGGCCGAGCTACGAGAAAGCCTATGACAATCAAGGTAAACCTACGGGTGCATTGGAAGGCTTTCTGAAAAGCAAGAAAGCTTTGCTGAGCGATGTTAAGATCAAAGAAACCCCCAAAGGCAAGTTCGTTGCGATTCAAAAAAGAGAAATCGGACGGCCTCTCGTTGCGATTGTGCCTTCGCTGCTCGGTGATATTTTTACATCACTGCCTTTTCCCAAGCAGATGCGTTGGGAAAGCTCCGGGTTTAGTTTTCCGCGCCCGATCCGTTGGCTGGTTTCTCTCGTGGATAATCAGCGGGTGCCGTTTACGCTCGGAGGTGTCAAATCCGGTCGGCAGAGTTACGGCCATCGTTTTCTCGCGCCGAAACCCTTTTCGATTCTTGCCGCCGATTGGCACGCATACCGTACCTTATTAAGGAAGAAGCATGTCATGCTCTGCTTGAGTGAGCGTGAACATGTCATCGCCAAAGCGCTCACCGGCCGTTTTGCCCAGCGTCAACCGGATGAGGATCTGGTCCATACCACCGCCCAGCTTGTTGAGGAACCGTATTTGATCAAAGGGACTTTTTCCAAAAGTTATTTGGACCTTCCCGCCGAGGTTTTAGCCAGCTGCATGAAGAAAAATCAGAAGATTTTTGCCTGTTACGATCACAAGAACAGACTTCTGGGGACTTTTGTTGCCGTCTTGAACGGCCAGCGCCACGGGCTCAGCCGGATCCAGGCGGATTTTGAGAATGTCCTGGAGTCGCGTTTGCGCGACGCACGCTATTTCTATGAGTCCGATTCTCAGAAACCGCTTGAAGAAAAATTGCCGCTTTTGGGGCAGCTGGTCTATTTGGGGAAACTAGGGTCGATGTTGCAGAAAACGGAACGGCTTGAAAAACTCGGGGAGATCTTTTGCGGACTGGTGGGACGCCAGGATGTCAAAGACGATTTGAAACGGGCGGCACGGCTTTCGAAAGTCGATCTTGTGACGCAGCTCGTTTATGAGTTTCCGGATTTGCAGGGTATCGCGGGCCGTGAATACGCGATGGAAGGCGGTGAAAAAGAGGATATTGCCTTGGCCATCGGGACGCAGTATGTGCCCAAGAATCTCGGTGAAAATTATGCCGATGTGAAAAAACAAATGAACGTGCTGGGCGCCATGCTTGGAATCATCGACCGTTTGGATTTGCTTGCCGGGGCTTTCGGCATTCATTTGGAACCGACGGGAAGTCAGGATCCGTTTGCCCTGCGGCGTGCCGGCGGAGTGCTGGTAAAATTGATCCGTGCTTTCGGATTTCAGTTTTCGATCCACGAGGCCCTGGAAGCCGCGCTGGGGCTTTATGGGAATGTGCTGACGGTCCCGAAACAAGATTTGATGAACCATCTGAAACTGTTTTTGCAGGATCGAATCGCATTTGAATTGCATGTCGAAGCGGGCGGACGTTCGCATGAGATATTGCAGGCGGTCATCAAATCGTCAGCCGATAATATCGCGGATGCGATCAAGCGTTTCGAAGTGTTGCATACCATGTCCAAGAACAATCCCGAAGACTTTTTAAGGGCCGCAAAAGTTGTGGAGCGAACGGCGAATATTTTGAAAGGGGCGCGGGACCCGATCGGAGAGGTGCGCCCGGAGGTTTTAACGGAGCCGCGGGAGAGGCAGCTCTACCAATTATTGGAAAGCGAATCCGCCGTGATCAGGGAGACCTTGGAGAATCGCGATTATGAGAAAGCCACCCGGCTTTTCGGGCGTGTTTTTTATGCGCCGCTGCATGACTTTTTTTCGCAAATCATGGTCAACGTTGAAGATGCGGCAATCCGAAACAATCGTCAGTCCTTGATGAAAAGGATCCACGACTTGTACGCCAACCGTCTCGCGGACCTTTCGGTACTATCCAGAATTGACATGGAGTGATAGAATACCGCTTTTTTCGCATTTTTCTGCACGGCCGGAAGCGTCATTATTCGAAACGTAACTATCGGAGATTTTAAAAAAGCTTTTTAAAAAAGAAAGTGAAAGGAGAAAATTCAATGAAGTCGATGGCGGTAAAAAAAGGTTCAGGAAAGAACAAAAGGACGAAATACGTTTATTTTTTCGGTCATGGCAAAGCGGAAGGCAATGCGGCCATGAAAAATCTTCTGGGCGGGAAAGGTGCCAATCTTGCCGAGATGACCAACCTGGGTATTCCGGTCCCCCCGGGATTTACGATTACGACCGAAACTTGTGATTCATTTTATAAATCCGGGAAGAAATGGCCGGACGGTCTTGAAGCCCAGATCAAAGATAATCTCGCAAAACTCGAGCAAGCCATGGGGGCCCAATTCGGCAGCCGGGACAATCCCTTGCTGGTTTCTGTCCGCAGCGGCGCCGCGGCTTCCATGCCCGGTATGATGGACACCGTGCTTAATCTTGGGCTTACCTCCGAAGTGGTTCAAGGTCTTATCATTAAAACCGAGAATGAGCGTTTTGCGTGGGACGCCTACCGCCGTTTTATTCAAATGTTCGGTGATGTCGTGATGGGAGTTGAACGCGACCATTTCGAGCAGATCCTTGACAAGAAAAAGGAACAAGTCGGAGTGAAATACGATTCCGAGCTTTGCGCTAATGATTTGAAGGATGTCGTACGGCAGTATAAGAAGGTTTATCAAGATGTGACCGGCGAAGAATTCCCTCAAGATCCTTACCAACAGTTGACGAAGACGATCAACGCCGTATTCGGGTCATGGAATAATCCGCGGGCGATCCGTTATCGTCAGCTCAATGAAATTCGAGGGCTCCTCGGGACCGCCGTGAACGTTCAGGCCATGGTTTTCGGTAACATGGGCGATAGTTCCGGTACGGGCGTTTGTTTTACGCGTAATCCTTCCACCGGCGAGAATAAATTCTACGGCGAGTTCCTCGTCAATGCGCAAGGAGAAGATGTCGTGGCCGGTATCCGCACGCCGCAGCCTTTGGACGGTATGGCGAAGCAGTGGCCGGACATTTATAAGCAGCTTTGCGCCATTCGCACGAAACTCGAAAAGCATTATCGGGACATGCAGGATATCGAGTTTACCATTCAAGAGGGAAAACTCTTCATCCTTCAAACACGAAACGGAAAACGTACGGCGCAGGCCGCGGTTCGTATCGCGGTTGAACTGGTGAAAGAAGGTTTTTTGAAACAGGGCGAGGCCCTCTTGCGCATTGACCCGAAGCAGTTGGATCAATTGCTGCATCCGACATTCGATCCGAAGCAGCCCAAAACCGTGCTCTCCAAAGGTTTGCCGGCATCTCCGGGCGCTGCGACCGGAAAGGTCGTGTTCAACGCGGAAGATGCCGAAGCCTGGGCCGCCAAAGGTGAGCCGGTCATTCTGGTCCGTATCGAAACATCCCCGGAAGATATCGGGGGGATGAATGCGGCCAAAGGGATTTTGACGGCGCGAGGCGGTATGACTTCGCATGCTGCGGTTGTCGCGCGCGGTATGGGAAAATGCTGCGTCGCGGGCGTGAGTAATTTGCAGATTGATTATGCTTCAAAGGAATTCCGCACGGGTGATGTCACTGTGAAGCAGGGCGATTTTATCTCCCTCGACGGTAGCTTGGGCCAAGTCTATCAAGGGAAACTCAATACGATGGACGCGGAACTTTCGGGCGATTTCGGCAAGCTCATGAAATGGGCGGACCAAACGCGCAAATTGAAGGTGCGCACCAACGGCGATACGCCCGTGGACGCGCAGGTCGCGCGCAAGTTCGGTGCCGAAGGTATCGGCTTGTGCCGCACGGAACACATGTTTTTTGAAGGCGACCGTATCATTGCTGTGCGTGAGATGATTCTCTCCGACAATAAGGAAGGCCGCGAAAAGGCATTGGCCAAATTGTTGCCGATGCAGCGGGGAGATTTTGAAGGGATCTTCAAAGCGATGGACGGATTGCCGGTAACGATCCGCCTTTTGGATCCGCCGTTGCATGAGTTCCTTCCGCAGGAAGAGGCCAATCAACGGGAGATGGCCCAGGTCATGAATGTCCCGTTCGAAAAAATCCGTCAGAAGGTCGAAAGCCTTCACGAATTCAATCCGATGCTGGGACATCGCGGTTGCCGGTTGGGTGTTTCCTATCCTGAAATTTCTCAGATGCAGGCGCGCGCGATTATCGAAGCGGCGTGCAACGTGAAGAAACGCGGGGTGAAAGTTTTCCCCGAGATCATGATTCCGCTTGTGGGCATGAAAAAAGAGCTGGATATTTTGGCGGAACAGATCGTGCAAGTGGCCAACCAGGTTTTCGAAGAGAAAAAAATGAAACTGCCGTATATGATCGGAACCATGATTGAGGTTCCGCGCGCGGCTTTGACGGCGGACCGCATTGCCGAAACCGCACAATTTTTCTCTTTCGGGACCAATGATTTGACCCAGATGGGGCTCGGCTTCTCGCGTGATGATTCCGGTTCTTTTCTCGGAACTTATGTCGAGCAGGGGATCTTCGAAAAAGATCCTTTCCAGAGTTTGGACCAGGAAGGTGTGGGGGCGTTGATCCGTCTTGGAATTCAAAAAGGGCGTTCCACCCGGCCTGATCTTAAAGTCGGCATTTGCGGCGAACACGGCGGGGATCCGGCCTCGATTGAATTTTGCCATCGGGTCGGAATGAATTATGTCAGCTGTTCCCCTTATCGCGTACCGATCGCAAGATTGGCAGCGGCACAAGCTGTGCTTAAAGAAAAGAAGAAATAAAGACGTATCTTTGGCAAGTGTGCGGATGATCGCCATGGATCCGGGTGTGGGTTTGCCCAAATGGCCGTGATGCGGTTTGCCTTCGACACAGTTCGCTCAGGACGGTGAGAAGAACCGTCCTGAGCGATAAAAAATCAAAGCGGATACGGCATTAGGAGTTATGAAAAAAAAGACCAGGAAAGCGCTTAAGAGCAAGACGGTAAGACGCCTGTTTGTCCGTACCAAAAGGGTTGTTGCCCGTTTGCGGAAACCCAAATTGACGGTAGCGGATGTTGCCAAACCGAAGCCGAAAGGCGTTTCCTTCGGGACGATTCATGACGGCCGTCTGGCGAGTGACAAGTCCAAGGCGGCAAAAGAAAAAAAATCTTACATTTCGGATAAAG
>JAQTOZ010000025.1 GCA_028713205.1 Candidatus Omnitrophota bacterium
CAGCCATTTCAAGACAGATTTTCTGATCCGGTTTGCGCCCCACCACGACAGGAGGCTCCCATAATATATTCCCAGCTGCAAGAGATGCGGGGTCGGGACAAAGAGATAGCCCCATTCAAGCTTGGCCAAATAATGGATCCACAAATGAGCGGCCTCCACGATACGCGCCGCAATAGCGGCCGCAAGGACGCTCACCGCCGGAACAAAATCAAGCAAAAGTGCCAGGAAGCAGGATAAAAGGCCCAAATGGAACAAAGGGATCGCGACTAAATTCGCGACCAGGCTGATGATCGAAAAGACATTGAAATAATAAAGAACCACGGGCGTCGTGCCCAGCATGACACCGACATTACGCCCCAGACTTTCTTTCCATCGCCAGCTCTCGAATATCCTTGGCATCAGATAAACGAGCGCAAAGATGGAAATGAAAGAGAGCTGAAACGAAACATCCACCACGCGCCGGGGATCCACCAAAAGCAAAATAAAAAAAGAAAGACAATAGGAATTCCAAAATTGATGTTCACGTTCAAATATCAGGGCGATGAAAACGGCCGCTGCCATCCAACCGGCACGCTGGACCGGAATTTGGGCTCCGGAGATAAAAACATAAGCGAGAGCTGCGAGCAAACCGACGAGCGCTGCGATCTTTTGCGAGAGGCGCATCACGATCATCGCGAAATACAGGCTCCCGGCCACAAGCGAAATATTTAGACCGCTGATGGCCAAAATATGGGCGGTGCCCGTCACCATGAAATCATCCCGCAACTCCGGAGCAAGTCCCTTGCGTAGTCCCAAAATCAGGGCCTTAAAAGTCGCTGCGTTCCCGGCATTGAACATGCGATCGAGCTTGCGCGTGAGCGTTTGACGGACACCGGCGATCCACTGACGCCAACGCGGCAAGTCATTTTTTTTGACAATCCGCAAAGACCGGGCTCCGTACGCCGTGAAAATCGCATAAATATCGCTGGCCGCCAGGTATTCCGCATAATCAAATTGTCCCGGATTCAAGACAGGTACCGGCTTTTCGATGGTCCCCCGAAGTCTGATGAGGTCTCCGACTTCCGGCACTTGCGGCGGCTGCGCGATAAACACTTGCACAAAACCCGAAGTCTCAAATAATCCGCACCGGCCTTTTCCGCACCGCATCAGATTGCGCGAGGCCAGCACAAATGAAAGAGTGCTCTTTCTGCCGCTGGTTTTGATCTCCGGCTGCGACCAGACGACGCCTTGCAGAGAGCACCAATTGGAACTGCCGCCTTTCACGCCCGCCCAGTTTTCGACGGCATTGACAGCCCGCGCGGTTTTCTCCTGAAACAGAAGAGTCCCGAGTAATGCCAATGTGACAAGCAGCAACGGCAAAAACGATCTCCGGCCGCGGAGCAGCCACAAGAACGGCACCGCACAAAGGATGCAGGGCCAAAGCAAGTTCGCCGGCAAACGCGATCGATACGCTACCAGAATCCCCAACGTCAGGCCGAATGACAGCCAGAAAAAGGGGAACTTCATTGTGCAATTCCCTGCCCCGATACTTTGGATGCCTCGGGCAAATCATCGCTATTCTGGGTCGAGTGCGGCTGATCCCCTTGTGCCGCACTGTTCATACGCAAACGGCGAAGATCATCGGATGGAGAGGCCCGGGACTTGCCCCTTGGTTCGATATCGACCGCACATGCACGCGACACCTTTTGGATTTGTTTCACGGCCTGGCGCAAGACAAATCCGGACACCAAGAGGATGAGCAGAAAAAAGAGAATCGTATGTTGATAATATTTGAGTGAAGGCATTCGAAGATAGTCAGGTGAGCAGCAACGGTATTTTAGGAAAAAATGACCGGCGGCGCAATCAGATTCTTCGCTGTCTTTAAAACCTTTCAAACTGCCGGGCAAGAGACGAAAATGCCCCGGACGCCGGCATGGACTCTATCTCTTGTTTTATAATCTCGAAAAGTATAAATTACGCAAATGGCGTCCATCATCAAACTCATAAAAAAGACCTACAAAATGGCGGAGCACCACGAACGCACGGTGGTCCTCAACAACTTCGCATCTCTTTCCGTACTGCAAGCCATCACCTATCTCCTGCCGATCATCATCCTGCCCTATCTTTTCAGGGTCATCGGACCTGAGAAATTCGGACTGATCTCTTTCGCCCAAGCGTTTGTCCAGTATTTCATGATCCTGACCGATTACGGGTTTAGCATCTCCGCCACCAAGGAAATCTCTTTGTGTCAGCACGAACACGCCAAAGTCTGCCGGATCTTTTCTTCGGTCATGACGGTCAAGCTGGTCCTGGCTTTGCTCAGTCTGATCATGCTCGGAGCCGTCGTCTATTTCATTCCTAAATTCAGAAACGACTGGCTCGTCTACGTGTTTAGTTTCGGGGCCGTGATCGGCAACACGATTTTCCCGGTCTGGTTTTTTCAAGGCAAGGAAAAGATGAAACACATTTCCGATTTGAATATTCTGGGCGGGATCCTTTTCGCATTCCTTATTTTTCTCTTTGTCCAGGGGTCTCAGGACTATCTGATGGTTCCATTGATCAACTCATCGGTCTTTTTGATCACCGGTCTCTTGGGGCAATACGTCGTCTTTAAAAAATTCGGCGTGTCCTTCCGTTTCCCGGGCTACACCAGTCTGCATCAACAACTGAAGGCAGGCTGGGACATTTTTATTTCCATTGTCGCGATCAATGCGTATACCACCACGCGCATTTTTGCCATCGGCCTGTTGACCAACAACACCATCACGGGGTTCTATTCTATCGCCGAAAAAATCGCCGGCCTGTGCCAAACGTTTCCTTTGACTTCCTTTTCCCAGGCGCTTTTCCCGAGGCTCAGCAAGATTTATCATAAGAGCAAACTGCGCGCGTTCGAATTTATGCAAAAAATCCAGCAAATCACCATCAACATTTCTCTGATCTGCCTCCCGCTGATCTTCATCTTCTCGCGTGTGATCGTCCGCATCCTGTGCGGCGGCGATTATCCGGAGACGGTCTTGTCCTTGCGGCTATTGCTGATCTCGGTCCTCGTCATCAGTTCCAACGCCTTCCGCATTCAGTTCTTGCTTGTGTGCGGCAAAACCCATATTTATTCCAGAATCCATGTCGTCATGGCCATGTTCGGACTGCCGCTGATTTTCCTTTTAATCACGTCGTTTTCTTATGTCGGAGCAGCCGTCGCAACCATCATCATCGAAATCGGTATTTTTGTGATCACTTTTATCACCGTGAAGAGGCTCAAGCTGTCTTAATTTGCATAAGATCGCCGTGGTCAACCATCACACAACAAGCCATGCCAAGTCCTAAAAACGAAATCCCAATCCGTGACTTCAAGGAGACGGAATCATGAAACAGATCATCGCGTTGATCATCCTCATCATTTTATTTGCAATTTGCGCTTTGATCCACTATAGCAATTGGGGCGCCATCAGCGCTTATGAAGATTTTGCGAATCAAATCTATGTACGCAAATTCGACAAAGCCCAAAAGAAGGTCCTCAAGACGGCACAAAGCGGCTTTGAACATGCCCGTAAATTGTTTGAACAAACCGAAACCTTGCTGAAAATTCGCGACGACCGGCTGGATCCACCGCAATACCATCTCATCCAATCCACCTGGCTCAGGCCAAACAGAATCTTGTTAAAATTCGAGCAAACCGTACCCGCTAAATTCCCCGGTTCCAATTCGACTTACGGAAACGCCGTCAATGTCTATAGACATGAGGCCGAAATGAAGATTTCATTCTTCCAATGGAAGGTCGCACAATTGACAATACAGCCCAAAAAAACCGCGGGATTCAACATCCCCGATTTTTCCAAGGCAATCGACGACGGGTTAAAAAAGGCAAGAACACCGCAAAACACGAGACCGGCTCCCACACCCGCAAAAACGAAACAGACAACCATCACCGCATCTGCAGCGATTGCAAAACTGACGACTCAGTTGCCAAAGCCGTCCGTGTCCATACCAACCACTCCGCAAAATGACCCCAATATGAAAACTTTCCGTTTGAAGAACGGCACCACGGTCAGCGGGAAAGTCGTCCTGGACGATCCCATTTACTACACGCTTGAATCAGGAGACGGCAAACAAATTTTGGTCATTAAAGAAGACATCGCGTAAGAATTTCTTGCCGCCGTAAGAAGGCCATCAACCACCGCAGGGTTTCCTGCCCCGCGCCACCTCCTAAGCGCCTATCGTTCATAAACTCCCGGAGCTCAATCTATCTCACAACCGTAATCCTGCCCTGCATCTCCCCTTGCTCCGTCAGGCTGTCGATGTCGCTTTTGAATACGAACATTCCGCCGCGTGGCGCCTGGACGCGTATCCGCGTGACCTTTCCGGGCACGATTTCATCGCGCACTCCCAAATCCGGGCAATTGAAGGAATGCTTAACATCCAAGGAGGTCAGTTCCAACACGACCGGAACACCCATTTTGATTTTGATTTCGGACGGGTCAAAAGCGTAACGCCTCGCGGTGATCTGAATGACATGTTCAAGCGGTTCAGCCACAAGACCGGTCACGGGATATTCGGTTATTTTATACTCATCCGGGTTGAACCGAACCTTCACATTTCGGAACCCCAAACCATCATAAGGTAAGTCCGGATTCCAAGGGACAGGAGCATTCGTCAGAGCGGAACCGGCCGCTGGATAAACATACATCATCCCTTTGGCAGCATGCATGGCAACAGGACCTGACATGGAATGGTCAACCTGATGAATATGACCGTAAAAAACCGTCACATTTTTATAAGGCGTTAGCAGATCCAACGCTTTCGAACCGTCCGGCGTTTGCCACCCCCAGCGCGGATACAAATCAAAGAGCGGCCGATGGACAAAAACAACAATCCTAGAATCGGAATTAAATTTTTGAAGGGTCCCGGCCAACCATTTCAATTGTTCATCACCAAGACTCGAATCCGAATTGGACGCATTGTCCAACACAATGAAATGCACACCTTGATGATCAAATGCATAATGCGTCGCCCCAACCATTTCTTTGAAAGTCTCACCGTTGTCCGAACCGGCATCATCTTCCCCCGGAATAAATTTAATATTTTTGACATTGAGAAGTCGAACCTTCTCCAATAATTTATTCATTCGGATTCTCCGTTCCTCCGCATTATCCGTCTTGTGGGTCAAATCACCGGTCAAAACGATGAAATCCGGTTGCGGATTTAACCGGTTGATCACGTCAATGGCTTTACTCAGGGGATCTTCCGGATGCGGATTAATTTTGGGATCGTCAAATCCCCAATGCGTGTCCGACAATTGCACAAAACTGAAATCGTCTTGCCCCGGCTGAGATTCTTCCGCCCGAACACCAAGCCCGTTTCCCAACACAAACACCAACGCCGCAAACATCGCCAGAATCATCCTTGTCTGTCCACTCATAAACACTCCCAATTTTCTCCCGCGGGCTGCGCCACCGGGTGTTCTTACATAACGCATGATTCGACGGACATTTGAATCATGCCGCTTTCCATGTTCACTCTGCCAAAGCAACAAGCTCAGTCCCTGCACCGGAGGAACATTGAATTGTGCCGACGTCGGCACAATTCGGCATTCAAAGGAACCCTCCTGTATCGTTCTTATTGAGTTTTCCCAACGTTGGGAAAACTCGTCGAGCCGGGATAGAACATGGTTCTTTGTACTCTATTTACGGCCGAATTCCTGAATCACTTACCCTCTGCACACTGTATTGTTAAACAAACTTTTAGGCTCCCTCCCCTGGGCCCATCAGATGACGCAAGTGCTCGAGATATCTTAAGGATAGCGTCATTTTACCTGTGTATTGCCAAACCATACGGTCTGTCTGTTAAAAGAAACATGAGGGGGCCCCGGTTGTTCCCTGTTGTAGACCGGGCTACAGTTAAATTGAAAGGTCGGATTTTCAGGCACATTGATATCGGAGGGCTAGGATCAATGAAGAACGCGAAATTGACCGGACATGAAAAAGGGCAAACTCTGGTTGAGTTCGTGTTTGTCCTGATCCTGGCCTTCTTGCTGATGGCCGGATTAATCAGTGTTGCGCAAATCGGTTATCACTGGGCCGTCATGCACTATGCGGCCAGCGAAGCCTCCAGGTTTGGCAGCCTGGGGCTGACGGATCCGGGCGTGGCCACGCGCGAGGATTCGATCCGCAACCGGGTCATTCAAACCGCTCATGATTGCGGCGTCGACGACCTCTCAATCGAGTTCGTCGATCAAAACGACGGAGCAACGGCAGGGCAAAGTTCCGAATATTTCATTCTCCGGTTATCGCGTCCGCTGGACATTCATCCCGTGATCCTGACGCTTTTCGGATTAAGACCGGATACGACCCTGCCGTCGCACTATCAACTCGTGGTCCAAACGGTGATTCGCAATGAACCCTTTTAGAAAAAACGGCATCATTTCGCGCGGACAAGCAACGGTTGAATTCGCAATCCTCCTGCCCGTCGTAATCAGCGCAGTCCTGGGCGCCGTCGAACTCAGCAATATGTACCTGATGAGCCTACGAGTTTCGAACATGAGCAGGCAAGCGGCCAATATCGCTTTCCGCGATTGCGCTTATCTTCCCGACAACAACCAATCAAGCTGTCTGGCGAATATCGTGTCCGAGATTCGGGATGAAGGCGATCTTCTTCTCAATAGCTTCTCGGCAAACGGCACGGTCGTTGCGAGCACCTATGTCGCGGATGCTAACCAAGTCGTAAGGCTGGTGGACGCCGAATCGGCGGGCGATGGCAATTACTCGACACAATTCGATACGAGCCGGATCGACACGTCCCTGGTCATTAATTTTAAACGCGTAGCGATCGGAGAGGTCTTTTACCGCTACACGCCGGTTACGCCCATCGGAAGCTTGTTCACATTTTTGACCGAGGAGACGGTGATTTATGAATCCACGGTGTTTTAAATTTTTCCATCGCCGCGATTGCCGCGGACAAGCCCTTGTCTTCGGCCCGCTTTTCGTCTTTGCCTTACTGATTGTCGGCGGGCTTACCGTGGATACGGCCAACGCTTTCCTGGTCAAAGCCAAATTACGGAGGGCTTTGGATGCCAGCGCGATTGCGGGGATTATCCGGTTTTCAAACGGGGAGACCGACACGACGGACATCGAAAATGACTCGGGACAGCTGATTCACTACAACCTGCATCAGATGGGAATCCCGGATTCACAAATCACGGACGCGACCGCCGAGTTCACCATCGATGAAAACCATGTCGGGACACTCAGCCTCTCCGCAAGCCTCCGGGTTCCGACGCTCTTCATGTGCCTGATTCCCAACGCCGGCTTGGAATTCATCAATGTCTCGGCGTCTTCCACCTCGCGACGTTTTCCGGCCGTCATCAGCCTGGTCTTGGACACCTCGGGCTCGATGGCCGGTACGAAAATACAGGCGCTGAAAAACGCCGCCAAAACATTCGTCGACTCTTTCCAGGAAAACATCGACCAAATCGCCATCATTCAATTCGGGAGTACGGCCGCGGTATTGCAGCCGATGGCGCTGGTCAACAAAAATGCACTACACGCCATTATCGATGACCTGAGTTCGGAAGGATGGACCAACATATCAAACGCCATTGCTTTGGGAAGAATCGAAATCGAATCCGCCGACAATCCCAATGCGACATTTGATCCGGTGAAGGCCATGCTCATTTTCACGGACGGCGCGCCCAATGTCTTCCGCGGAATATTCACCAATGGCCGCGTCCCTCCCCTTGTTCGTAATTTTCCGCAACCGACTCCGACGAGTTGCGCGGAATATCTCAACGCCGGCAATACACCGACTTTGGTCATCGATGCTTACACGGACACAACGCGCTGTTCCGGGACCTACAGCAGCGCCGACATCCGGAATTGTTTTAACTCACTTCTCTACCTGGACTCGAGACTCAATCAGCGGGTCAACAGCGGTGCCATCAGCCGCACCATCCGAAGCGAACAACTCAAAGAAAGTTACAATCTTGCCATCGTGGAAACGGATTATGCAAAGACGGATGGCGTGCTCATCTATACGATCGGACTGGGGTCACAGGCAACGGAGGGAAGCGATCCTTATCAAAGCGTCACCAATTTTAATCCCATCAAATCCTATTTTCTGCGCCGCTTGGCGAATGATGCCCGGACCGACCCGGATCCGGATTTTCCCAATCTGCCGAATCCAGCCAACCATCCTCGCGGGATTTATTTGCAAACGCCGGACCCCGAGGATTTGGAACAACTGTTCCGGATGGTCAGCACTAAACTCAAATCCAGGCTCGTCGCATAAAGGCGGTCTTTCCCGGAGAAACGACCGGACGTCACAGTCTCGTTGACCAACCTTTGATCGGCTTTATTTATCCGGATGGATGCCAACGGTTATGCGGGACGCCTGACGCTTCTCGAAAGAAGCACACCCACCGCGTGAGCCAGCCTTTTATTTCGAACCCCTTGGCGCAAGGATCGTTTGAGACAAATGATCCCGGAAAGATTTCATGATCTGAATTTTCCACGCCACACAGAACCGAGATGAGGACTTCCATTGACGGACAGGCAGGCTTTGGTCAACGTCACAGAAATGTTTTCCGGTACCTAACGCTATTCAACGTTGGCAATCTTATCTGCCGTTTTATCAGGATGGCACGTTTTGCAAGGCCGATAGCCGGCATTCGTCGCTTCCGCATTACTCACAAACATGACCTTGTTTTCAGGTCTAATATTCTCCGCCCATATGCATGAAGGGATGTGATACCGGGCAGCATTTCGAGTTGCAACAAAAATTTCTTTCGGCTTCGAAATTTTCGCCGCGTATACCGGAGACGCAATCAAACATGTCGCAATTAAAAAAGACAACATCATAGTACCGCCCGACACCTGCAGAATCAATCGTTTCATGGTCTGTCCTCCTCAATCGCCGGGTTTGCTTTTTTTCCCTTCGTCGGAATGATTCTGCAACCCTTTCTTGAATTCGCTGATCGACTTACCAAGAGCTCTGCCGATTTCGGGAAGACGGCTGGCCCCAAAAAGCAGCAGTGCAATCAAAAGGATTAAAACAATTTCCTGAATTCCCAATCCGAACATAGCATCACTTTTCCCCTGATACGGCAGTCGATGGCCCCGAAAATCAAATCCTACGAAATTCGAATACTTTACCGTCTTTGCGGCGGATGTCGGTCGTAAAAGGCGCCCGTCTTTCTGAGGAACGCACTTCCCGGGTATTCTGCATCAAATCACGCACGGTCATCTTGCCGCGATAATCGATGGCCGGTAGATAAATACTGGCACTCTTGTCCTCGTCACCGTTATTCGTCACGACGAGATAAAACGAGCTCCCGCGTTTAAAAAGTCCCGTTTTGATGTCCGGCGTCGTGGAATAACTCACGAGAGGGATTTTGAAATAATTCAGAATTTCGACGACCAGTTCCCGGGTCGGCCCCACGCCCAAATGCAGGATCCTGCCTTTGCCCACCTTTTTGAAATATCCGATCGCATGTTTTCCGTAAGAGCCCAAATCGACCATGATCTTATCCCCTTGCACATGGTCGAATGTATACACCGAACTCACCAATTCAACCTGTGGACGTCCCGGCGCGAGCTGAATTGAAAGCTTCCGCCGGAACTCAAACAGTATCCGCCGGGGGTCCTCAAAACCGACCAGCGAACACGGCTGGAACCGATCATCTTTTCGCGGATAATCGCGGAACGCCACCAAAATGCCGCCCTTTTCGACATATTTCCGTAAATTCACCTGCGTCGCCGCTTCGAGCCATTGATTGCCGGAATAAAAAATAATTTTTTTATCGCATACTCCCAACCGCGGATCGTAAATATCGTAATCGACATCCGATTCGTACAATGCCACCAGCACCGGACTGTTGTGGGTCAACGTTCGCGCAGCGTATTGCAGAGGGTTAAATGTCACGGCCACGTCCGTGATCTTCGACAAGGACGGAGGGTGCATCCTGCGAAAAATCGTAACCACCTGCTTGAAGACATCGTAAAGCTCGCCGTGGACGCGCCCCCATTCATTGATCGGAGACATATACCAATTATCGCGGTTCACCAGCATGTACCAGTTCCATCCGGAAATCCCGCCCATCAAAGCGCTCAAGGCCAGCAGCCGGTAATGGTTGGGCGTCAAAACTCCCGTTTCGTAATGCCGTGAATGCCACACCCCGGAAGCAAATTCCGCAATGAACGGCAGTTTCGAAACCCGCTTGAGGTAGCGGATCTTATCCATGAATTTGCGTTGCTCGTATTGATCCTCCGCAAGTTCCGCGGACGGATAAAGATCAACACCGACCAGATCGGAAACCTCCTGCAACTGCACCCAGTCATGCGCATAGAAGAAAGGATAGACGTTCAAATAAATCGGAATATCGACCCCTAAATCGCGGTAGGTTTTTACCATCCACTCGGCGTATTCACGGGCATACCAGTATTTAAACTTGAAGTAATCAATGTTGCGCTGAAGCTCACGGTCGCCCTTGAGCGGAAGTCCGGGCTCATCATTGAGCATCGTCGCGATAAAAGCGCCCGCGTCATCGAACGATTCGTAGGTCGTCCCCCAGCAATCGTTGAGCTTGCCGATGTTGTGCTGATAAAGCCTTTTGAGGAATTCCTGGAAAAGTCCCGGCTGTCCGTTCAATCCGTATTGATGACCGAACACATCCGGCCACGCGTCGATCTCATTGTCCGCCTGAAAAAGCATGATGTGCCCGTTTTGACGCGTCGCGAAGTACGGTTTCAGCACCGCCGTCACTTTGGTCATGTAGTTTTTCGCAATGGATAGAAACTTGGGATGGAGCCGGTGGAATTTGTATGCGTACGCGGGCGCACCTTCGTTCGGCCACTCGCTATAGATGTACGGTCCAGGACGGATGATGACCCATAATTTTTCTTTGCGGGTCAATTCGAGGAAGGCCACCAGGTTTCGTGCCGGATCGGTCTTGCCGGTAAAATCGAGTTTGCCCCGTTTGTATTCGTGGTAATCCCACGGGATGTATGTCGAGACAACCCGCAAGCCCATCTCCTTGACACGCGTAAGAATTTCTTTCCAATAACTCGGATTCAAACGCCAGTAATGAACTTCACCTGAAATGAGCGGAATTTTTTTGCCGCCCACATGAATTTCATTACGCCGGATTTGGACTTTTCTCATTCACTCACCACGAGGTTAACCATGCGTCCCGGGACAACGACGATTTTCTTGATCTCTTTACCGCTGATCCATTTTGCCACGACTTCATCGGCCAAAACCAACTTTTCGACCTCTTCATTACTCAGTGATTTAGATACGACCAATTTAGTACGAACTTTACCGCCAATTAGGATCGCCATTTCGGCCTCGTCTTCAATCAGATAACGTTCTTCGTACGCGGGCCAGCGCTCGTAGGCCAAACTGGCATTATGGCCCAGAATGCGCCAAAGCTCTTCGGCAATATGCGGCGCAAACGGCGCCAGCAACAAAACAAACTGTTCCATCACCTGATAGGTATGTTCTTCATCCTCCAGCGTCTCATTGACAAAAATCATCAGTGCCGAAATCGCTGTATTGCAACGGATCCCGTCCAAATCTTCCGTCACTTTCTTGATCACCGTGTGGAGACGCTTCAACTCTTCCGACGATGGCTGACGTTTAATCATCGTCGTCTGCAATTCATTGTCCTTGGAGACAAAAAGCCGCCACACGCGCGCCAGAAAACGGTGAACACCTTCCACGCCTTGCGTCGACCAAGGTTTAGTCATCTCCAACGGCCCCATGAACATCTCGTAGAGCCGCACACTGTCGGCACCGTAACATTCGACCGTTTCATCCGGGTTGACAACATTGCCGCGTGATTTGGACATTTTCTGCCCGTCTTCGCCGAGGATCATGCCCTGATTTACCAGCCGCTGAAAAGGCTCCTTCGTCGAAACCGCGCCAATATCGTAAAGCACTTTATGCCAGAAACGCGCATAGAGGAGATGCAGCACCGCATGCTCGGCACCTCCGACGTAAAGATCCACGGGCATCCAGTACTTTTCCTTTTCTTTGTCGCACACGGCCCGGTCATTTTTTGCGTCAAGATAACGCAGATAATACCAACAGGAACCCGCCCATTGCGGCATGGTATTCGTTTCGCGCAGGGCCGGCTTCCCGGTTTTGGGATCTTTAATTTCCACCCACTCCTTGATCGCGGCCAAAGGACTTTCGCCGGTTCCCGTCGGCTTATAGCTTTCCGTCACCGGCAACTGCACGGGCAATTCGCCGTAAGACACCGCCTGCACCTTTCCGTCCGCGTGAATCACCGGAATCGGTTCCCCCCAATAACGCTGGCGGCTGAAAAGCCAATCCCGCAATTTGTACTGGACGGATTTTCGGCCAATCTCCTTATTTTCCAGCCACAATGCAATTTTTTCGATGGCCTGATCGCTTGGCATGTCATCAATCGTAAAAAAACCGTCCGGCGTCGTGGAATTAAAACAAATCCCGACTCCCGTGAAAGCTTTTTCAAGGACCGCATCCGCATTGGCGGCGGGGTCCCGGATCACCGGAATGACCGGCAAATCAAATTTTTGGGCAAATTCAAAGTCACGGTCGTCGTGCGCGGGAACCGCCATGATCGCTCCGGTACCATAACTGATCAGCACATAATCCGCGATCCAGATCGGGATCTCTTTTTGATTCACCGGATTGATCGCATACCCACCGGTAAAAACACCCGTTTTCTCCTTGGCCAAATCCGTGCGCTCGAGATCGGATTTCCGCGCAGACATCGCGACATATTCTTCGACGGCATTTTTCTGCTCCGGTGTCGTAACTTTCGCCACCATCGGATGTTCCGGTGCCAACACCATGTAAGTCGCCCCAAAGAGCGTATCGGGCCGCGTCGTAAAAATCCGGATGGTCTCAAAGGTCCCCGAACCGTTCTGATGAGCATTCGCTGTCTGCGGGACCACCGGAAAATCCACTTCCGCACCGGTCGATTTACCGATCCAATTTCGCTGCATCTCTTTAATGGACTCCGGCCAATCCAAACCTTCGAGATCTGCCAGCAGCCTTTCGGCGTATGCCGTAATCTTAAGCACCCATTGCCGCATCGGCTTGCGCATCACGGGAAATCCGCCGCGCTCGCTTTTGCCGTCAATGACCTCTTCATTGGCGAGAACGGTTCCGAGTTCCGGACACCAATTGACCGCGACCTCGGCCTCGTAGGCAAGCCCTTTCTCAAAAAGTTTCAGAAAAATCCACTGTGTCCAGCGGTAATATTCCGGATCAGTGGTGTTGACTTCGCGGTCCCAGTCATAGCTAAACCCCAGACTTTGAATCTGCCGCTTGAAGTTCTGGACATTTTGCGCGGTCGTTTTTGCGGGATGCGTCCCCGTATCCAAGGCGTGCTGTTCTGCGGGAAGACCGAATGCATCCCACCCCATCGGATGGAGGACATTGAATCCTTGCATGCGTTTGTACCGGGCAAGAATATCCGTTGCGGTATAACCTTCGAGATGCCCGACATGTAGTCCTGACGCGGACGGGTAAGGAAACATATCGAGTACGTAAAATTTCGGCTTATTGCTGCCCGGTTCTCCGGGATCAGGAGATCGGAAGGTTTTGTTCTTCTGCCAGTAGGCTTGCCATTTTTTCTCAAAAACGTCAAAAGGATAAGGCTTAATACCGCTTGCCATGATATTTGATTCGCTTAAGGAAACAAGATCACACCTCATTTCAAGACCGAAATCTGAGTGTAACCCTTTTTACCTTTTTAAATTTCTCGGAAAAACATGATTACAATGCGGGTGGAGGGAATCGAACCCCCATGCCCTCGCGGACACTGGATTTTGAGTCCAGCGCGCCCGCCTGCCGGCGGGCAAGTCTGCCTCATTTTAAGCTACTTGCCCATAGGCAGGTCTGCCAATAACTTGCCGCTTCCTTCGCTCAGCATCCGGCGGATTTTCTCTCGCCCGGATCCTGACTTCCAATATCTTTCTCGTATTCGCGCAGATCTTCGATCAGAGGCAGCTTCACAATATATCATCCGCAATGGCATCCTTGCTTTTGTTGAAGCGACACGCCCCCGATTATGTTCATCAATTCTGTGGTTGATATTTTGAGTCATTCCTATATAAAATCTGGAATCTTTTTCACTCCTCAAAATATACACCCAGTACGTCATACCTAAATCTCGGCACACTATTTTCTTATAATAACTAAATGCGGGTGGAGGGAATCGAACCCCCATGCCCTCGCGGACACTGGATTTTGAGTCCAGCGCGTCTGCCAGTTCCGCCACACCCGCACGCGCAAAGAAAACAACGTCAATACCATACTTGCAGGAAATGCGCTAAAGATCGGAAATTTTAGCACAATTCTTTAGCAATGGGTAGAATCTATTCGAGGCAGGGACATCATAAAAACCGCCATCCGGGAAACGACGTCTGCACAAATCGATCATCGAATGAGATTCGAATTTGGGGGAACCCGGATTACGCGGCCTTCGCCATCAGTTGCTGTGCACGATGTTCAATCCATGCGCGCACCTGGGTAATATTCACATCCAAGGTGGCATTGCCGCTGGGATCGATAATTTTGAATTCACCCTGCATTTTATTCAAATCCTCGGCAAGTTTTTCGCCGACAACCCGAAGCTCCGATCGAAGCTTCTCTCCCAGTTCTTGTCCGCTCCGTCGCAGTTCCTCGGCTTGATTCAGATATTCCACTTGTCCGGGAGTCAGTTTATTCGAGACCACGACGAGCATCGCAAACTGCAGTAGCCAGGCATAGGCTTCATCATATTCGGAAAGCGGATGCTGCGCATATTGTTCATAATTGATGCCGAGTTGGACCACGGGATTGCGAAAAACTTTGGTCTTTTTGTTGACCACATTTCCCACCGCCATGGGAATCGCGCGTCCTTCGTCAAGACCGCGCACACCATTGAGATCGGCCACCGGTGAATGTACCGTATCCGACCCCAAACCGGATTTGATCAAGGCATTCCAAATCATATCGGCCACTTTACCCTGCCGCGCACCTTCCCGTGTCACGAAAAGATCTTTGAACAATCCGCCCAGTTTGGCGGCTTCCTGGCAATGCCGCGTCAAATCGGCCGCCTCGGTTTGACTGGTAACATCCGGCGCCAGAATCGCACCGGCCGCACCGGATTTCGGATAACTGGCCAGAATAAATCGAACAACTTCCTGCATCGCGGCCACGGTCGCATCCGCATATGCTTTGGCGTAGCGGCCCTGCTCCCGTTCGGCTTTGTCACGTACCTCCTGGAGAAATGCATCCAGAAACTTTTGCATATCCGTTTGGGAGGACGAAACCACCAAATTCGACAATCGTTGTAGAGCGATATCAACCTGTGACGGAGTCAGCGGCATATGCAAATCCACAAAACTCGTAGCAGCGTCCGACGCCAAAACCCCCACATTCACCCGCAATTCGGAACGTGCCGCGTCCGGCCGGGGCCCTTGGCCGGGATCTTGCCGCCGGATGGGTGATACTTGCGGCGGATTTTTCAACACGTTCACGGTTACCTGATAGGGTTTTCTTTCGGTCTCCAACAAATCCTCGTCGGGATCCGTAAATTTATATTGCGGCCGCAGAAAAGTCTCACCGTAGGCCCTGCCCATAATCCGAACCGGTCGATTCATCAAAAAGTTGGCTTGAGGATCGATATCAAAATAACTTTCGCCCGGCTCCGCGAGTTGCTCCCCTTCAGCCTCCGCTCTTAAATGTTCCTGCTGTGCCAAAATTTTCGATATTAATAGGGTTCTCTCATAAAGGGCCCCGGTCCCTTGTTCATAGGTAATACTTTCCAGATATCTAAAAAATTCGTCCATCCTTTCTTCTGGAGTCATATCGCTTGAAGACATTGGAACTTTCAATACCACAGGCTCTTCCAAATCAGCGCTATTTAATTGCACGGCTAAAGAGTCGCGATACGGACCGACGACCTTATTTCCATTGACAAACGTAATGGCATCCAAACCTCCGCGAAGGGCATAATCGACCACCAGGCCAAAGATTTCATCCGGTGTTGCCGAAGAGCCCAACTCATTCAACTCCAGGTTTCGAAGCTCATTGACGGCATTGTCCATTCTGAGCTTCCGGCCCAGATTCTCCATAACTTCGCCCAAAACCTGCCCTCCGTTCAAATCCGTCTGAATCTGGTTGAGACCCGTCATCAACACACGCACCATTTCGTTCCGTTTATTCATCCTTTGAGTACGATCCGGTTCACCGTCCGAGGCAAAGTCGATGCGTTCGGACCGTTCGGTATTCCGCACACGATACCGGAAAATCACCGAAGACTCGCCGGGATGATCTCCCTCCGACGGCAAATCCGCGACCTGCACACCGATCAATCCGTCCGGCTCGCTTAACCCCGTGTCGACGAAGCACAAATCCCGCACGGTTGCGCCCGGTTTTTGAAAATCCAGCAATCGATATTTCAATTCGCCCATAAAAACGTTATCGATCCCCGCCTTTTGCGCCTCGGTCCGTGTTTCGGAACGCGCCGGCGGTGCGGGAGGTGCTTGCGTTGGTTGTACTGCCGCCGCTGCCGCTGCCCGAGACGGCCTTTGCATTTGCCGGACAATGTATTGGGCACCGTACAAACGATAGGCATAACGAAGAATCGGATTGAGATAATGATGACTCAACGGTTCGGTACTGCCGTGTTTGGGAAGTACCGCAGGATTAAAGAATTGAATCAAGCGCTGTAAATCTTCGCCCGTTCCGAGCATCGGCGTCACCGGAGCAACATTCTTATTACCAACCCAAATTCTGCGCATTTCCCTGAGAATTTTTACTCGGTCTTTCACGGCACGATCGAATTCGGCCGCACGGAATTTCCAGGTCTTCTCCAGATGCCCCGGGCCAAGATCCAGTCGCCGCGCGACGATCAAAGCCTCAATGACCGTGGCCAAACTCCGGATTCCAAGACTCTGCCGGTTCATGTGCAACCATTCGAGCGTTCCGTCGATATCGGTAAATTTCGTTATCCCTAGTTGCACCAATTGCTGATCCACAACCGCGGCCTGATTCACCAGATAAAAATCATAAGCACCCGCTTTGCGTTCCCAGGTTTGCAGATTGGTATTCACCGGCAACTTGTTTGCATGCATTAACACATCCACCAGAAAACGCAATCGCGGACTTTCCGGTTCCCCCTCGCCCAATTCATCGCGATGATCTGCCAGCCACTCGATACCGGTAACCGAATTCGCAAACCAATTCTGGGCGGCACCATCATCAATCAACTGCTTGTGCCGTTGATAAAACGCCTGCAAAGCCAGAACGCCGGGTGAAACATAAGTAACCGGTACGGGAGCTTGCGGCGGCAAAGGCGGTGCCGGAGGACCGGGTGTCGGAGGCGCAGGCGGGGCCGGACCCCGGACAACATCCGCGGGAGCCCGCGGCGCAGTAACACTCGGCGCTTCGCCGGTAGTTTCTGCCGTTTTTACCTCGGTGCGCGGCGGAGCCACGGTCGGTTTGACGACTTCTTGAGTTTCAGCCGAAATTACGACTGTCGATGGCGGCAATGATTTTTCAGGTTGTCTTGCCTCGGGTGTTTCCGGGACCGGAGCGGGAGCCGGCGGTGCAACCAAAGGTTGTACCGGTTGCGGAGCTTGCGGCTTTGCGGTTGTCTCGGTTCCCGGCACAAAGACATTCATCCCTTCATTAACGATAATCGAACCAAATAATCCCGAAAGATCGTTCACCGTTGGAGCATTCGCAACGTCCGGAACTGCGGGAGGCGCGATCAACAACCTTGACAAATTTGACTCACCAACCGGTCTCGACGGTCGTTGCGCACCTCGCTCGATGCGCTTCCATAATCCATCGGTCACTTTGTCGGTCACAGGTCCGACATTCGCCCGCAAAGCACGCTGGGTGGGACTCGGCTCCAGCACCTGATGAACAATGCGCCGAATGGCGTCACGGTCAAGCCCTTTTCGTCGCCGGGCTTCGATTTTATCCAAAATACTTTGCGCAAGTGATTGCAACCTTACTTGAACCGGAGTCCCGACCGGGGTTATCACCAACGGTTCACCGCCGATCGAAGAAGCTCTGATTCCTTGCACCAGGATATCCCGAACTTCGTCCACACGGACGGGCCGTCTCGACTCCGAGCGGTTTCGCAACTCATCGACACGTCTCATAATTTCCGCCATGCGTCTGCCTAGCAATTGCTGTAACTGTTCGTGATCGATCCGATCCCTAAAAGCACCGACATCGCCTTCAAGACGGCTTATCTCTTGGATACACCAAATAATCCGCGCCACCTCCTGAAGAGCGGATTCGGCATCATCACTTCTTCCTGATGCTTCGGATTGACTAGCCCGTTGCAAGTGAAGCCGCATCATGGCAAAAATCGATGCCACCGCAGCGGGCGCCAATTGGTTCAAGAAAGTGCCCAATTGAAATCTTGTACTATCGCGATCATCCGCCGGCAGTTGATCAACATAAGCGTCGAGACGTGTCAAGACATACTCGATGGGCACAATACGTTCACGGCGGGCAGATTCAATGGAATTCATATCGATGAAGCTCGCTACAAATAGCAAGAAAACAAACGACGGATTTAAAACGACATTCTCCATCCTGCCCGTATTTTCCGGAGAGGGCGGCAAACTCAAAACCCAATCGAAATATTCCAAAACACGTTCATATTGCCCGCGGCGATACAAATAAGCGCTCAGAATCGGCCCGGCAACCTCTATCGAAAGGTTCGGGAAATCGCTCTCGAAAACAGGAGTTGCGTCTAACAAGCTCAAAATATTTTGGTAAGTGTCTTGAGCCAACGGCTCAAAGGGATGCGTCATCGCTGCGGGATCCCTTCGCACAGCACGGGCCCAAGCGTTTCTCACACCGGCTTCCAATACTTGCAGTTGCCTCGCCCTTTCCGGAGTCGGTCTTGTCTCCGAACGGGAGAGAAGCCCTTGATTGACGCGCCGGCGCAAATCCGAGAACGCAAACTTGCGCAGGGCTTTCACGAAACCGGACGTTCCCTCGCCTTTTTCAATCCAATCCGCCAGAAGACTCGCGGTATGCCGGATCGGACCGCCGATTCCCCCGCCGAACACTTCGGCCACCGTCCTGCCGGATGAGCGCCAATTTGCTTCATCGAAACCTTTCGTTAGAAATAACACCTCGTACTTGTCCACTCCGGCGCGCGTCTCCGAACGAACGGCGGGTGCGTTTCTGGCAAGCGTCACCAAAGGCTGATAATTTCGCTTTAAATCAGTAAGAGCCCTATCCGCCGCATCGTGATTCCAGGACAATCCCTCTAAAATACCTTGCACGGCTTTGACACGGATTTCCTGCGGCACATTGCTACTCTTTGCAATTTCCAACAGTTTCTCGACGGCCTTCGTGCCCCCGTCGCGGATACCCGGATCTTTGGATATCGCCGCTAGATAATCGACGGTTTGATCAACGCGAGGATTCGCCAGAAGACCTTCCATCGCATGCTCACGCACGGATTGATCATGCAATACAAAATTATCAATGCGGCCTCCGCCGTCTCTTTCAGATGCATAATGCACTTGCGGTGCCAGCAAAAGGTCGAATGCACCTCGAACCCTCTGAGGACTCGCGGGACCGAGTGAAGCCGCCAACCCTTCAGCCGCATACCCCCTTTCCATCATTCTGCGGTCATACTCCGATGCTGCGAGGGCCGTCCATACCGATCTCATGGCCGTAGCATTTTCCAATAACTCATGATTGACCGCACCCCGCTCATCAAGAAACGATTGACGTCCCGTCACGTCATTCATCAACAAAACATTGACGAGGCAATCCACGGCCCGCGGATTGGGCCGTTCCGAGCGTTGCAGCATCCATCCCACCGCCCAGGCTGCCGCACTTCGTACGGAGCGGTTACTCGGTAATTGGCCTTCCGGCGGTTCGAGACCGAAAGCCAACGTTCCCGCCCGCGGCTTGGCTTCCAATCGCCGGACCAATTCATCGGTAATCGTAGGGTCATTGAGCAAGACCAGCAGGGTCACGGCTCTGTTTTTATTTTGCGTATTGAATCTCGTCTGAGGCTCATCCAGAATTTGCAGCAGCTGACCTCGAATCGAAGACCGGAACCATTCGTAAAAAAAAGGCCCCGGAAGCAATTTATGGATTCTCTCCCAGTCAAGCCCGATACCGGCCGCAAAATTCTCGGCTCCCCGCTCACGAATCTGCCAAAATCTTTCGGCATCGGGATTGTAAAAAGCTTCTCGCATCACCATGTCACGTGCTTGATTCAAACGTTTTTTCATTTCAATAGAACTCAAAATAATACCTTCGGCCAATGGCGCGGCGCCCACCAACCACCACAAACTGTATTGAAGCATTCTCCGCCGGGTTTGTTGCTGGGGTTGCTGATCTCCGGGCGTTCCGGCTTGATCACTTTCTGCTCTCGTCTCCGAGCGTTGGCCAGGAGTGCCGGGTTCAACGGCTGAAGGGATCGGTTCGGCACGAGTAGGTGCGGGTATCGCCGGTACTTCGACTCTTGCCGAAACCCCGGGACGCATTCCGGCTCTCCCGCCAAAAAGCGTGTGGAGCACATCATCTGTGAATACATCACCGGCATACCCCAGAATATCTACTTCAGGAGGAGTTTCGCCACGCAACAGCAATGCCATCAGTCCCGATTCGGCAACTGCGGCGCATTGATTGTTGACGGCCTCGGGCGGAACCGATGCCGGTTTGAGAAGCTCGAGGATTTTTTGCTGATTCAATTCTCCCTTAGCCTGGAGTTCACGTACGCCGTCGGCAAATTTTCGGGCATCGTCGATCACCTTGTTTTGCCATTGGTCCGCTTCGCGTATCCCGACGACCTCATCGATCATGTCCGTGTAATTTCGAACCTTTGTAATACGGTTCTGCTGAGCCAAATCGCGTACGACTTGATCGCGCCAGAATTTCAGGACCTTGCCCGTTTCTTCCCCGCTTTCTTTCAGAATTTTGTCGCGCGTACCCCGCACAAAGGCTTTGTTCAGGTCGACCTTTCCGTTCTCGATTTCAAAATAGCCGCGCCACGAAACATTCCCTTTCATTTGCGCGCGATAATGGGTTTCGGCCGGTATCGATGCCATGGCCGGCATCAAGAGCACAAAGGAAACCCCGCGCTCCCTGAACAAACGGGTCAAGCCTTCCGTATGGAACCCGCCTGCGACAAGAATACTTGCATTGGGCTTATCGTCTTGTGTTCCCGGCATGTGTGTTTGCGATGAATTTTCTTTATCCGCGATTCGCTGGACATTATCCGCTAATTTCTCCTCCATGAGTTTCATGAGATTTTCAAAAAGAGCCTGATCGCGCTTGCCGGCGTTGATATAAAATTCCACATGCCGTTCGCATGCGCGGATGAGGGCCGCCAGTTCTTCCTCCATTTGCGATATTTCAGCAATCGCAGCTACCGATTGCGTGCCTGCAATTTCCGCCTGCGTTTGCGCCCGATCCGCCAGTTCTTTCATCAGCATCCGGAATTCTTCCCAGTCCGCGTGGTTAAATTCCAATTTGGCCAACCGATCAAAAAGATGAAGCCGCCGGTTTAACCGGTTCAATCCGCTTTCTTCGTCGTTCCGCATCAGCGACGAGACCACGTCATCGGCATATGTCTGAAAATCGTCGAAAAGTTTTGTCCCCTGAATGTCCCGCATCGAGTTTTGATTTCGCATCAAAACCTGCAGTTGCTTGGACACCTTGACCGGGATCCGGTATTGGATGGCCAATTCCCGAAGAAACAAGGCGAAGGACTGCGGAGAAATTTTGGAGGTTACAAATTCCTGATACTCTTTATTGAACACCGTTAGCTTTTGCAGGTCATCGTCTCGGGACTTCGCTTCGAGGCCCTTCTTAACTTTCGCGGCAATCGTTTTGACTTCCGATTCGACATCCTTTTCGCCCGCCCCCTGCCGTTTGCTTTCATCGAGGATCAGCCGCAGCTCGGTCCCTTCGCGCGGTTTTTTAATTTGGGACAGCTTCGAGAGTACCGCGAGCAAATTGCCGTAATGGCCGTAGAATTCCTCCAGCGCCAGATCGACCTCCAAGAGCTTTTTTGAATACAGCTTTGGCTTGAGAGCGCTGATCCGGGCTTTCAGGGCCGTAAGTTTTTGGACAATCTCCGGCTCTTTTTGCATCGCCTGCAAATAAAACGTCAGTCCTTCTTCATACAAATCCCAGTTTTCGATTCCTTGATAAACACAATCCGTTTTATTGAAAATCGCGGAGGCGGTGCCGGCCGAGAACTCGCCATTTTCATGATATTGCCGTAAGACTTTTTTTAACAGGGGTTGGTCCGGGAAACTCTTGAAGATCTGCGGATCCAATTCCGAGGACGCACCTTCCAAGGCCACGCGGCGTATGCCATACGTCGTCTGAAAATAATTGATCAGCTGCTGAATGCTGAGTTGGGCATCGGGAATCGCGTGAGCATCTTGAATCAGGATCACCACATCGCGTCCGGAGCTTTTGAAAACAGCCTGGATTTTTCCGATTTTGGCAGGGACCTTGATCTGCGACAAATCGTCCGGGAACACCCGGATGACGGCATTGGCCAAAACCGGAAGCTGATCTGCGGAATAACCTAATGGCGGCATTGCAAAATGATAAGACCCGATCAAGGTGATGATAACAATCAGAGACACCCATCGCTTCATAGACAAACAATGAGAACCGATCGATTTCCGATTGCCCGTCATACTCCCCTCTAAGGCCACAGTGGGTATCACAAGATGTGAGAGAACCTAATTCTATACGCCTATTTCCTTTATACTCCCCTTTTTAAATCATTTAAATAACCCAGTATTAAAGGTACCTGATCTAGAAACTTAAGTCAAATTGGAGAAATAACACGCTTTTGGAGAGACCGAAATAGCAATCTATAGCAAAAATGAGGAATCAAACTGGATAACGTAATTGAAGTCAAACAGTGGCCGGTATGAATCTTTGAAAGTGGTGAACGTGTGCGACCTGAGACATAGGTTACACCTTGTACCGGAGACATGGGTAACACTTTTTTTCAATAATGGCATAACGGAGGTGCTCTATGCCATGGAAAGAGAGTGTACTTATGGATGAACGCTTGAAGT
>JAQTOZ010000026.1 GCA_028713205.1 Candidatus Omnitrophota bacterium
CACGGACAAACGACGCCGGGACCATCCTACATTATGCTTTATTACGAAATGATCGAAAAAAGCCTGGGCATTTCCTATATCGGTAAATGGAATTTCAGAAAGGCAAAGACCCAACGCGAGAAACAGCAAACCAAAGGGATGTGGGAGCGCTTGACGTCCGGCAAAGAGGGTTACATCCAGAATCTAACAGATTTATCGGATGGGTTTTATAAATGTACTCCAGAGGCGGGACAGATCAAGGAAGAAAATGGGATTCGTTATTACAAAAATGGCTTGCAGGTTGATTTCAAAACGATGGATGCACAAATTTTTATGCCCGAGAAAGGTATTCGCGGAGGAAGGCCTCTGAGCTTCTTCTACATGGACGGAGACGAGTTGAAAGAAGTCAGTAAACCCGGAAATCTCATTAACGCATCAGCGCTTCAGTATGAGCAGGACGGAAAGTTTATGAGCGTGATCGCGGATCGGGCGTTGCTCAAGTCGATTTTATTTCGTTTGTACTACTTGCGGGGTAAAAGCCTGAATTGTTTTCAGCCGGTGATTATCAAGAAAAACGAATCCGATCAAAGTTATTTTTATGTTTTTCGTGTCGATTGGTCCGGCCTTGAAAAGGCTCCGACCCGTTCGAGGTGATTTGGGGGATGATGGAATGACGCGATTATCACCCACCGTGTTTAAGATACCCACCGATAAAATCCGTAGCGGTTATTATACGGATCGCTATTTTTTGCGAGTGCGAGAGGTTTTGATGGCCATCCCACGGCCGATGAAAGTCGGTTACCAGTTTTTCCCGCGAGAAAATGCAGTGGTCTGCGGTCTTGATGAGGCCATCGCGATTCTTAAGACATGCGCCGGTATTTATCATGATCCCCGAAAGGCAGAAAGGCTATATCATGAATTGCGAACGGTTCAATGGAAATTACAGGATGCCAGTGCGAGGCAGCATCAGAAAGAGATTATTCGATGGGAGTGGGAGCGTTCTGTGTTAAGGAAAAAATTGAATGATTTGTGGGAAAACAAATGGGGCGAAATCAAAGTTTATGCATTGGAGGACGGGGAACGTGTCAAAGAGAATGAACCGGTCCTGGCTATCGTCGGTAATCCGCGATATTTTGCGCATTTGGAAACGCCTTTGTTGGGAGCGATAGCGCGTCCGACATCCACAGCGACCGCTGTAGCCAAAGTCGTAAAAGCTGCAAAAGGGAAAAAAATATTTTTCTTCTCGGCGCGCTTTGATCACTATTGGGTGCAGACAACGGATGGCTATGCTGCTTTGAAAGCAGGTGCTTTTGGTGTGTCCACAGATGCGAATGCTGATTATTGGGGCATTGAAAGCGTTGGGACGATGCCGCATTTCTTGATTGGTTGTTTTGGGGGAGATACGGCGAAAGCCTGCCTCGCTTATGATAAAGTAACGGATGGCCATCTGAACCGGATTGCTCTTATTGATTGGGACAATGACTGCATCGGAACGACGAAAAAAATATTAATCCGGTTGATATGCGAGAAGCTCTCGATGAAAAACTTGACGCCAGAATTGTTTGCGCAATATGCTAAAAGGGTTGTCGGAAGCGGGAAAGGTAAGTTGTGGGGGGTCCGCTTTGATACAAGCGGGGCGTTGCGCGACCGGTCCGTCACTTCAAAAAGTAAAAAGGCTTATGGGGTTTGTCCGGAACTCGTACGGAAGGGGCGGAAAGAATTTGATCGATGGGGATGTCAAAATTTAAAGATCATCGTATCGGGCGGATTTGACGGAAAAAAAATATGCTTATTCGAAAAACACAAAGTTCCGGTCGATATTTACGGCATTGGTTCCTCCTTGTTTCGGCATCGCGTTGACATGACTGCCGATATCGTTGAATATGAAGGGAAAGCATGTGCGAAAGTCGGCCGCAAAAAATCAGATTGGTCTAGATTACAACGGGTAAGGTGATTCAGGATGGATCAAGCTCAAAATCCTGTTTATGTTTCGAAATCGGATGGGCTCATCCTTGTGGATTTGCAAAATGACTTTTTTCCTCCGAATGGAGCGCTGGCCGTGCAGGGAGGAGATGAAATTATCGAACCGATCAATCGGATCATGCCGATGTTTTTTCTGATTGCTGCGACTCAGGATTGGCATCCTCGGGATCATCGATCGTTTCGTACGCAGGGTGGCCCATGGCCGGTTCATTGCGTTCAAAATACATGGGGGGCAAAACTGCATTCCGCACTTCAGGCCGAAAAAATACACATCAGAGCATTGACGGGGCAAACGCCTGAAGCCGAGGGATACTCGGGATTTGAAAGAACCAGCTTAAAGGATGATCTCGTGAAAGGAAATATTAAAAGAGTCTTTATTACGGGTTTGGCGACGGATTACTGTGTGAAACATACGGCATTGGACGCATTAAAATATGGATTCAAAACAATTGTGATTGAAGATTTGATACGAGCGGTGAATGTTCACACGGGGGACGGTGAGAGAGCGCTGGCGGAAATCGAAGGCCGGGGCGGGGAGATCGTGCGTTCGTCACAGATCCGGAGAGAATAAATATTTACCGCAATTATTTTCAAGGCCGGGCCAAATCGATTCATTCCAAAGGTGCCGGAGAAACAGCAAAGTCGCATCAATGCAAGAAAAATAATATCCTTTAGGTAGCGGCTTTAAAAAAAATAATCGCAAAGAATGCGATGAAAATATTTTATTTTTATCGCTTGCTTTCCGGGACTAAAAAGGTAAGATAGCACTTTAAATGGGGGGACGGAGCGGAAACGATTTGTGGTTAGGCCGTGATGTATTTATTTGATTTTATTTTAAGTTTTGAATGATGCAAATGATTCCCGCCAGAAAGACCTCCCGAAACGGAACGAGTACTTCAGCTATCCTAAGGAATGTGAAACCGTGGAAGCGAATTCCTTTGAGCGAAACAATATTCGCTTAAGTGTCGAGAAGCGGGTTGAAGCCTTACAAAAGGGATATCGGCAAAATATCGGCATCATCGGGCAGGAAGGTGTCGGAAAATCGCATCTACTCTACACGATTTACGAGTCCCTGGTCGAAAATCCGGACCTCTTGGTTGTTTCCATACGCGCGGAAGCGCTTAATTATGAATTTCTCGTCGATCATTGGATCGGCGCAGTCCTGACAAGCCTTTTTTTAAATCTAAAACTCTTCCCACCCGAAAATTTGCAATCCTTGCTGCGTGATCTTGCCCCAATCATACCGAGGACCATTGAAAAAATCCGTCATCTCAAAAAAATGCTCCGTCGCGGCGAATGTAATACGGCTTCGGTGAGAGAATTGTTTTCTCTGACGGGTGCCATTGCCGAAGAAACTCACAAGAAAATTCTTTTTTTGATTGATGAATTTCAATCGCTCGAGTCATTGCCGGCGCCGGATCCTTTTGGCCTGCTTGGCCGTGAAATCATGGTGGAAAAAGAAACGCTCTATCTTGTGACGAGCTCAAAACCGGAAAAAGCTCAAGAAATATTTCATGACAAGTTGTCGCTGCTTTTTGGAAATTTTGAAGTTATCGAATTAGCGACGCTTGGTTACGAAGAGACTGCGGAATTTATGCAAAAAAAACAGCCAGGGTTTTCTTTTTCGGAAATCCAGAAAAAATTTATGTTAAAAATGACCGACGGATTTCCGGCTTACTTGGACCTGTTGCTTGAACAACTGGGGATTTGTTTCCCTGTTTCCCATGCCGCATTAAATGGAGCGACCGAGAAAGGTAAAATTGAAGTGCCGACAGAAAGGTTGCTTGTCGCTTTTCAGAAAGAGATCTATGACCATCGTGGAAGGCTTGCTCTGATCTTCGAAAAGCGCGTACAGGATTGCAGGCGCTTTGCGAAAGACAGCGCCTCCTATGTCTATGCATTGTTGGCGATTTGTTCGGGAAAGCGAAAATTAAATGCAATTGCATCGCATATCGAAAGAAAAACAAGAGAAACTAAGAAGATATTAGATCGGTTGGCACAGGAAGAACTCATTACAAAATGTGGTGCTTTTTATATCATTAAAGATTTCTTATTTCGATTCTGGCTTCAAGAAGTATTTTATAGGAAAAATCAGCTTCATGCACCCCACAGTGTGATGGCAGCGGAAGGGTTTTCCGCTGCGCTGCAGAAGAATTATGAGAATGTTGGAACTGAAATTAAGTCGGAAGTCAGTGACAAGGCGGAAGCCCTATTCAAGGATTTCCGGAATGATCTTGTTGAAATTGACGGGCGCAAATGGCGTTGTCCGCAATTTTCGGAAGTGATTATGCGTAAATCGCATGAACGATTGATTACGCTATTAGCACGCGCCGCAAGATTCAAATGGGTGTGTAAGATTGCTACGGAACCTGTTCAAGAGGAGGATATCCTTTTATTCCAAGAGGATGTGAAACGTTTTCGTAAGCGTGTGCAACGCAAGGTATTCATTATATTGGCAGGCATTGAGCAAAATGCCAAACTTCTGGCACAGGAATCGAAAATATTGCTTTGGGATTTGCATAGTTTTAATACTTTATTGGATCTATATAATTTACCCAAAATTGTAATCGTAAAGGAACCTCATGGATCGAATTTGGGCACCGTGGAGGAAGTCGTACATTCGGCCTAAGAAAGCTCGGGAGCGAGGTTGTTTGTTTTGCCGGCTTCGAGATGCCAAAAATGACCGGCAGAATTATGTTATTAAGAGAACGGCTTACAATTTTGCAGTGTTGAATCGATACCCCTATAACAACGGTCATGTCATGATTGTTCCCAAAAGACATGTCGCGATGTTGGATGAGCTTTGCGATGTGGAGAAACTAGATTGGATTGAGCTCTTGGAAGACATGATTGCGGGACTCAAAAGATCGTTGCGTCCTCATGGATTTAATGCCGGGATGAATATCGGACAAGTCAGTGGGGCGGGTGTCCCGGGTCATTTGCATTTGCACGTAGTGCCGAGATGGTCAGGGGATGTGAATTTTATGCCGATTATTGGTGAAACGAAAATTATTTCGGAATCTTTGGATTCGGTATACCAAGCACTTACGAGAAAGCCAAGGTGCGGAGTTAGAAAATCTGTCGAGCGGAATAAACGATGAAAAATAAGCGGTACGTAAAAACAGTTATTGAGCGGTTTCTACTGCCGAACCCTCAATGGCAGGAAGGGTATAAGTCTTTCGCCCGTCAGTTCGGTAATTTTTACGGATGGGCGTATCTCATGGGCAGTGAGAACAATTGTCTCATTAAGCTTGACCGTAAAGGCTACGGCTCCTCAAGCAGCAGTGTCGATTCGCAGCAACTGCGATGTTTTCGTTTCTTGCAGGACCTGTCAAAAAAGATCACTCATGAACATGGGAGTGACGTTGATCTCCCGTATTTGTTTACCTGCAACAGCGGGAAAAGAGCTGCGGCGTTCCCTTTTTATCATTTTGGCCGCCTGCGAGGGCTTGTTTTCCTTTGCTGCCTGTCGAAGCCAGAATCGAAACTTCAGCCCCTCTTTGAATTATTTGAACATTTTGTTTTGTGCCATGTTGAATTGGCCTATAAGAATTTCGAACTGAATAATTTTTATGAAACCGTTCATCCCCGCGCATTGGCGCTTTCAACCATGCATTCCGTGCATCGTGTAATCAGTTCGTCATTGCGGCTCAAAGAGCTCCTCCCACGCATTGGGAGGCTCAGCGCGCAGGTTTTGAAAGCCAAAGGATGTTCGATCATGCTCGTCGATTCCGAAAAGGCATTTCTTGTTCCCTATTTTTCCTTTGGCAGTAATCCGAAATTTGTTCATCGGCACCGCGTAAGAATCGGGAAGGGATTACAGGGGAAAATGGCATCGACGGGTGAGTTTCATCTTAGCCGGAATTCGATCGCAGTTCCTTTTATTGAAGATGATATTGTCGGTATCATTGCGTTGTGGGACAAGATCGATAATCAGCCCTTTACAAAAATCGATTTGGAAATTTTGAAGTCATTATCAGAACATGCGGTCGTTGCCATCAAGAACGCGCAGCTCTTTGAAGAGACCGAACAATTAACCTTGGGGAGTATTAAAACGATTAATGAACTTTTGGAACTTAATTTTGGCGGAGATAGGGGCCAGTTGTCTTTTTTTAAGGATCTTGTCATGGAAATCGGCAAAGAACTAGAATTATCGAGCCGCGAGTTAACGCATCTGGAGCGTGCGATTTTATTGTTGGATACCGGGGCGTTGGCATTGCCCGAAAAGGTATGGTTTAAGAAAGGGAAATTGACTAAAAAGGAATACGATCAAATTAAGCGCATCCCGACGCGCGGGGCAAGTATTTTAAAATCCATAACATCATTACAGCCCGTCATTCCGATTATATTGCATCATCATGAACGCTATGACGGAAAAGGCTATCCCGAAGGCCTTGCGGGTGAAGAAATTCCGATTGGTGCCCGGATTGTGGGTGTTGTTAATTCGTTTGTCGCGATGATTTCGAAGCGTAGCTACCGTGAGCCCATGAATATTGAGCAAGCGATCCAGGAAATTCAGATTAATAGTGGAACGCAATTTGATCCGCGTGTCGTGGAATGCTATATGAAAGTCATTCGACGTAAGGAAATCATGGAACAGGTAAAAGTGGCGCAGGAGCAGATTGGAAAGATGACATTGATCAAGAAGTCATAGAATTGATATTGTGCGAAGGGGGTTGATGCGATCATGAGTGAACGCGGTATCCGGATAGAAAAGCCCATCAATGAATCAAAGACGGTGGCGAGCTTGAAGCTCAGGGAAAATGTGAAGTTGCCACTGCTTTTTCAGATGTTGTTGCTGAGCGCTTTTGTGTGTTCGGGACTTAGCATCTATGTTTCGCTGACAGTGAAGTAATCCATCTGCCGTATTCTTGGGTCCGTGAAGCGTTGCGATACGCGCAAAGCGTATTTTGTTTCTGTGGGGTTTGATGCGTATGATGCAGGTCCGGAGGTGTAAAATTACAGGTGAGTTTAACGTGCGAATCATTCCATTGCTCCTTTTTAGTTTGTATTTTGCCGGGTGCTCGGAAAACCGTGATTTGGCACGTGTGACGCAGGAGCAAGCAGCCACGATTCAAAGTTTACAGAGTGAAGTCGTCCGGTTGAATCAGGAACTCGATCAGGTCATTAACAATCAGCAGTCTTTGGAACGGGCCAAATCAGAATTGGAAGATCAGCTTCGTAAAGAAGTGGATGCCGGCAATCTTTCGGTCTCGATGCAAGATCGTGGGCTGGTGGTGACCTTGCTTAGCAAGGTTCTTTTTGAATCTGGCAAGACGGATCTCAAGGAATCATCAAAAGCGACGTTAGATACAGTGGCTCAGATTTTGGCTGAAAAAGTTGGCGAGCACATGGTTTATGTGGAAGGTCATACCGATGACGAACCGATTGAATATTCCGAATGGCCTTCGAATTGGGAATTGTCCACCGCACGTGCGACAAACGTGATCCATTATTTTGTCGATGAAAAAGGCATGGACCCCAGACGCTTAGCTGCCGTTGGCTACGGAGAATTTCATCCGATTGCTGATAATAGCAGTGAAGAGGGGAAGTCGCAGAATCGACGCGTGGATGTTGTCATTTCGCCCCAAAAGATGATGATCGGCCAATCATGAAACCGTTTCGGTTGGCAAATCGAAAGTTTATTGTCGTCAGTGTCCTTTGCGGTTTGAGTGTACTGATAGTTTGGGGGAGCTTTTTATATATTGCGGCCTATTGGACAAAATATGAGATCGAAAGGCGCATCAAAGCGGATATCCAAGGAGATGTAAGACCCGTTTTATTTCAGCCACGGTTTGCTTTGAAAAATGTGAACTTTGTATGGAAGGACAAGCTGAAAGTCAGTTCGGGAGAAGTTGATATTGAATACGATGCTATGCAATTGATTTCGGGGGAGCTGCTTCGAGTGAAGATCCAGGGGGGGAATATCCAAGGAGAGTTGTTGGGAACTTGGTCAGAGATCGAAGGGGTGAAACAAGTTGACGAACTAACTCTTATTGCCGATTTGGGATTCGGTCGACATGGGTTGCGCGAGATTCATGATGTGGAAGTGAATTCACCAACTCTTAAATTTCGAATCCAGGAAGGACAACCACTTCTGGCCAGAAGGCTACAAAAGGCAAAGGTGTCACTATGAGATTAGATGTGCTTTTCGATAAAGTTCCGACGCTCGATCGAGCGCATTGGGATCCTCATCGCAGGATCAATAAAATAACCTCCGATTCTCGAAGCGTGGAGACAGGGGATGTGTTTGTGGCATGCCATGGATCAAGGATGGATGGCCATGACTTTCTTCAACAGTCGATCTATGCGGGAGCGTCCGTTATCGTTTTTGAAAAGAAACCGGATTTTCCGATTCCGAATCACGTGATGGCAATTCATGTTGCGCATTCCCGGGATTGTCTTTCTCATTTGTGGAAACGCTTTTACAACTCGCCGGATCAAAAAGTGAAATTGGTTGGTGTCACCGGCACGAACGGAAAGACAACGATTGCGTATTTGCTGCATCGATTGGTACGGGAAAAATTCAAAGCGGCCTATATCGGAACATTGTCATACGAACTTCCGGGACACAAGCTTCAAGCTGTGAACACGACGCCGCCGCCTGAAATATTATTTCCGCTCCTCAACGAGATGGCGCACACCAATACGCGCTATTGTTTTATGGAAGTTTCCTCCCACGCATTGGATCAAAGGCGGGTTTTTGATTTGCAATATGAATTGGGCATTTTTACTCAACTAACGCAGGATCATCTTGACTATCATAAAACTTTAGAACGTTACTATCAATCGAAGCGACTTTTGTTTGCCGCGGAACCTCAGCCAAAGCATATGTTGATTAATCGAGATTGCCCCTACGGACGACGGTTGCTCGACGAATTTCTTGACGCTCGATGTTTTGGCATCGAGAATCCTGGATATTATCAGGTGTCGGAATTGGATTGCTCCATGCAAGGGAGTCAATTTGTGTTCAAGTATGGAGCACGCAAGATGCCTTTTAAAATCAGGCTTCCGATGCATCACAATATCTCTAATGTGGCTGCGGTCTTGGGGGCACTCGACTTGTTAGGATTCGAGCTTGAAGAATTTCGAGGATTGCTGCAAGAATTTCCCGGAGTTCCAGGACGTTTGGAAAGAATTCCAAGCGGTGAGGATTGCGAAATCTTTGTGGATTATGCACATACACCGGATGCCTTAGAACATGTTTTGGGCGAGGCGCGGCGATTATCTCCCAAGCGTATCCTCACGCTTTTCGGATGCGGGGGAGATCGGGATCGAGCCAAGAGACCTCTCATGACAGCTGCAGCCATTCGGCATTCGGATATCGTTATCATGACTTCAGACAATCCCCGTTCGGAGGATCCGGAAGCTATCCTTGCGGATATGCGTAAAGGGATCCCGGAAGGCGGGATTGAAAAACCTTTGATTCTGGAGATCCTTGATCGGCGGGAGGCTATTGACAAATTACTTTCTTTATCAGGCTCGGGAGACGCAGTGTTTGTCCTAGGAAAAGGTCATGAAGATTATCAAATCTTGGGTGATGTCAAAGTGCCGTTTGATGATCGAGATGTTATTCGAGAATGCCTGCGAAGGAAGAGCCGTGTTTTCTTTTCCTGATGTTTGCCAACAACTGGGGTTTCGTGCTCAACTCCTAGATTCTTCACGCACAGCGAGCGGCGCTTCCATCGATACCAAGACGCTCATGCCGGGCGATCTTTTTGTGGCCTTGAAAGGTACGAGAACCGATGGACATTTATTCATCGAAGATGCATTTCAAAAAGGGGCGTCTGGTGCGCTCATCGACGAGAAATATTTTGACAAGAAACACGAATACCTTCTCGGTCGTCAAGACCTATTCCGAAATCTTTTGATCGTGCCGAATGTGCAAGCGGCGATGATTGCGTTGGCGGCATGGTATCGCGCAAGATTCAATATCCCTGTGATTGGTGTGACAGGGAGCATCGGAAAAACGACAACGAAGGAGTTCCTGCATTATCTTTTGAGCCGCAGGTCTCGTGGGATTGCCAACGTCGGAAATCTGAATAACCATCTCGGCGTACCTCTGACGTTACTTCGATTGGGTTCTGAAGATGCTTTTTGTGTTGCCGAACTGGGAGCAAATCATCCGGGGGAAATTAAATATCTTGCTGAAATTATCCGGCCGACAGCGGGGTTGATTACTCAAATTGCGGCTGTGCATTTAGAGGGATTTGGATCTATTGATAGCGTTTGTGAAACAAAATTAGAGCTTTTTGGAGTATTGGCACCGCATTCGATTGCTGTGCTGCCCGAAAATGACCATAAGCTTTTCGAAAAGGCGCGCCGATACGAATTAAGCTTTTGCCGGGTCGGGACGACTCCATATGCTGATTACCGTTTGAGCAATGTCAAAATCGAAGATGGTTATGTGTCGTTCATCATGAATGAGAAGTATCCGTTCCGATTTAAAAGCGCCGCTTCTTTTCTTGCGATGAATGCCAGCATGGCGCTTGCGATGGCGGAAAAGTGCGGGGTCAAGTTGGAAGATATCCCTGCGGATTGGGACGATTTTAAAGTTCCGGGTGGAAGGTTCCAAGAACATCGTTTGGCAGGTGGTGTTCGCATCATCAATGATGCCTACAATGCCAGTCCGCATGCATTTAAAAATGCATTGAAGTCTTTTCATGAGTTATCAGTTACGGGCCGTAAGATTGTCGTGTTCGCGGACATGATGGAACTAGGCGAACAGACAAATTATTATCATCGGGAATTAGGGCGTGAAATAGCGAAATATCCTTTTGACTGTGTTCTTGGGTATGGTCCTTTGGCAGAGATCAGTTTGAACACGGTTTATGAAGTGTCGACTCATGCGATTATTCACAAACTCAAGGATGCAAAGGAAACCGCAAAGTTTTTGTCCGAGTATCTTAACGAAGGTGATGCGGTCCTTTTGAAAGGATCTCATGCGATGAAAGTCGATGATGTTTTGCAATCGTTGAGAGAAGATCCGAAATGGAGCGATAAGAACGTCGCTCAATAAAATAATGGCAATTGGGTTATAATTTCGTAACTAATTGCTGCGTAATGACTTATATTATGACATCATGAGCTAATTTCAAATTTAAAGCATGCTATATCTACTACACAATTTAAAAGACGTATCCATCGTTTTCAATATATTTCGATATATTACTTTTAGATCTGCCGGGGCTGGAGTGACCGCATTTCTTGTTTCATTATGGCTTGGACCTTATGTCATACGATGGCTTAAAAATATCAAAGTCACTGCTTTTCAGCAGCGGGAATATGCGGAATCCATTCATCAATTTTATAGCCATAAAGTTGATGTCCCGACGATGGGCGGATTGTTAATTGTCGCAAGTGTTTTTGTTTCCATGCTGCTTTGGGGAAATTTTGAAAATCGATTCGTGTGGATTTTATTGGGAGTCATGTTTTGGTTCGGTTTTCTTGGGTTTTGGGATGACCGTATGAAATTACTTTCAAGAAGTTCTCGAGGGATAAGCTCACATGCGAAACTTTTGGGGCAACTGATTGTCGGGATCGCGCTGGGAGTCTATCTTTATCTTGATCCGAGCTTTGATAAATGGTTGTATATGCCTTTTCTCAAAAAAGCCATTATCTATCTCGGAGTTCTATTTATCCCATTTGTCGTCTTAGTCCTTGTCGGTTCGTCCAACGCGCTTAATTTGACGGACGGGTTAGACGGTTTGGCGATAGGATGCATGCTTTTTACGGCGGGCGCGTTTGCGATTATCACGTATATCGTCGGACGCGTTGACTATTCGACTTATTTAGCGATTCCCTATGTCCCGGAAGCGGGTGAATTAGCTGTCTTCTGTGCGGCTTTGGTCGGCGCTAGCGCGGGCTTCTTATGGTTCAATTCCTATCCGGCCGAAATGATGATGGGGGACACTGGCTCTCTGTCGATGGGCGGAGTACTAGGGGCCATCGCTGTTTTAACGAAAAAAGAAACGGTTCTTATCATTGTCGGGGGTGTCTTTGTGTGGGAAGCCGTTTCGGTGATTTTGCAGGTTTTTAGCTTCAAAGTGTTTAAGCGAAGGATTTTTTTAATGTCGCCATTTCATCATCATTTGCAACTAAAAGGTTGGCCGGAATCCAAAGTGACGGTACGTCTTTGGATTATCGCATTTATTTTAGCCATCGTGGGGATTAGTACGCTCAAGGTCAGATGAGTCGCAATGCAAAAGAAATAGGTCTGAATAAATCGGACGAGGGGCGCAGCAAAATCCCGGGCAATAAAGTTGCCATCCTGGGATTGGGTGTCAGTGGTTATCAAAGTGCGTTATTTCTAAAAGAGAAGGGCTTCGATCTGTGGGTTTCTGACAACCAAGTCTCCGAGATGCTGCGTCAGCGTGCCGGTGTTTTAGAGCAAAATGGAATTCCTGTTGAGATCGGATCGCATAACCATAAAAAAATATTGCAATCGGATTGGATCTTAATTTCCCCCGGTATTTCACCCGCCTCTGAGATTTATCGAGCTGTATCCGAAAAACGAGTTCCGATTTTAAGCGAAATTGAAGTTGCCAGTTGGTTTTGCCCTACGGAAAGGATTATCGCCGTTACGGGGACTTGCGGAAAAACGACGGTTACGACTTTAATCTCTCAAGTTCTCGCCAGGGCGGGGTTGCGCGTCCATTGCGGCGGAAATATCGGCAATCCTTGGATTGGCGAACTGCAAAAGATTTCAACCGAAGATGTGGTTGTCCTCGAATTAAGTTCGTTTCAGCTGCAACATTGCAGGTATTTCAAGCCTCACGTCGGAATATTGCTCAATATCAGTTCGAATCATGAAGACTGGCATAAGGATATTCGTGAGTATGCAGCGGCCAAGATTAAACTATTTGAAAATCAAACATCGACGGATTATGCGATTATCAATGGACAAGATCAGAAACGATATTTTCCCGAAGCAAGATTTTTATCGCGCGTCATTTATTTTGACCAGGAAATGAAGAAAACCGGAAGTGCAAATCCCAACGAGAGCGTGATTCGGCTGGCCACGAGCCTCTTTGGATGCGAAAGTAAAATCGTGGAAGATGTTCTGAGCGGATTTCATGGGATAGCCCACCGATTAGAATTGTTTCATAGCTCAAAGGGGGTTCAATATGTTAATGATTCAAAATCAACGACGCTGGCATCTCTGAAGTGGGCATTGAACAAGTATCCTAATAAAAGGGTTGTGTTGATTGCCGGAGGTCATCCCAAGAGCCGGTCATTTGAGGATGCTAAGGATTTGATTGCGCAGAAAGTAAAAAAATTGATTTTGATCGGAGAGGCGCGTGATTTGTTGCGTGAACAGTGGAAAGGTGCCAGTCCAATCTTTGAAACGGATGATTTTAAAGAGGCCATCGCTGAGGCTTGCCGGTTTGCCGAGACGGGTGATGTCGTGCTTTTGTCACCTGCCTGTGCAAGTTTTGATATGTTTAAAAATTATGAAGATCGTGGTAATCAGTTTAAGATCCTCGTGAGTGAGATGACCGGTGCAGGGACGACCGTGTATCATCCTGCGAAGGAATAAAATCGTTTGCTTCGCGTGGGGTGATCGGTCGGAATAATTATCGTTGAAAGGGAGGTAGGGCTGTGTCGAAAGCGGCACGTCTTTTTTTTGTTTCAGTTTATGCCTTGGTGGGGATTGGCATCGTCATGACGTATAGTGCAAGTGCGGTTTATGCCGAACAAGTGTATGGCTATCCGCAATATTTTTTGGTTCGCCAGGCTTGCTATACCCTGATTGGAACCATTGCTCTTTTTGCCGTGGCGAGGATACCGATTGAGTTTTGGAAAAGGCATGCGCGTGCCATTATTTTGATGTCGATCCTGATGCTTCTGCTGGTTTTCCTTCCCGGCATCGGGCATACGGCTGGCGGTGCAAGACGATGGATGCATTTGGGACCTGTGAACTTTCAACCCACTGAGTTTGCCAAGCTGGCGGTTTGCCTTTACCTTGCCGATTATCTTTCTCGAAAGGCCAAAACAATCCATGAAGGCGGTTTGCGTGTTTTTTTACCGCCCTTTATCCTCATCGGAGGTATTTGCGGAATCTCTTTGCTTCAACCGGATTTAGGGTCTTGTGCGTTTATTTTTTTGCTGATGGCGTTTCTCTTTTTTATGTCGGGAATTCAGGCACGATTTGTCATTATCTCAAGTTTGATTTTTTTACCGGTCATTTATTTTTTGGTGATTCGGGTGCCATACCGTTTGAGTCGTGTGACCGCTTATATCAATCCTTGGGATGATCCGCAGGGGAGCGGTTTCCAGATTATTCAATCGTTCCTGGCGTTTGGTCTGGGTGGATTGAAGGGAGTGGGGTTGGGGCAAAGTACTCAGAAGTTGTTTTATCTGCCGTCAGGATATAACGATTTCATTTTTGCGGTCATTGGGGAGGAGCTTGGTTTGATCGGAGTCCTTGTTGTTATTTTGCTTTTTGGAATTATCTTTTTTAGCGGTATGCATATGACCGGGCGTGCTTCCACCTTGTACGAAAAGCTTTTGATTCAATCGCTGACTTTTTCGATTGTCGTACAGGCCTTGGTCAATATGATGGTGGCCACAGGACTATTGCCGACCAAAGGACTCCCATTGCCTTTCGTCAGCTACGGCGGGACCTCGATTGTGATGAATTTGATGGGAGTCGGTTTGCTCCTAGGTGTTGACCTCCATAGCCGAGGTCATCGATAGAAAGCATACAAACCGGATCATATAAAAGAAAAAAACGAGGACATTCAATCGTGATACAACCAAGATGTGTTGTCGTATTTGCAGGGTCTTCCGGCGGCCATTTATTTCCGGCACTTGCCTTTGGTGAAGTTTTTCGCGAAAAATATCCGGAAAGCACCGTGATCCTTGTTTCGGGGCAAAAAGCGAAACGTTTCTCAAGTTGCCTCAACCCGCAAGTTTTTGGAGAGGTATTTTATCTTCCCGAATTTCCGCTGCCGACCGGTTTTTCTTGGGGTGCGGTTCTCTTCATATTCAAATTACTCCAAGGGTTCATGATAAGTCTTCGCTTTCTGTTGAAACACAAGCCGGATTTGTGCGTCGGATTCGGAAGTTATGTCGCTTATCCCGGAATCATGCTGAGTTCAATGCTGAGGATTCCGGTTATAATTCATGAACAGAATCGGTTTATGGGGAAGGCAACACGCCATTTGCTGTGTTTTTCTGATTTTGTGGGGGTGACCTTTAATGAAACTTTGGATGATATAAAGAAGTCCGTACGCAAGGTGATGGTTGGACTGCCGATTCGATCGGCGTTACGGTCGAAAGCAAATCAAATGAGAAAACAACTACCGACAGGCATTTTTCAAATCCTTGTTGTCGGCGGTTCTCAAGGGGCCCATCGATTGAATGAGATTGTGATTGATGCGTTTTCATGCTTCACGCCTGAAGAAAAGCAGCAAATTGCCGTTATTCATATAACGGGAAAAGATGATTGGCCATGGGTCATGCGCAGGTATCGAAGCTTACAGATTCAAAGTGAAATTTACCCGTTTTATGAAAATATGGAATTGATTTATCCAAAAGCGGATTTGGCCATTACTCGATGCGGTGCAAATACGCTGTTTGAACTGGCTTTGTTTAGGATCCCTGCGATTGTGGTTCCGTACCCGTTGGCGGAGAAACACCAGCTAGAAAATTCGAAGGTCTTTGCTCTTCATCATGCGGTGATTCTGCGCGAAGAAAATAGTTTGAATGGAGCTACTCTTGCGGATTTGGTTCGTCAAATGAAACGAGACGATAGGCAGCTACAGGATTTGTCCGACAATATTGGCAAAATGGAAGATCCAAACGCCGCAGATAGGCTCGTAACATTAGCCGAAGAAATTATGGAGGAATACCAACGGTGATCGATACTTCAAGAGACATCATCGGAAGCAGTCATCACGTCTATTTGATCGGAATTGGCGGTGTCGGCATGAGCGCGTTGGCCCGTGTTTTGAAGTATCAAGGGCTCCAGGTGAGCGGTTCGGATGCCAGAGAAAATAATACGACAAAACAATTGCTGACGGAGGGTATCCGGGTTTATATCGGACAAAACGAAACTCGATTTCAGGACGTCGATACTGTTATCTATTCAACGGCGATTGGTACGCAGCATTTGGAATTAAAAACCGCACGCCAAATGGGATTAAAGGTTTATCATCGAGCGGAAGTCCTTTCCTCGCTTTTGAATCAGGCTGAGACTTCTATCGCGGTGACGGGAACGCATGGTAAAACCACCACGTCATCGATGGTGGCTTATGTGATGTCGCAGGCGGGACGACGGCCGACTTGTCTTGTGGGCGGCGACGTGCTTAATTTCGGGACCAACACGATTTTAGGGGATAAGAATTTGTGGGTTTCAGAAGTCGATGAGAGTGATAAGTCGCACGAACTTTATGCTCCGAATTATGTGATTTTGACCAATCTGGAAATGGATCATGTCGACCACTATGCGGCCATGCAAGATTTGGAAAGCTCTTTCTTGCGATTTCTGTCGAATCTTCGGGATCCAGGAGTTGTGATTTACAGTGAAGATGATGAGATCTTGGACCGTGTGGTGCATGAAAGCGGACGACCGCATATTTCCTTCGGCCTGTCGACGACGGCGGACTATTCCGCACAAGAAATCAAGATCAACGCGTTCGGAACGGAATTCGATTTCTATGAGGCCGGATTTTTTAGTGCCACGGTCCGTCTGTCGGTCCCCGGCATTCATAACGTTCGTAATGCGTTGGGGGTGATGGCGCTTTTAATTCAAATGGGCATGGATCCTTCGGAAATCGGGAATTATCTATCATCCTTTCGTGGTGCAAAACGACGGTTAGAAGTAAAATTCAAGACTGATGATGTCGTTGTCGTCGATGATTATGCCCATCATCCGACCGAAGTGAAAGCATCGCTCAAGGCTTTGAAAGGTGTGGGAAAGAAGGTTATTGCTATATTTCAGCCTCACCGGTTTTCGAGAACGAGCCATTTTATCAAGGAGTTTTCGCAAGCTTTCGAAGACGCGGATGAATTGATTTTAACCGACGTCTATTCGGCGGGTGAAGCCAATCTCGAGAATATCAATGTGAATATGATTTGCGAACAAGTCAAAAAAAATGGTCATCCGCCTGTAATAACACTTGCGAAAGAAGCGATAACTCGTTATCTTCTTGAACATCTTACTCCCGGTTCGATTATTGCTTTTCTCGGTGCGGGAGATATCGGAGACATTGCTGATGAATTTGCCTGCAGATTTAAAAATAATATTGCGTCAAAAAGTTAATCTCGCGGACCATTGCACCATGCGGGTCGGGGGTGAGGCTGCTTACTACGCAGAACCGTCAAACGAAGAAGAACTTCTGGAGTTACTGGAATATGCGAGGCATGAGAAGCTTCAATATGTGGTCATTGGGCGAGGTTCCAATGTTCTTTTCCCGGATGAAGGGTATGCCGGTCTCGTCATCTCGATGACACGTTTTGATGAGAACCATCTGTTGGTCGATAAAGAAGCAAAAACAGTCTATGCGTCCGGTGCCGTTTTATTGAGTAAACTCTCGAATGCCTGTAAGGATGCAGGGCTTGCGGGTGCTGAGTTTTTGGGAGGTATTCCGGGGACCGTAGGCGGTGCTTTGATCATGAATGCTGGCTACAGTCGATTTCCGGGGCAGCGAAATCAAATCGGTGATATTGTCCTTGAAGTTTCGGTCATGAACCCGGAGGGGCGAAGGTTTCTTTTGTCTAAAGGGGAATTGAGGTTTTCTTATCGGCAATCGAATTTAAACGGTTTTATTATTTTAGGGGCCAAACTAAAACTTTGGAAGCGTGATCGAGAAACGATCGAAAAGGAAATGAAAAAAAATTATTGTTACAGAAACCGATATCAGGATCTCGACCATCCGAGTTGTGGATCCGTTTTTAAAAATCCGCTTAGGCCGAAGCCATCCGCAAGAGGGTTGATAGAAAAATTGGGATTGAAGGGGATGCGCATCGGAGACGCGATGGTGTCCATGAAACATGGTAACTTTATCATCAATGCAGGAAATGCAAAATCATCGGAGATTATTGAACTTATTCAAAAAATTCAAAAGTTGGTTTTTGATGCGACAGAAATTTTACTCGAACCTGAAATTCGGATTATCCAACAACATTAAAGTAGGGGTTTTTTGCGGCGGTCGATCGTCGGAAAGAAAAATTTCTCTTCGTTCAGGGCGGGCTGTGCGTGATGCTCTGAAGCGGGTGGGGATTTGGACGATTATGGTGGATCCTGCCAATCGTGCCGCATTTCAAAAAAAATGTCGCCGTATTGATGTCGCTTTTTTGGCTTTGCATGGACAGGGCGGGGAAGACGGCGTTATTCAGCGGACACTTGAACAAAAGCGAATTCCATATATCGGATCCGACGCCTCAGCCAGTATGCGAGCCTTTGATAAGAAGATCGCGAAGCGATGTTTCGTCAGGAATGGAATCTCAACGCCGCCTTATATCGAATTGCGTTTGTCCGATTGGAAAAATAAGATAAAAGATATGTCTGTGCCCGCCTTTGTGAAGCCGGCTCGCAATGGGTCGAGCGTCGGCGTTTTTAAAGTCGATGATCTTAAAACTAGTATCCGAAAAGTAAAACAAGCCATCGCGGTTCACGGTGATCTTATTGCAGAGAAGCAGATTGAAGGGCGCGAATTCACGGTCGGTGTTTTGGGACGACAGGCGCTTCCCGTTATCGAGCTTCGTCCCAAACGGGATTTTTATGACTATCGTGCGAAATACACGCGCGGGATGACGGAATATCTGGTGCCCGCGCCTATCGATGGTAAATTGGCCGCGAAATTGCAGCGGATTGCTTTGAAGGTTCACCGGGTTTTGGGATTACGCGATTTTTCAAGAATTGATTTAATGGTCGATCGAGTTGGGCACGCTTATGTTTTGGAAGCGAATTCTATCCCTGGGTTGACGGAGTTAAGTTTACTGCCAAAAGCTGCTCGTGCGTGCGGGATTTCATTTGAACAATTGTGTTGCCGGTTGATTTCCTGGGCCTATCGGCGGGGCGCAAACACCAGGGGAAAATAACAGCGGTTATGAACGATGTCTAAAAAAAAGCGTAAAAAGAACTATCGAGGCGGTGGATTCAAGGCGATCAAAAATGCACTGAGACTCTTGAGTCGTGGATTCATCAACGTCTTGCCTTACCTGATATTTGTTGCTATCGTGGTATCACTCTATTTTGGTGCAAGGCATGCTTTGAGAATTGATTACAATCTGGTTATTCGCAAGATTCGAGTACAGCCGCTCGATGCTTTATCGATAGCGCGTATGCAAAAATTAGAGTCGGATTATCTGGGGAAGAGCATTCTCCGGATTGACCTGGAACGTATCGCAAAGGATCTCGAACTAAATCCGTCGATCAAGCGTGCGCATGTTTTGAGAGAGTTTCCTTCAACGATTAAAATCGATATTGAAAGACGCAAGCCGGTCGCTTTTATTCAGCTGTCATCGCAAGGGATGTATGGGATTGTTTCCGACGATGGGATGATCCTGGATGTGACCAAATCTAAGAACGACTCCCTGATCTTGATTCAAGCCTATGGGGTAGGTGCAACCGATTTGCGGGTTGGAACAAAGATCCGAACGAAAGGGTTTGACGAGGCTGTTATGTTTATGGAAAGTTTGTGGAGCCACGCGCTGTCTCAAAAAGAAACCGTCACGAAGCTTTGTTTGGATCGGCTTGGCAATGTGTCCGTGACTTTGGCAGGCGGCCCAGATCTGCGCTTGGGGCGACATCCCGTTGACCGGATTCCGACATTGGTAAAAGCGATTCCTATTCTCGAGAGTGAAGAACGGAATAATATTGAGTACATTGATTTGCAATTTGACGATGTCGTTGTGAAAAAAAAGGGAAAATAACATGTTGCGTTACGACCTCGCTGAGAGCGAAATGGTTATCTATATTGGGACCCATAAACTTGTCGGAATCTTGGCAAGCATGACCGTAGAACCAAAACTCCTTGCGCATTCGGTCCGTTTTTATCCGGAAGGTTTTAACAACGGGTTGGTGGCGAACTTAGAGCGTGCGATGTATTCGATTGAGAGCTTGATTCAGACGTTATTATCGCAAGTCAATTCCGGAGTGTCGAAGTGGCATCCCGGCATATCGGTTTATGTTGTCTTGGGCAATGCAAAACTCAAGACATTTTCGTTTGCGAGTTCGCTTTGCTTTCAAGGATTTCAAAAGACGATAGCACCTAGTGATGTGTCTTCCGTGATTGATCAGACGAAAAGTGTTGCGACGCTACCGCTTTCGGAACATGTCTTGCAAACATTACCGATCTCATTTATTGTTAATGACTTAGAGGATATCCGCGATCCGTTGGGGCTTGAAGCTCAAAGGATAGGGGTGAGGCTCAAGATTTTCACGATGTCGTTTCATGATTTTAAAAATATCTCGAAGGTTTTTGAGACGGCTGAAATTGAAGTCCAAGGTTATTATCCCAAAACCTTGACAGCTTCAAGTGCCATTTTGAATAAGCAGGAGCGGGATGAAGGGGGTATTTTGATTGATATCTCCCATCACGCGACGTTCATTATTCTTTGGAAAAAAAATGAGATCATCAATACCAAAGTATTAGAGATCGGCGATCGCTATTTGATTGATCAAATCGGGAAGGAGTGGGAAATCGATTATCAGGATGCCGATCGCGTCAAAGATCGTTTTGGATCCCTAGAGATGAATCTGACTTTCGGTGACGAGCTGATACCACTTTTGATGCGAGACGGGAAAGAGAGTTTGCAGGTTCATCGCCAAACATTCCATCAGAAATTCTTAGAGCACGCTAAATGTTGGCTTGAAATGATCCTGCGTGAGGCGGGGCAATTTGCGTCGGAAGAGAGGCTCTATCACCCGCGTTATGTTTTTACGGGCAGCGGATCTTCCATGGATGGCTTCTTGGAATTTTTGCAGAAGCAATTTATGTTGGAGGGGAGAATCGGTCATGCGCGGAGAATTGAAGCCGCTCAAGACGTATTGGTGAACCCAGCTCTCGCAGGGGCTCTTGGAATGCTTAGCTGGATTGCGTATGAAGAGACGGAACGGAACAATCTCTACCAGCCGCGAGGGTTTTTTCGTAAGACTTTGGCCAATGCACGAGATTGGTTTTCTACCTATTTTTAAAGTTTTGAATTCGCTCTCATTTTAAGATCTTCTGGTGCGTGTTTGTTGGAAGAATATCCAAATCGATTGATGACTACGTAGGCGTTTTTTCAATAAGAAGGTAACTTTCAAACCTAACTTTCCAATCAAGGATGACGCGCACCCAAAGCGTGGCGGGCTTTTCGATCACAAGATTTGTCGGAAAGCTGTGGGTGTGCCATCGGAAAATAACGCTATCACGAACGGGTTCGATATCCATGTGCGCGCTTTTGACCGAGGTCCCGTAATCCGTTGCATATTCAATGACTTCTTTGTGGAAACGTTGGTCTTTGCGCCAGCAGGTGATGACATAAAGGTTATTGAACTGATAGGGGAATTTGGGGACGTAGAGGTTGCTGCGAACTCCTTCGACAAGATAGCTGTCTTGCTTTTGGGGCTGAAATTTTTCACAGATCAAAAATTGAAGTAAATGGATTTCTGTGTCCATACTCCTCGGAAATACCTGTTGAGTGAAAATTATATAACGAAACAATGCGTTTTGCGATTGCATTTTACGCTGTTGTTTATATAATGTGTTCCATCAAATCATGGCTTCATAATTCATTATAAGGAATTCAAGTGACTGTCACGCAATCTGACAAAATATTGCATTTCCCGCTTCATCAAAGACATGCGGAACTAGGTGCGAAATTCGGTGCATTCGGCGAATGGGAAGTTCCGCTTTACTATTCCAGTATCCTCGAGGAACATCATGCGGTTCGGGAACGAGCAGGCCTTTTTGATGTCTCTCATATGGGTGAAATTTATATCAGCGGCTCAGCCGCAGAGAAATTTCTGCAAGAGTTACTTCCGCGAAATATTGCTTCAATGATCGTCGGGAAAGCATGTTACATGCCCCTCTTGAATGAAAACGGAGGGATTATCGATGACATTATCCTTTATCGCTTGGCGGGAAACGAATTTCTTATGATCGTCAACGCAACGAATGTGAGTAAAGATTATGAATGGATCGTGAAATGGAAAAATCGATTAGCTAACATGTGTCATGGCGAGATCCTTTTAAGGAATGAAACAGAACGAAAAGGGCTCTTGGCATTACAGGGACCCAAAAGCGCAGCAATTATATCAAAGGCTCTGGGCACAGCGTTTGTTGATTTGGATTATTACCATTTGAAACCTTGGGATGGCGGTATGATTGCCAGGACGGGTTATACGGGCGAAGACGGTTTCGAAATTATGGTCGCGGTTGAAAATCTTCCGAAGGTATGGGATCGTCTCGTAGAATTCGGTAAAGAATATGGACTTGTTCCCGTTGGTTTCGGCGCAAGGGACACCCTTAGATTGGAAGCAGCGATGCCTCTTTATGGCAGTGAGATGGACGATCAAACGTCTCCTTTGTCGGTTGGAATCGGTTGGGCCGTTGACTTTAAAAAGGCATCGTTTGTGGGTCGGGAAGCTCTTTTAAATCAGCGCAAAGAAGGGGCCGAAGAGATTCTGATCGGTTTTGTTATGATTGATCGAGGGATCCCTCGTCACGGATATCCGATCACCATAGATGGGAAAAGAGTCGGACGAGTTACGAGCGGTGGCTTCTCGCCAACGTTGCAACAAAATATCGGTCTAGGGTATGTTCCTGCAACATGTGCCAAATCAAGTATGGAATTTGATGTTGCTATTCGCGATAAATCTGTGCGTGCGCATGTCGTGCCGTTACCCTTCTATAAGAGGAAGAAATAGCCATAAAGTCCGTCTTTGAATCATGAGTAAACATACTAGGGAGGGGGCGTATGAATTTTCCGAAAGAATTACGATATACCAAAAGTCACGAATGGGGGCGACGTGACGGAAGTCGTGTCGTGGTGGGCATCACCGATCACGCACAAAAAGAGATCTCCGATATTGTCTTCGTGGAATTGCCGAAAGACGGTCAGATTGTGGAACAGGGG
>JAQTOZ010000027.1 GCA_028713205.1 Candidatus Omnitrophota bacterium
ACGTTTTTGACAGGCATCCCATGTAAAATGATATCACAAATTAGAATTTTACCAGACCAAATGCCTGTGCCCAGAAATTTAGGAAAATCAAAACCTCCCTCTATCAATATTCCTTCCATTCAACCACATGATGTAACTCATATCGGACGAATAATAAAGGCACTTTAATATAAATAGGGGGGGTATATTGAAAATACAAAAAAGATAGGGTAAGCTTAGTTGAGATAGAGAAAGGGTGAATATGATTAAAATTGCTATACTTTCTAAATTTAATGAGAAAGACTATACTCATTCGCGAGGTTTTACCTTGGTCGAACTTATCATAACCTCAGTCATCTTGGGGTTTGTACTATTATCCTTGGTACAACTGCTTGGAAATTTGAGCAAACTCGGCCAAGGTGGTAATTCCCGTAATAAACAAACCATTATTGCGCAAGAACTTATGGAAGATATTCGTGGTAGGAGATTTGATGAATTTGTTTCCAAATCAGGTTCTAACTGGAGTACGACTTTAGGGACGAATTCGGGTGAAAGCTCATCGAACAAATCCTCCTTCGATGATGTCGACGATTTTAATAGCTGGACCGAAAATTTGGGGGCCCCTTATACCGGGTACACGACCTCCGTTGCCGTTTGTTATGTCAATAGTTCTAATCTTAATACTTGTGTTGCGAGCAGCCCGACAACAGAGTTTAAGCTTGTGCAAGTAACGGTGAGCAAAACGGGCGTTCCCAACCTTGTGCTAAAAAGTGTTGTCAGTTCGGCACGCTCACGGTTGGATAGTTACTAAGAGTATCTGAGAAAATGAACGTTGTTTGCTGAATGGTTTGGCGTGATGAAGGTAAAGGAGATTGAGAAAGATGATTGATCGTTTGGAGGTCCAACATGGGGCGGATGAAAAAAACAGCGTAAAGCGTTTCCGCCCGGAGAATCGTCTGGGTTTTACGTTGATCGAAATCACTTTGGTTGTCGCTATTCTCGGGATTCTTGCCATCAGCGTCTTGCTGTTTATGAAGCCTGCTGTGGATTTGATGGTCCGGCAAACTTTTGTGGAGGGACAAGCCAATGAAGCGAGGTTGGCCATTTTGCTGATGGTCCGGGAAATCAATCAACTCAAAGATGCGCAAAGTATTTCGACGGCCAATGCCAACCAATTTTCTTTTACCGATGCAAACAATCAGGCCGTCAGTTACACGTTAAGTTCGGGTGTGTTAAAACGAAATAATGTGCCTTTAGCGGGTGGTGTCACGGCGCTACAGTTTACTTATTGGGATGTCAATAATTCGCAACTCACCACCCCGACCATTTCGCCGGCAACGAACATCGTGAGAGTTCAGATTTCGTTGACGGTTGCGGCAAACGGGCAGACAGCGACTTTTCGTTCGCAAGCCCGGCCGCGAAATCTCTCAACGTAAAGGGGTGATCGTCATGTTCTACAAAAGAACAGGTTTTTCAATCGGGAAATTGGGTGAGAAAATGAGGCTGCGACAAACGGGATTTTCGCTCATCTCGGTGATTTTTGTCATGCTGGCATTAAGTGCAATCGGGATCGGCCTGAGTTCGATGATCTCGACGCATGCGTCCGCATCGCTTGCCGATTTTCAGGGACAGCAGGCGTTTTATGCCGCGGAAGCGGTCTTGCAGTCGGTGATGGCACAGTATTTCATGTATGACACCAACTACGGAGACAATTCTTCTCCGACTGGATCTCTAGGATCGAATCCTTCCATTTCGTTCGGGGGTGCCCAGGTGTGGGTTCAGTATTCGAACCAAAGCACTTACCAAACCGACATTACGGTTACGGCGCGAGTCAACGGTGCCGAACGAAAAGTTTTTCAACACGTTCAACAGGCGGTCGCCCTGAATTCACCGATGTTTGCCGGCGGCAATATCAATATCGATACGCATCCGATAATCAATTTTTGCATTTTCGGTTGGTGCGTCCCCTCGGGGAAGGTCAATGGGCCTCTGGCTGCGGGCGGTACGAATACAATTGCACATCCCACTACTTTTACCGTGACCGGGACAAAAACAGCAGGGATGCAGGTTGCTTTTCCTGCCGTGGATGTTGATCCCTTGATCCCGTTAGTTACGACTTCGACGCACACGGGTGATTTGGTGATCGGTCCGGGCGCGAATATTCTGAATCCGGCCTACTACGATCAGAATGTTCATGTTACGGGGAATGTGATCATCAATAACAACAGCGTTGTTAATTCCCGAATTGTTGCCGATGGGGATATCACGATTACGGGGAACGTGATTGTCCGTGGCACGATGGCCGCCAAAGGGAATATCAGTTCGGGGGCCGAAAAGTTGTACAACAATGCCTACATTGGTCCCAAAGTAGGACCTGGCCCTGAGTATGTTGATCAACAAGAAGGACCCAACGGAGAAGTCTTGCCGGTGCTGATGGCCGAAGGGGATATCGCGATGAACGTCAACGGTGTTGGGGTGTTGATCGAGGGATTGGTGATGGCGGGTGATGATCTCTCGTTTTATGCTGATGTCGGCGGAGAATGGGACCTGGGAGAGCTTTTTCTGATTAACGGAGCTCTTTTGGCGGGCGGCGATATGTCTCTTTACAACGAGCGAGGATATGTCCAGGTTAATGGAAACTCTTCGTTGATCAATCAATTTTCGGAAGCAGGCAGTGTGAAGCTTCAAAACTGGAAAGAATTGTAATCCGAAAGCGGGAAATAAATCTGATGTTGAAAGTTAAAAAGGTGAAGGACTCAGAAAAAGGGACGACTTTATTGGAAATTGCCATCGTCATGGTGTGTGTGGGGATTATCGGCGCGATTCTTGTCCCCAATGTGATGGATTCCATACGATCTCTGCGCTTGAATTCGGCCGCTTATAAGCTGGTTACCGATATCCGATACGCCCGCGAATTGGCATTGAGTAATCATGCGACTTACGTTGTGGAAGTCAGCACGGCAAATAATAATTACCAATTATTTAAAATGGTTGCGGGTGTGAAAACCGCGATTACCAATCCCTATGGCGGGGGGTCGATGATTGTCGATTTTGATACGCGGCCCGAATTTTCCGGCGTTACGATCACGACGGTGACCCGGGGAGAGTTCCGATTTGATTCATTCGGTAAACCGCTCGATGCGTTTGGTACGGCGTTGACCTATCCGGCTTCGATCGTTCTCCACAACGGTAATTTGGATAAAAGCGTAAGTGTCTGGGAAGAAACAGGTTATACGCAAATCAGCAATGATAGTTGTATCTACACAGGCAAAAGCGGTAGTGTCTACACAACAGCGTGTTAACACCTTCAAGACGGGGGCCATACAGAAGATTTAAAAAATGCCGAAATTCTAATTTGGGCATTCCTCTCTGCGATTGAGTCAAGGAAAGATAGCCGAAGGGGTAGATTGTGGAAGAGAAAGAAAATTCGGGGGAACAAGCGGATCAAAGTTCCGCGAGTCGAAAGAAATGTTTGATCGATCTGGCCAAATATGTCATTGAGCCGAATATCCTCAAACTGATCCCCAAGACAGTCGCCTTAAAGTTTACCGTCTTGCCGTTGTACTTAAACGGTCAGGTCCTATTCATTGCGATGGATGATCCTAAGAACATTACCGCCATCGATGAAGTCCGGAAAGTCACTAAGATTCATGCCATTATTCCTTTGTACTCCTCCAAAGAAGATATCCTCTCCGCAATCGACCGCCATTATGGGTTGCAGCAGAAGGTCCAGGATATCGTGGTTGAAATTCAGAAGGAGCGGCTTGAGAAAACAGGAGAAGAGGATGAGGCTTCGGCCCCCGACTTGGTGGCCATGGCCGAGCAGGCCCCCGTCATCAAACTGGTGAATCACGTGATCATGCGGGCCATTCAGGAAAAATGCAGCGATATCCACTTTGAACCGGATGAAAAAGTACTTCGTGTCCGCTGCCGTCAGGACGGGATCATGCAGGAGAATTATGTTTTCCAAAAACAGTTGGAAAGTGCGATTCTCGCGCGCATCAAGATCACGGCCGGGATGGATATTGCGGAAAAGCGCAAACCGCAGGACGGTCGCATCAAATTTCGTTTGGAAAGTAAACAAATCGATATCCGTGTCTCGTCGTTGCCGACGCTTTACGGCGAAAACATTGTCATGCGTTTGCTGGATAAAACCTCGGTCATGAAAGACCTCGGTTCGCTCGGCATGGAGGCGGTGGTGCTTGAAAAATTCAACAAATTGATTCATTATCCCTACGGCATTATTTTGGTGACAGGCCCTACGGGGAGCGGAAAATCGACGACGCTTTACGCCGGGATCGGTGCGATCAATGACGTTGAAATGAATATCGTAACGGTGGAGGACCCGATCGAATACAACCTGGATTTAATCCGTCAAACGCAGGTGAATCCGAAAGTCGGATTGACGTTTGCCAGCGGGTTGCGCGCGATTCTCCGTCAGGATCCCGACGTGATTATGGTAGGAGAAATCCGTGATCCGGAGACAGCGGAAATTGCTTCCCAAGCGGCGCTTACGGGACATTTGGTCCTTTCCACGCTTCACACGAACGATGCTTGCGGTGCCGTGACGCGTTTGGCGGATATGGGGATTCAGCCTTTTTTGATTGCCAGTTCTGTCATCGGGGTTTTGGCCCAACGTCTTGTCAGGAGAATCTGTGAAAATTGCAAAGAACCAGTGACAGTCCCTCCGGCCCTCTTAAAAGAGTTGGAGATTGAGGATGTCGATACTGTTTTTTACGCCGGCAAGGGTTGTGACCGTTGCAAACAGATGAAATATGCGGGGCGGACCACGATTCATGAAATCATGGTGATGACCGAAGAAATGCGGGAATTGATCGTCAAACGGGCGAGCCAAGCGGATTTGTTCGCTCTTGCTAAAAAACAGGGGATGAAAGCTTTGCGGGAATCGGGTCTCTCCAAAGCGAGGTTAGGCCTTACAACTTTGGAAGAAGTCCTTAAAGTGACGGGGAAAAATTAAACCATGGGTAAATATTCTTACAGGGTTCATGATAAGAACGCGCAGTCGTTTGAGGGGGTTTTAGAAGCCCCGACCGAAGTTCAGGCTCAAAAATTTTTAGTGGATCAAGGGTATGAGGTTTTGTCTTTGACAACGATGAAGCAGGAATTTTCCCTCAAGGCCCTCCAGGATTATTTTGAGACTCCGAATCCGGTTCAATTCAACTTTTTTGTCCGTCAAATGGCCACCTTGCTAAAGGCCGGCGTTCCGTTGTTGCCGGGGCTGGCGACGCTCCAGGAAGGCAGTAAAGACCCGGTGCTGCGGCGGGTACTCGGGGACCTTTACCGCGATGTGGAAAAAGGCAGCAGTTTCTCTCAAGCGGTGTCGGTCCATCCCAGGGTTTTTAACAAGTTATTTATCGCGACCGTGCGTTCCGGTGAAGCCATCGGTGAGTTGGATACGGTCTTGCTTCGTTTGGCAGACATTTTGGAAAAAGATTATCAGACGACGATGAAAATCAAGGCGGCCATGCGTTATCCTATTTTTGCCATGGTGACGATGCTTATTGCCTTTGCGGTTGCGACCCTTTTTATCATCCCCCGATTTCGCTCATTGTTCGAATCCATGGGGGCCGAATTGCCGCTTCCGACAAGAATTCTTATGTCGACCAGTGAGTTTGCAACGAATTACTGGTATGTTGTTTTGGGGGCGGCGTTGATGGCAGCGATCGGCATCGCGTTTCACTACCACTCGCACGACGGGCGGCGTTTCTGGGACAGTTTGCTGCTGAAGATGCCGATTTTTGGGACTTTTTTTAAGGACACGATTTTCTCCCGGTTTGCGCGTATGCTCGGGATGATGCTGAAAAGCGGTGTGAATATATTGCAGGGATTGGAGCTCATTGCGGATATCGTGGAGAATTCCATTGTTTCCGATTCCATCGTCAATATGAAAAAGGCGGTTACGGAGGGCGATTCACTTTCGAATCAAATGCGTCATGAAGGGATGTATCCGATCCTTCTGGTCCAAATTGTGAAAGTCGGTGAGGAATCAGGAAAGATGGATGAGCTTTTGATGCAGATTGCCGAGTTTTACGATGCGGAAATCGAAATCATGACAAAAAATATGGAGTCGATGATCGAACCGTTTTTCATTTTCGTTTTAGCGGGCTTTGTCATTATGATGGCCCTCGGCATTTTTCTTCCGATGTGGAATATGTTTGCGGTTATCCAAAAAGCGGCGGGGTAGAAAAAACAGCGCCCGGTTTTTAGAAGGCGCAATTTGTTTAATAATTCTCAAGATATGAAAGACACTTGCCGTTTTTCACAATACGTTGATTTTGCAGGATGTGGTGAAATGTCTTTAGACTGCTGCACGTGAGTCATTATGGCACATCTGCCGATGGGAAAGACTTAACAAGTTTTAGTTGTTAGACTTGTATGTTAATGTTTGCGGATGTTTAAGAGTGCTTGGTAATGCGTAGGCGTGTGTGCTATACTTAACATGGGTAACAAAAGAAACTAAAGGGGGTATTTTATATGAAGATTAGGAATAAAGGTTTTACGCTCATTGAAATTGTGATCGTGATGGTTATCTTAGGTATTCTAGCGGTGGTTGCTGTTCCGAAATTTATTGATTTGACTTCCAATGCGAAGATTTCGGCTAGCCAAGCTTCGTTGGGTGCGATACGTTCTGTGTTGGCGGTTGAATATGCGAATAACGCGGCGACAGGCACAGCGTCATTTCCAGCTTCTCTGACCGCGGCGAACTTTGCCAATAACACTTTGCCGGTGAATAAGTTGTCGGGCAGAAGCGGAATTGGTACAGTGGCGTCAGGTTCGGAACCTGCTGGAACTGCGACGGATGCGACCAATGGATTTTGGTATGTCGCATCGGGCGCGAATGCAGGCAGATGCGGCGCTTATTCGGATGGGACAGCGAACACAGCGAATTGGTAATCGGATCTTTCAATACCTAAGATTGATAGATTGACGGACGGGGAGGTTCAAGTTGAGAATTTGAACCTCCCCGTTTTTATTTTAAGTTTTGGTGCGATTGTTTCGATGATTAGTAAGGATATTGGATATTAATATACTGTAGTAATTTGACAATGCACATGTTGGGTGCGTGAAGGTGCCCTTTGTCTTTTCCATCATTTTCAACTCATAGCTAAACGAACACTTATGGATCAACTATCGAAGCAATCATGGCTGGATAAAGTCAAAAGCCGGAAAAGCCTCTCCCTCGGCATTGACCAAGGTTCCAGTGCCGTACGTTTTGTCTTATTTGATTGTGACAAACGCAAAATCGTTCAGTGGGGATCGTACGAATTAACTCAGTCCCATCAGGAAAAAGGCAAACGTAACGTCCAGTCTTTTTTGAGAGAGTTGTCCAAGAATTTACCGATTCACCAAATACGCTCGATCAATGTGAATATTCAAGGGCCTTCAGTCGTCCTCGGCCGGGTTGAAATTCCGCGTGCGGAGAAAAACGAGCAGCCCAATCTTGTCCGCTTGGCTTTGCGAAGCCAGTTGACCTTTCCGGTCGACAGTGCCGCTTTTTATTTTCGTGAATACAATCGGGTAACACCTCTCGAAGGGAAAAAAGAGGAACACGGCGTCGACAAGCATGTGTTTAATTTTGTGGCCGTTGAAAAATCAACGATATCGGCCATTCTGGATCCTGTCGCGGATTTGTTTAAAATGGTGCCTATTGTAACGATCCAAGGGTATGCTCAGGAGAAGCTGGTCGACCTGTTTAACCTTTCCTCTCCGGATGAAACCGTCGCTTTTTTGAATATCGGCCGCGGAATTTCCGTGATCTCCATTTTTCAGGATAAAAAGCTCGTGTTTGAACGCCAAATTCCGTTGGCCGGTCAGGATATTACCCGGTCCATTTTGATCATGTACCGTACGGAAGATTCGTTAGGGGCTATGCTGGATTTGGAAACTGCGGAGAAACTCAAACGCGCAAGTTACATTCCCGTGAGTCGTGCGCCGTCTCCAAATGCTGATCCGGCGGCGCCGAAAGCCGATGCTCAGGAAACGCACGGCCTCAACCAATTGGATGAAGCTCAAAATCAGAAACTCTTTCAATCCATTCAAGGCGTCCTCACGGCATGGGTTCAGGATATTAAACTTTCATTTAATTATTTTTACGAGCATTACGACCCGCGGAAAATCACGAAGCTTTATGTTTTGGGAGGGGGCGCGGGACTCAAAAATATAGTCCTCTATCTCAGCCGCAAGCTGGAGATCGAAACCAATCTCCTGAAATTCCCCGAAAATGCGCCGATTTCGATCGAGAAAAAACAGGACGCAAATCTTTTCAAGAAAGAGTTCCACGAATATGCGACCGCCACGGCCTTTGCGTTCAAAACGGACCGGCAGGCAACATTAACTCCCCAGGAATCGCAGAAGGCAAACTATGCGAATCTCCTGGAACCGATTATCCGTTTGGTTTTTATCATGGTGGCATCTGTGTTTTTGACCTGGTATCTGTTTTTGCACGTCCAGTGCTTTTATTTGAAAAATATAAAATCGGTTTTGCAAACGCATTATTTCTTTCTCGGCAAGGTTGAGGCGCCTTATCTTGAAATGGTGAAGTGGCAAAAATTCATTAAGGAAACCGGGATGAAGATTTATCCGGCTTCGCAAATTATGCGAGCGATCAACCAGAGGATCCCTCAAAATTTGTTGCTGATGAAGTTTTCCATCAATCGCGAACAGCAAAATGCCGGGTTGGAAGGCCGGGTGTTTGGTGAGCCCAAAAAACAGGCCGTTACGGTTGCCGAGTTTTCCAAAGCTTTGGGAGAGAGCGTTTGTTTGAAGCAGATTACAGTACCAAGTCTTGATTCGTCCCGGGATAATCCGGATGAGGGGACCTTCCGTTTGACGGCGAAGTTAAATGAAATTTCCGGAGGCGCCTCATGACGAAAGGCCTCGGGACTTTGAAAAAGAACGTTTTGATTAAATTCGCGATCAGTGGCGGCGTGTTGCTCTTGTTCGTCTTTCTTCTGTTTCTGCCGCAATATGGGCGGACTCAACTTCTTCGCAGTGAAGTGGAAAACCTTTCCAAAGAGAATGAACGTATCCAGACCATGGTAATTAGCACCGAAAAAACCGGTGAAAAATTGCAGTCCATCCAGAATCAGCTTAGAAAGTATCAAGGGATGCTTCCACCCCGGGGGACTTTGTCGAATGTTTTGGATAAAATTGCTTCGCGTGCCCAGGTGGATGGCCTCCAGGTTTTTTCCATCAAGCCGTTGCGTGATTTGGCGTATGCTGAGGCAGATCCCGAATTGCTTAAGAATCATGGACAGAAAATCATTCAGGTCGTTATCAGTATCAGTGCGCAAGGGCGTTACGGCTCGTTGGGGCGTTATATTTCGCATTTGGAAAATAGTCCTTATAAAATCTTGATTCGCGAAGTCATCGTCCAGAATATGGACATGATCGCAAGTCAGGAAGGCAAAGAACCTGAGCTGACGATCGATTTGACGTTGGGTATTTTGATGAAGGTTCCTCAGGAAACCGTTATCCAAGCATAAAACTTTGATGCGTTTTAAACCATTCGGAGGGTCATGATGGACGCCAAAATTCTTGAATCCAAAAAAATTGAGGCCGAAGAGCAAAAGAAGAAAAAAATTCAGATGATCATGCTGGGAGTGTTGTTGCTCGTGTTTGTCGTCATCCTGTTTTCAACTTTAACCGGAGGAAAAAAGCCGCCGGCGCCGGTTATTACGACCAAACCGCCCGTGGCGGTTGTTCCGCCGTCTCCTCCTCCCGTTGCTTTGCCTCCCGCTACGCCGCCGGCCGCGTCGGTCAACACGGCAACGCCACAACCGGCTGAAGATGTTTCCGCAGCGGCCCCGGATAATGCCGCGGGTGCAGAGGCCGATGAATGGGGTGCCAGCCCGTTCTCGATTCAAAAAGAAGAGGAAAAAGAGGAAGTGGAACAAGCGCCCGTCGAAGAACCTCCCACACCTTTGGAGTTAAAAGGGATCGTTTCAGGCCCCGGAGACAGCTCCTTTGCCATTATTAACGAAAAAATCGTTAAAAAGGGTGATCGAATAGCCGATAATACCGTCAGAGAAATTACAAGTGATGAAGTGGTTTTACAGACGGATGAAGGTGAAGAAGTCGTTCTGAAAAACAACTGAACGTGACGGTGTCTTTGTAACTGTTTTGATGTTTAACCTCCGCAAGGAGATAATCGAGAACAATCGTGGTCGAAAGCGGCATTAGCGATTACCCTCAAACGGCGCCAGGAACAGGGAGTCACGGTTCCGAAACGGAAAATTTTCTCCTGCTCTTCAACGCTTTTTTTGGGTTCAGCGAACAACCGTTCAACAACACACCGGACCCTCATTTCTTTTTTACGAGCCGTCGCCATTGTGAGGCTCTTTTGAGCATCTCCTTCGGCGTCAAACAACGGCGGGGATTTATCGTGGTCACGGGTGAAGTGGGATCGGGAAAGACGACGTTGTGCCGCCAATTTTTACATCAACTGTCACCCGAAATCAAAACGGCGGTCATTTTAAACCCGAAAATTTCCGGGACGCATTTGTTGGGGTCCGTGATCCATGATTTCGGAATCGAATGCCGCGGCAGGACCAAACGGGATTATTTTGAGGCTTTGAACAAGTTTTTGATCGACGGTTTGGGGCATGAGCAGAATGCCTGCCTGATCATCGATGAGGCCCAGGGTCTCAATGTGAGACTGCTTGAAGAAATCCGTCTTCTTTCCAATTTGGAGACTTCGAAACAAAAATTGTTGCAAATCGTTTTGCTGGGACAGCCGGAACTAAGGGATCTGCTCAAAAAAACATCGCTTCGTCAACTGAGACAGCGCATCGGAGTTTATGCCCATTTGCAGGGACTCGATCTCGAGGAGACGCAAAGTTATATTCATCATCGCCTGACACAAGCGGGGAGCAGCCCTGAACAGATATGGTTTGCCCCTCAGGTCGTTGCCAAGATCCACGAAGTGACGCGCGGGATCCCGCGGTTGGTCAATACCGTTTGCGATCGGGTCCTGATGGCGGCCTATTCTCAGCAGACGAAGGAAATTACCAGTGACGTGGCAACGTGCGCTTTCGAAGAATTAGCATTCATTTGCGCCTAATCAGCAGGTAGATAGTTTATCGATGGGAACGGAGAAAATGCCATGAGCCTTATCATGGATGTTTTAATCAAGGCGAAACACGAAGCGAAAAAGGGAAAATCTGCCGGGGAGACAGCCAAAGCGGGTTTGACGGAAACCGGTATTCCCAAAAAGCAGGACGGCACTTACCAGATTGCAACCAATTGGGACGCCATTATGTTTGATTCCATCAGTCCACCGTCCATCTACGACCGCCCGGTGATCTTTGATAAACCGGTGACGGAATTTCCGGTCATTTTCGAAAAGACCATTGGGGACCCGTTACCGGCGGGAGTTGAATTGCCCAAGCAAAGGGCCTGGCTTGTCGTCAGTTTATTGATTACGGCAGGGATGATCTTGGTTCTATGGCTGGCGAGCCATTGGTTTGTCAGTTCCTGGATGGTGTCGTCGAAGGCAGTACCGGCCAAAACCGAAGTGGCCAAAAGACAAGAGGAAATACCTTCGGCCGTTGAAAAGGCACAGATCCCGACACCGGCCAGGGCACAACGAAAAGTTGTGACGAAAGATGCGGCTTGGCCGGGGGATCCGGTTTTGTGGAATGGCCATGCTTTGGAAGGCATTTTACTGGACGACAAAAGTCCTATCTGTTTGATTGACGGACAAATCCTGCGGGTGGGCGAGGTCTGGAAGGGGAAGAAACTTGTTTCCATTCATGAAAGCAATGTTTTGTTTCAGGATGTCCGGGGAAAAGTGTTTAAAATCGTCAAACGTGTTTAAACGGATTTAGATTACAAGGTATCCCATTCATGAGAACGAAGCGGAAGCTCCTTTATACGCCGTTGATTTTTCTTTGCACGGCGAGTTTGGTATTTGCTCAAAACGGTGTTGAACCCCAGATCCTCCATACGAATGCTGCCAAAACCGCGGAGGTCGGCAAGGAAGCTGCCAAGGCCGTAGCCGCCGAACTCATTACGGTCGATTTCAACAAGGCGGATATTCAGTCCGTTCTTCGCATTCTGGCGCTTAAAGGGAACGTCAATATTGTCGCAGGGCCCGATGTCGCGGGGGAAGTCACCATACAGCTCAAGGATGTGTATTGGGAAGACGCCTTTGATACGATTGTGAAGACTTACGGGTATACCTATACTAAAGAAGGGAATATCTATCATGTCCTGACGACGGAAGACCTCGAGTCCAGAAGAGAAGGCGGGCTTCAATCGCAGCTTGTGACTTTGGAGTATGCCAATATCGCCCAAACGGCGACGGTCTTAAAGAGCATGATGCCCGATGGGAAGGTCGAACCCTTGCTAAGCGGCAATCAGCTTTTGATTACAGGAACGCCCGCGCAATTGCGCGATGCCCAGCAATTGCTGACGCAGATTGACCGTCGCATGTTGCAGGTGCAGATCGATACCAAAATCGTTCGGACCGCCTTGACTAAAAATGAAACTTTGGGCATCGATTGGAATGCAGTAGTGAGAGTCGCAGGTGCAAAGCGACCGACGACTCTTCCCTTTGCGAACAACGGGGCGGAACGCAACCCGGAGAGCCATTGGAATGCAAACGATATTCAGATCCTCCCGGAGGGGCAAACGGAGGCGGAAACGACAACAACGACGACCTCCGGCGGAGGGGTTGCTGCGGAGGAGACAACAAAATTTCCGAATGCCTTTGGATTCCCTTTTGTCAAGGAGACAGATTTTACTTTCGGGACGATTGATTTTTCACAGTTCTCGATGGTGATGAGCATGCTTCAGAACCGCGCGAACACCAAGATTATTTCCAATCCCCGGATTGTCGTTTTGAATCATCAAGCCGCAAGGGTTCAGGCCGGTCGGGAAATCGGGCTCCCGACATTTGAACGCAATGAAAGCACGGGGTCGTTTGAAATTACCGGTTATGAACCGCGCAATGACGGCATTCAACTGCAGGTGACACCGCATATTTCGGAAAATCAAGACATCACCTTGACGGTGAAGCCCGAATTGACCCGATTCATTGGGTTTGTCCCTGTGGTGACCGGTTCGAATGTGCTATCCCCTGAATTTGATACCACGGTAGCCGAAACCCAAGTGGTTATCAATAGCGGTGATACCCTTGTGATTGGCGGGTTTATCAACGAAACGGAGGCCGACAACCGTAAACAGGTACCGTATTTGGCGGGAATTCCTATCGTTGGTGCGTTGTTCAGAAATATTTCTCCGTCAAAAGAAAAAACGGAGACGATTATTTTTGTGACCGTGACCATTGCCGATGATGTTTTTAATAAGGAGGCGCTCAAGAAGTGGCGCAATTCCCAGGCGGAATATCAGGCGTTTACAAAATTCAGCGAAGAGGACTTCTTCCGCAAGCGCAGCGAAGAAAACGTGCGCAAAGAAGAGGACAAACGGAGACGGGAGGAAGAAAAAAAGCTCCGTGCTGAAGACCAGCGCAAGAAAAAAGAAGAGGACAAACGCCGTAAGGCGGAGGAAAAACTCAAGAAGCAGGAAGAAAGACGCAAACAGGGTAAAAAAGGATTCTTCTTCTTATGAGAAGGCCTGTTTTTATCGCGTCCTTTTTGCTGTCCGGCCTTTTGATTTATGGCGGTGAGGTGCGTGCGGAAACGGAAGTCAGCCTTAAAGAAACACTCACCAAGATCAGCTTCCGGCTTAAAAACATTGAGAAGCAATTGGATGTGGTGCAACAAGGCATTACGGATATTGCCAAGCAGCAGCAAACGATGGAAGAAAAAAACTCCGAAGAACATGCGCAGATCCGCAAATGGATTCGCAGAGGATGAGGTTTAAGCGATGAAGAACTTTCTGAGATTAGGCTTGATCATTGCCGGATTAATACTCGGGACCGGTTGTTTTCATCTGCGGCATGCTGAAATTTATACGATGTCCTATGATCAGACTTTCATGCTCGCAACGGCGGCATTGGATGATATGACCCCCTGGCGATTGACCGAAGCGGATTATTTGAACGGGAAAATCACCATTTCGGATATGGGTTACATTCGCCCGACGCGAAGCGTGACCGTGATTGTCAAACGCATCGAACCTTTCCGTACCAAAGTCCAGCTTTATGGCACCGGTGCCAATTGGTTCAATCAGAAGTATTTTAAAGCCATTGACCGCCGGGTTCAGGAACGCGCCGTTACCTATCCCTCCTAGAAGATAGTTTCCAAAGCAACCATGATTTTGCCCCAAGGGGGTATTCTGCCTTGACGCGGGATAAAACCAGAAACGTCTCGTGCGGAGACTTAGGATGAAGGCCCTAACCGGCGCGCAATGTCTTCCACATCGATGGCGTAGAACAAGGCATCGTCCTTTGAAATGATACCTTTGCGGACATATTCGGCAAGCTGGTTTTGCAGCGAAACCATTCCGTGTTGCGCGCCCATTTGAATCTCGTTGGGGATATTGTAAGTCTGCCCTTTGCGGATGAGGTTTTGAATGGCGGAATTGATGACCATGATTTCCAGCGCCGCAATGCGGCCTTCTTTGTCTTTGCGCGGGATCAATTGCTGCGAAATGACCGCCGCAAGGTTCAGCGAGAGTTGCAGGCGGATCTGGTTTTGCTGGTGTGCCGGGAAGACGTCGATGATACGGTCAATCGTACGAACGGCGCCGAACGTATGCAACGTGGCGAAAACCAAATGCCCGGTTTCCGTCGCGGTCAACACCGCTTCGATGGTGGCCAGGTCCCTCATTTCTCCGACCAGGATCACGTCGGGGTCCTGACGCAAGGCATCGATGACGGCTTTTGAGAAGGAATTCGTGTCGACATCCATTTCGCGCTGATTGATAATCGAGCGCTTGTGCTCATGGACATACTCGATGGGATCTTCGACGGTGATGATATGGCGGTCATCGTTTTGATTGATGAAATCGATCATGCTGGCCAAAGACGTCGTTTTCCCCGATCCGGTCGGTCCGGTCACGAGAATCAATCCGTGATTTCTGTTCAAAAGTGATTTGATAATCGGTGGGAACCCGATCTCTTCCAAAGTCATGATTCTGCTCGGAATCCGGCGCATGACGATGCTATGATGGCCCCGTTGCTTGAACACCGATATGCGGAACCGTTCGCCGCTTGGAAGGGAATGGGCAAACTCGGTATCCCATTTCTCTTCGAGCTCCTTCCACTGGATCTTGTTGGTAAGCTGCCGGGCGAATTCGGTGATTTCTTCATCCGTGAGGGGTGTATCGCCAAAATGCCTCAGGCGCCCGAAAATACGAAAGGAGACCGGTAAATTGAAACTGAGGTGAATGTCCGAAGCCTGATTTTCAATACAAGTTTTAAAAATCGAATCCAAATTGTGCGGTGTTGTGGTGCTCATAGGGCTCCTGTCTGAAAACAGCTTTGTCTTAAAAGATCGGCATCCTGAACTTAAAGGTTAATAAAGTTAATCGCGCTTTGTCAATCTTTCTTTCACGGACGGATTATTGATTGCCCTGAGCGGGATGAGTCGGAAGCCCTCTCGTTTCTATAACGCATTATGGCGCAAATAGATAAGGATGAGTTCCGCGATCTGGACAAATCAAGTAAGGTGATGTATGATACCTTTTTCCGAAAAACCGATCGTCATTCCGCATCTCATCGAAAGAGTCACAGGAAGGTGGGGCCTTGGGAAAATATTTTCCCCTGGTAAGGAATGGGAGAGATCCGGAAGGATTTTAGGCAGTTTGGGGGCTAGCGACTGATCAGGATTCCTTCCAGCGGCCTCTCGGGGCGCCGGGCAATGTTTTTATACATTTTAGAATTTATGACGTGAGGTTTTTTTTCGATGGATGATATCGATCGCCGGCTATTGAGTTTGCTGGAACAGGGGATCCCGATTCAATTGCAGCCGTATGATGCGCTTGCAAAAAAGATCGGGATGGATGTGGCCGATCTTCTGTTGCGGATCAGCACGATGAAGGCAGATGGCGTGATCCGGCAAATCAGCGGGATCTTTGACACGCGGCGTTTGGGGTATCAATTTGCATTGGGCGCGATGAGCCTGCCGGCGGAGATTGTCGAATACGGCGAAAATATTATTTTTGATCATCCGGGCGTCGGTTTTGTTTGCAGACGACCGCATGAATTCAATGTATGGTTTTCGCTTTACGTGCCGCCGATGACTTTGGCGGAAGATCATATGCACCGGCTGCATAGGCTTTCGGGTTCCCACCGGACTTTGCTGCTTCCCGCGATAAGATGCTTTAAATCCGGGGCAACGGCTTGTGCGGCGGACGAGGTATGGGAAAACGAAAGAGAACATGAGACGGATGACCGTGTCCCTTCCCGCGTCATCCTGCCCGATTTGACGCCGACGGATATTGAATGTATCCGGGTTCTCCAAGAGGATTTGCCGCTCGTCGACGAACCCTTTCAAAAATTGGCGGAGGGGCTGAAGCTTGGCGAAGTCGCATTTCTTCAGTTGTTGCGCGGGCTGGTCCAACGAGGTTATTTGAGACGAATGGCCGCGGTTGTTCCGTTCCGTCGCGCGCGCGCGGTTTCGGGCGCGACGATTGCCTGGCAGGTCCCGCAGGAGCGGCGCCAGGAAGTGGGAAAAGGCATTGCCTCGAATCCGGAAGTTTGCGGATGTTGCCAGCGTGCCACCTACCCGGATTTCCCTTATTCGATTTATGCGGTGGTCCGTTCCGGGGAGCGGGATGAATGTGAGGCCTTGGCGCGCGAAATCGGGTCCAAGGTCGGTTTTTGGCCGCATGTGATTTTGACCAATCTCTCGGAGCGGAAAAAGGGCCGTCTGAAATATTTCGATGAGGGGCTGGACGCGTGGTGGGACCGGACAAGAAAGGGGCTTCAGCCCGTCTTCAGTTTTATGGGGGAGGTCCGAAGCGATCAGGATACGGACAAAGACCAAGATGTTGTGGATTCATTGATGGAATAGAAAGAGAGATGCCTGTGAGTTTGAGAGATGCATGGATTCGAGAGAGACGGCGGGACCCGAACCGGACGCAAATGCATTATGCCCGGAACGGTAAGATTACCGGGGAGATCGCCTTTGTGGCGCAACGGGAAAAGCTGGATCCCGAATTTGTCCGCTCTGAAATCGCGCGCGGGAGAATGGTCATTCCGGCCAACATCTGCCACGGCAATCTCGAGCCGGTTGCGATCGGGATAAATGCCTTGTGCAAGATCAACGCGAACATCGGAAATTCCGCGGTGGCCTCCGGGATCGAACAAGAGCTTGAAAAAGTCAAAATGGCCATCCAATACGGCGCAGACACGGTTATGGATTTATCAACCAGCCGGCAGCTCAACGAGACACGCCGGGCGGTCCTCGAACTGAGCCGCGTGCCCGTGGGGACGGTCCCCATTTACCAGGCATTGGAACAAGTGGGCGGCGAAGCGGCGGCGTTGACGCCCGAGCTTGTGCTGGAAGTGATCGAATGCCAGGCCAAGCAAGGCGTGGATTTCATGACGATCCATGCCGGAGTGCTCCGTGAATTTATTCCGCTTGTTTTTAAACGTCTGACCGGCATTGTGAGCCGCGGCGGCGCCATCATGGCCGAATGGTGTTTTAAACATGAAAAGCAAAATTTTTTGTACACGCATTTTGACCGGCTTCTTGAAATTTGCAAGACTTACGATGTGACCCTCAGCCTGGGTGACGGGTTCCGTCCTGGTTGCCTCGCCGATGCCAGCGATCGCGCGCAATTCGCGGAGCTTGAGGCACTCGGCAAGCTGACGCTGAAAGCCTGGGAGCATGACGTGCAGGTCATGATCGAAGGGCCCGGGCACGTTCCCATGGATCAAATCCCGATGAACGTCGAAAAAGAAATCAAACTTTGCCACGAGGCCCCCTTTTATGTTTTGGGGCCGCTGGTGATCGATTGCGCCCCGGGCTACGATCACATTACCTCCGCGATCGGTGCCGCCATGGCCGGACAGGCCGGTGCGGCGATGCTTTGTTATGTGACTCCGCGCGAGCATTTGGGACTGCCGACGCTGGAAGACGTCAAACAAGGCGTGATCGCTTATAAGATCGCGGCACACGCGGCCGATGTTGCCAGGCACCGTCCCGGAGCGCGTGACCGTGACGACGCCATGTCCCGTGCACGATACGCATTTGATTGGAAAAAACAGTTTGAGCTTTCGATGGATCCGGTGTACGCCCAGAAGCTGCATGATGAAACGCTTTCGGGGGAAGATTACAAAAAGGCCGAGTATTGTTCCATGTGCGGTGAAAAATATTGTCCGATGCACCTGACGCATCAGTTGAAAGACACGGCCGCGGGTGCCGCGAAAACTCCGTGCAAGCGCGGGACGGGGAAGAATGCCGGTTTGGCCCGGAAACGGCGCGTGACGGCCTGAGGCCGTTGACGGAATCCCGAACACAAAAAAGAAAGGTTGTCGCGAAACTATGTCGGAAAAAATTTACGGTTCCCTGGAAGAAGAAATTTCAGTCCTTCGAAAAAAAAGACACGCTGTCATCCTCGCGCATAATTATCAGAACGACGAGATCCAGCAGCTTGCGGATTTTACCGGTGACTCGCTGCGCCTGTGCCAGGAGGCGGCCAAGACGGATGCCGAAGTGATCCTGTTCTGCGGCGTGCACTTTATGGCGGAAACGGCAAGCATCCTTTGCCCGGATAAAAAGGTGATCGTGCCCGACATCGACGCGGGATGCTCGCTCGCGGACATGGTCCGCCCCGAGGAAATCCGTCAATGGAAGCAACAGCATCCGCAAGGGGTCGTGGTCTGTTACATCAACACCTCGGCGGCGGTGAAAGCAGAATGCGATTATTGCTGCACATCTTCCAACGCCGTGCGGATTGTGAAAGTCATTCCTAAAAACAAAGAAATTTTATTTGTTCCCGATTTTTTTCTGGGGACTTACGCCAAGGCAAACTCCGGGCGTGACGATATGAGCCTTTGGCGCGGTTATTGCCCGACGCATGTCATGATCCAGACGAGCGAAATTGAAAGGCTTAAGGCCGAGCATCCCCAGGCGGAATTTATCATGCATCCGGAATGCGGTTGCCTGACCAAATCCATGCATTTGGCCGACAAAATCACCTCGACGGAAGGCATGGTCAAATACGTGCGCGAATCACCGAAGAAAGAGTTTATCGTTGCCACGGAAGTCGGCATTCTCTACCGCTTGCGCAAAGACAATCCCGATAAAACGTTCATCATGGCCAGCGAGCACTCCATTTGCAGCTATATGAAAATGCACACCCTCGAAAAATTGGCGCTGGCGTTGGAGAACCTTCAGCCGGAAGTGAAAGTGGCTCCCGATCTGGCCAAGAAAGCCCGCGTCTGTATCGAAAGGATGCTCGCGTTGTCATGATCCGGCGCCGGGAAACCCGTCAAGTCCGGGTCGGCCAACTCACCCTCGGAGGAAATGCCCCCGTCCGTATCCAATCCATGACGAATACGTTCACGCGCGATGTGGCGGCGACGGTGGCCCAAATCGATCAACTCACCGGGGCCGGTTGCGAGATAGTCCGCGTGGCCTGCGCCGTTGAGGAAGATGCGCGCGCGCTTGGAAAAATCAAAGCGCGTATCCAAGTGCCCCTTGTCGCGGACATCCATTTCAGTCACCGCTTCGCCCTGATCGCCTTGGAAGAAGGCGTGGACAAATTACGCATCAATCCCGGCAATATCGGTTCCCGGGACCGCATCGAAGAAGTCGTGCTTAAAGCCAAGGAACGCAAAATCCCCATCCGCATCGGGATCAACTCAGGATCGCTCGAAAAAGACCTGATGGAGAAATACGGTCCGACACCGGAGGCGATGGTCGAAAGCGCCAAACGGCAGATCCGGATTTTGGAGGACATGGGATTTTCCGATACCGTGATTTCGCTCAAGTCTTCGGACGTGCCTGCGATGATTCAGGCCTACCGTTTGGCCAGCCAGACCTTTGATTATCCCTTGCATCTGGGTGTGACGGAGGCCGGCACGCTTCTGCGCGGCAGTGTTTACAGCGCGGTGGGTCTCGGGACGCTCTTGCAGGAGGGTATCGGTGACACCCTGCGTGTTTCGCTGACTGCCGATCCGGTGGAAGAAGTCAAAGTCGCCAAAATGATTCTGGAGGCGCTGGAACTGAAGGAATGCGTGCGCGTGATTTCATGCCCGACCTGCGGCCGCGCCGAGATCGATGTCGTCAAGCTCGCCCGCGAAGTGGAAGACCGCGCGATGAAACTCAAAGGGCCGCTGACGATTTCGGTGATGGGTTGCTCCGTGAACGGTCCCGGAGAAGCGCACCGGTCAGATTTTGGGATCACCGGCGGGAAAGACAAGGGGATGATTTACATCGACGGGAAGCAACTTCGCGTGGTGGACGAGAAGGATCTGGTCGATGAACTTTTTAAGGAAATTGAAAAGAGGCGGGAACTTTCCGGCGCGGCGGGGAAATTCGATATCCCATGAGCGATGTCCTCGAATTTGGGGCCTTGTCCGATATCCGCGACAAAGTCGAAACCGGTGAACGGCTGGCTTTCGACGACGGCCTACGGCTTTACCGGTCAGAGGACCTGGCGGCGCTCGGTGCATTGGCCCAAAAAGTGCGCCGTCGTTTGCACGGCAACCGCGTTTTTTATTCCGTCAATCTCCACATCAATCACACCAACATTTGCAACGGGCATTGCCTCTTCTGCGCGTTTTCCAAAAAACCGGGAGAGGCCGGCGGCTATGCGCTGACGCCGGAAGAAATTCTGCAGAAGGCCCGGGAGGCCTTTGCCAAATGGCCGGTCAATGAGATTCATATCAGCGGCGGCCATCATCCGGGGCTCGACCTTGATTATTATGTGAAGATGATCCGGCTGCTGCGGAAGGCGTACGGGACGGTTTACCTCAAAGCGCTTTCGGCGCCGGAAATTGATGATTTGGCAAAACGCTCGGGACGGTCCTGCCGCGAGGTCCTGGCGGCGCTGAAGCGGGAAGGGTTGGACGGTTTGCCGGGCGGGGGCGGCGAAATTTTTGCGCCGCGGGTCCGGGAGCAAATTTGCGCGGACAAGATTCCGGCCGAAGAGTATCTGGCGATACACCGCACGGCACACGAACTCGGATTGCACACCAACGCCACCATGCTTTACGGGCATATCGAGAATGACGAAGACCGTGTCGATCACGTAATCCGTTTGAGGGCCCTGCAGGACGAAACCCGCGGTTTTTCTTCCTTCGTTCCGCTTTCATTCAATCCGGAGAACGCGCAGGGGATGAAACTCGGGCTGCCGGGCGGCATCCTGGACCTCAAAGTTTATGCGGTTTCCCGGCTCCTTCTGGATAACATCCCGCATCTGAAAGCTCACTGGAGTGCGACGGGACTGAAGCTGGCCCAGGTCGCGTTATCGTTCGGCGTCGATGATTTGGGCGGGACGAATTTGGGCGAGAAAATCATGCACGAGGCCGGTTCCGGAGCGCCGACCGGTTTGGATCCGCGGGAGCTGGAACGATTGATTACCTCGGCGGGCTATGAACCGTGCCTTGTCGACAGCGCTTATTTGGAGTCTCCCGCACGCGGGCGCTGAAGCCTTGCTAAAGATCATTTGGCATATGACCGTAAATGTGGGAAGATTGATAACTGCTTTTTTAAGGAGTCGCTATGGAAAAAGTGATTTTGACCCGCGATGGTTATGAGAAATTGATGGAGGAATTGAAATTCCTGAAGACGACCAAACGGAAGGAAGTTGCCAAGCAGCTTGAGACGGCGCGTGCTCACGGGGATTTGAGCGAGAACGCCGAATACGATGCGGCGAAAGAAGCAAAACAACATCTGGAAACGCGCATTGCCCAGCTTGAGCTGAAGCTTTCGAACGCTCGCATCGTCGATCCCGGGGAAATTCCGCAGGACAAGGCCTTTCTCGGTGTCAAAGTGGAAGTTAAAAATCTCAATACCGGTGATTTGCTTCAACTGACGTTAGTGACCCAGGACGAAGCCGATTTCGCCCAAGGAAAAATTTCCATCACCTCGCCGATCGGTAAAGGCCTTCTGGGCAAAGGCCCGGGGGAGAAAGCCGAAATTCAAATCCCGGCCGGCAAGGTCACCTATGAAATTCTTCGAATCATTCGGGGGTAACATGAATATTCTGACCGCACCTGTCTATTCGCTTTTCAGCATCGCATTCTACCGGCAAGTCATCCGCGAACATCTGGGCAAGGGGTTCCTTTATGTGGTTTATCTTTCGCTGATCACGGCCGTGATCATTACCCTGATGTTTGTTCTGCAGGTTCTCCCGTTGGCCAATCCGTTCGTCGACTGGCTTCAAGCCGAGATGCCGACGATCACGATGAGTCCCGACGGTCTTGCCATTGACAGGCCGAGTCCTTTGGTGTTGACCCACCCGACCCTGGGGCCGATCGCGATTTTTGATATGGATAAAAAGGACGTGAACATCAGCGATATCAAGGATGTTTACGTTTATGTGACCCAAACCAAACTCTTCGTGCGCCAGCGCAGCGGCGAATTGCGGGTGTATGATTTGGCCCAGGCGATGGCGGAGGGGCGGGGACGGGACGGCAACACGCAGCCGTCCTATCTGACGCCGGAATCGGTCAAACGTTTTTACAATAATTTGAAACCCTGGGTCGTTATCCTTTTGGCGGTCATTTGTTTTATCGCTGCTGCCGTCCTCACTCTTTTTTGGGCGCTGATTTATTCCTGGTTCGGACTGATTTTCAATATGTCCAGGAATCCGAAACTGACTTTCGGCGAGGTGTATCACGTGAGCCTTTATGCCATGACGGCCGCCACGGTCTATCAATGGTTGCGGATGTTGATTCCGGTTTTTGGGAAGATCCCGCTGGGGTTCCTGACCGGATTTTTGCTCACGATTTTTTACCTCTTTCTCGCGATCAAAAAAACCCAGGAAACTCCGGAAATTCCCGCTGTCTAAAGAGGCGGGGCATGCAAAATGCCGCCGTCTCCGCTTGTGGTCTGATCCCGCCCGGGATTTGCTCAGGATTCCGGCGCCAACGGCTGCTTGAAAGGTTTGTGACGGGTCTCGAAGTAGGAAA
>JAQTOZ010000218.1 GCA_028713205.1 Candidatus Omnitrophota bacterium
GTTGTGTGCCGGAGTCGAGGAATCTCAATGCTACAATCCAGATCCCTCGACTCGTCCCGCTAACGCGGGACTCCCTCGGGATGACAAATAACAACCTCATTTGTCAACTCGACTCTTGAACAATACACCCAAGATGCAAGCTTGGGTCTTGGGACTTGTGACCTATGACTTGCGGGTTTCAAGTTAAGAATGCAGTCTCGCCTTTAAGGTCACGGTGCCCAAGATGCCCGGGAATAGCCGCCCGTACCATTGATTGAAATCAAACCACCATTTGTAATTTTCAAGGAAAAATCCCCGGGCGCGTATGAAATAATCGCCGCAGATGATCTCCGGATAAAAGCCACGCTGCTGCAGCAACCTTCTGAGCGCCGGGAGGGTAAAGAAACTGACGTGGCCAAAACGCTTCAAGGAAGCTTCTTTTCGATGACGGGCCTTATAGATCGGAGAGATATAGCGTCGCCACAAAATGCCGGGTAATAACCCTATCGGCACACCGACAATCAGGAGGGCCTCCGGAAGCATCGCCGCCTTCAATCTTTCCAAAAACTCACCGGGGTCCTCCAAATGTTCGAGGATGTGGCTGCAGATCACCGCGTCAAAGGGTTCCGTGCATTTCGAAAAATCACAATTGCGGATGTCCTTGATAAAAACATCCTGATACCCCCGCGCCAGGGCCTTTTGTTTCCTTTCCTCGAGAATATCAATGCCGTAAAATTGCACCGGTGTGTTATTTTTATTGCAATACAAAAGCATCATCCCTTCACTGCAGCCGATGTCCAAAACCCGGATCGGTTTTCCGCGCCGCTGGTACTCTTCATGCAGGTAAGCAGCCATATTCAGGTACCGCGCCCGGTCCACGGGATATTTGTTAGGCGCATCCTCCACGCCAAACGCCTGATACGTGCCGGAACTGAATAAAAACGGGAAAAATCTCTTCAACGTTTTTTTAAACAACATCGCTCAGTGTTTCTCCTGATTGCTGGTTTGATCGATCATGGGTGCAGCAAAAACGGCTGCCCGGGAATGCCATGACAAGTATGAACAGGACCATTTCCCAAAGTGCCGGTTTCAAATGGAAAAGCGTTGCAAGTTTTTACCCGCTAAACAGGGCACCCTTGATAACGGCGCGGGAGTCCGATCAAGCGCCTGAATTCCCGCAGGAATACCTTATTAGTATAGGTTACCGCCGGTGACCGCCGCCCGAGCGTGCGGCCCCGCTAAAATCCCGCGAGGGTGCGGCCCCTCCGCGCGACTCCAGATTGCGCGAACCCGCATCCTGCCGCCAGGAGCCCGCGTGAAACTGCGAGGCCCGGTTGATTTGCTGTTGCCGGGAAAACGGCTGAAAACTGACATTGGCACGTTGCCCCAACACACCAGGTGCCGAAATCTGCTGAGGCATGGGAAGACCGCGTTGGACCGGCAGATGATCGAACTCCCCCTTCTGCGGAAGACGGTCCCCGGTCGGTTTGGCATCCGCAGAATCACGACGGTCCTGAATTTTGTCCTTCGCCTGATCTTTGCGATCCTGCCACTCATCTTTTTTATCTTGCCGGTTTTCTTTAGCTTCTTTCCGGTTTTCCTGGATTTCATCGATGTTCGTATTCAGGGCCCCCAATTCGCTTGAAATGCCGTTCAGGGAATCCTGATACTCATTCCAGTTATCTTCCCATTCATCATCGTGATAGCGCCAATAATAATCGTCGTAGAACATCGAATGATTGTTCACCGCCGTGGCAAAAAGCATCATATACATCGTCTTATTCAACAGGGCATATTGCATCATCGCGTTCGACGGCATATCTTGAATGACGACCGTTTTTTGATCATTCACATAATAGCCATAGGGATTGGGATTCGCAGTTGCCTGTGCGGCGGTCACCGGCTGATTGGGCGACGGCAAATTGTTTTGTTTGGCATAGGCCTCGGCCGCAGCCTGCAGGTCTTTGACCGCTTGAGGATTTTGCTGCATCTGCTTGGTCCAGGCATCGACCGCTTTGGTATGTCCCTGTTGAACCGAATCACTCAATCGTTTGACCACTTGAAGGGTGGTATCTTTCTTCTCTTTGACCATTTCCCCCATCAGGGCGGTGATCACCATATTCTCGCTCAAAATGTCGATGATTTCAGGATAGGCCTTGAGCTTATCGATCGCATCTTTGACTTCCGCGGGTTTTTCCTGCACCAACTTTTCGAATTCCGGCTCATTCAGATACTTTTTGTTCTTGAGCAAAACAATCAGGTCCGGATATTGCGAGATCTCGAGCACCGAATTGCGGATATCATCCGGATAAAGCAAAATCCCCTGAAAGGAACTTTTGGCAGCCCGGCGAAGCGAAGCGAACTTGGCCGACGACTCCTGATTGAGATAAAACTGTTCGGGACTCATTTGCGGGGCATCTTCCGCAAAACAAAGCGATCCGAGAAGCATGCTCAAAACCGCAACACAATAGCTTATTCGTTTGATCATAAATTCTCCTATGAATGCTGCTTCGCTCTTTGTCGGAACGGTTTGCGTTCTTTTAGGTCCCGGATCATTGTTCTTACGAATATCGGCACTTCACTTGGCAATGGCTGGGGAAGATAAATGAGATGATCGCAACCTCTCCCGCCCCGGCCGAATGAAATGTCATTATATTCGAGGGGATAGAGTTTGACCACCGCTTTCTGGTGACACTTGCGGACTCCGTACCGGTCAAAGTGGTACCACTTCTAAAAGTGCCGGGTTCACGCTAAACCCCGTACTTCCGGAAAGGGTACCTTTTGTTTTTTCCCAAAGCAACATTCAAAAATAGATTTGCGGAATTATTCAAATCGGCTGCATTTCCAGACTTAGTTTTTCCGCCATTTTTTCAAACCGCTCATGAGTATCTTCCCCGATGGACCTTTCTACCTCTTCGAATTTTTCATATAAATCTTTTTGATCTTCCTCGCTCAGCACCTTATTGGTCATAGGAAAGAGCAAGTAATTCTCTTTCCAAATATGATCGGGATAAAGTTTGATCAAACCTTTCAGACTTTGAATCAGTGCCGCTTTCGCCGAAGTAGCCTTTTTCCCATAAGCCTCCCCTGCCGATGCCAGTTCCTTGACAAGGACGCGCCCCATCTCATGCTCATGGATGAGCACGGCAAGGGGACAACCGTGCATGGGAACGCCTCTGTGACCCAAGAGAGGAAACAAATAAACTTCCTCTTTGCCATGATGACATTTGTCGCCGAAGGTTCGCATAAACTCGACAATATTACGAACTGTATCCGCTTTCACATCCTTGCCTGTTTCCAAAACCTCTACGCCTACCGCCATAGCGGCTACGACTTTTTGAATGATTTTATGCTCTTCTTCTAAAATATCCGTCGGTTTTTTCCTATCCATCTTAGCCTCCCTCGTACACCCAAACTGCATCTCTTGCCCTGCGTGTTACGATTCAATATCCTCATGCTCGGTCGCTTCAGACGCCTCGTGGTGATGGCCGCCCTTTCCTGATGCAGCATTGTGAATGCCTTCGACATAATGGATATATTCCACGTAGGCTTCGACATATTCGCGGCCGGCTTCAATGCTTTCCTCCTTGTGTTTTCTTTTCTCAAAAGCACTTTCGAAACGTTTCTTAACGCCTTGGGTGATATGCTTGGACATCTCGCTCGTCAAGGCATCCACGGATTCTGTTTCCAGTGCTTGATCGGCTTTCGCAATAACCGGTTCGATCGAGCCTGCCGGTTTTAATCCCGTAAACGGTGCGCCTTCGCCGGCACGGTGAACCCGAATGAGTGTTTCAAAGAACTTTTTATCTGCGGCATCTTTAGCTTCATGGCCTTTCCCTCTTTCGGCTAAAGCCGTTTGAAAAGCAGATTGGATTTCGGGTTCCGCGTCTTTTTTTACCCATTTAAGAGTAGGGGTAACATCCCCATTTTCAAGGGCCGCATGAGCATCTTTAACAACAGGCCCGTCCATTGTGTCGCAGTGGGAAAATACCTCACAAGGCAACAGTGCGATAATACCAAAAACAATGATTGATATTACTGGCAGTGAAAAATCGGATCTTGCTTTCATCTTAAGACATCCTCAACATCTCATACTTTCGACGAATGCGGTTTATACGTAAAGATTATAACGCGACCAGCCGCTATTCTACGAAGAAAAGTGATAAAGCCGATTTATCAAAGCGATGGATTTAACCACGATCCCGGCTGTAATCCATTCATCCGTCATTGAAACTTCCCCGCCCGGAATGGATATCTCACAAGTGAAAATCTTTCATGGCTTCGGGCTGATAGATAATCTCGATCACCTTAAACCTTCGGACTCCATTAGGGACCGCTTGCTCTGCAATCTCACCGACTTTCGTACCCAAAAGCGCGATCCCGAGCGGCGATAAAATTGAGACCTTATGGCCGTCATAATTAAGCGCGCCCGGAAAACCCAACCAACAAAGGTTGATTTCTTCCGTATCCAGCCACAGCAATCTGACGACCGAATTCATCGTTACGATATCCTTTGGCACTTTTTCTGCGTTAATCGCTTCCACATTGGCAAGTTTTTGCTCCAGATGAGCAAGCAATTCTTCTTTTGAGGGGCTGACTTCCCGGACAATCGCAATGGCATGCCTCAGCCTTTCCAGATCTGCTTTTGCTATCAGAGTACGGATTTCGCTCGTAACGTTACGCATGGCAAACCTCCTTCTGGGGTATTTAATCACAGAACAAGAAATTCTTGAATGACCATGGATTCTTCCGGTCGAGCCAAAGATTGGGATTTTCCTTGAAAAATATCTGATAATTTTTGAGCGGTGTCCAATCCGATGGGATCGATATGAAATCGCCCAAATAAGGCTTGGCGATATTCAAAATGAATTCGTACGGCAGATCGTCCGGCATGCAAACGCCGCGTTCCGGATTTTCAAGCATCCACATGGCGCCGGAAACAACACCGATGGCGACCTGGACCGTTGTAGCGTTCTGGTGGGCGACACGTTTCCGCGATCCAGCAATGCTCAAAACACTCCCTGTCCACCATGAATTATACCGGTGGCCCATGATCAAAGCGCCGAGAATGTCGTCGCCATCCGTAATCTCATCGTTCATGATCCTAAGCCGCTCTTGCAATTCATAATTGCGGCTTCTTAGTTCATGAAGAGATGTTAAGGTCTCGTTACACGGCATATACGCATAGTGAACCGTGGGACAATAAACGATTTTGTCCTTTTCTCTG
>JAQTOZ010000219.1 GCA_028713205.1 Candidatus Omnitrophota bacterium
AGATCCGACCCGCGCCTCGCGTGATTCCTGCGGCCCGATCGGCCCCCCATTTGGCCCCCGAAAAAGTCCTCGAACAAATCACCGAAGATATCCCCGAACCCGCGGAAACTTTCCTCGAAACCTTCAAATCCCTGAAAACCCCGGCCGCCCAGGGAGTGCCCAAACTGATCATACTGGGCCCTTTTCTCTCCGTCCGACAGAACTGCGTACGCCTCGGCCGCCTCTTTGAACTTTTCCTCCGCCTCTTTATTCCCCGGATTGCGGTCCGGATGGAATTGAAGCGCCAGCTTCCGGTATGATTTCTTAATCTCGTCGGCGCTTGCGTTTCGCGGCACGCCTAAAATTTCGTAATAATCTCTTCGGGTACTCATAGGCTATCGCTCTCAATCTTTGACATGTAAAAATCAGGAATGAACCGTCATCCTAATATCCGGACCGGACTCACGTAATTTCTTCTTCTTTGCTGGGAGGCGCCCCCTCGGCGGACGGCCCTTTGGCGGGTGTCATGCGCACGCGGACTTTCGCCGCACGCAGCAACCGGTCATGCAGCAAGTAGCCCGGCTCAATTTCATCGACGATCACGTCCTCGGGCCCGTCTTCCTGGACATAGCCAATCGCTTCGTGACGGTGCGGATCAAATTTTTTACCGACGGTCTCCAGGCGTACCAACCCTTGATTTTTCAAAATGTCCGCCAACTGTTTGAAAACCATCTCGACCCCCGTCACCAATCCTTTCACGGCAGGGTCTTGAAACTCATTGGCGTGAAACATCGCCCGTCCGAAATTATCGAGAACACCGAGCATGTTGCGGATCAAATTTTCCTGGCTGAATTTGACGAACTCATCGCGCTCACGCATCAGTCTTTTTTTGGAATTCTCAAATTCCGCGGCAACGCGCAGCATGTTGTCCTTCATGGCCTCAAGCTCGCTGAGCCGTGCTTTGAGGGAATCATATTCTTCGCGCGCAAGTGTGACGTGCGCACCCCGGGCTTCGCCTTTGGCGGAATCCTTGGGGCCGCCTTGAACTTTTTCCGAAGTGGACGTTTGTCCCTCGGGCGGAGAACCCGCCGCGTCGGAGGATCGCTTTTCGTGCAGGGCATCGGCCCTGTCCGTCTTTTTATCGTTTAAATGTTTGTCTTCTTTGCCCGGTTTCATCATTCCTTACGTGCCTTTCTTTCAGGACATCGCCCGCCCTATCAAAAGGGCGAAGGTCTCCACCAACGGCACGACGCGGGCATACCGCATCCGTTTCGGCCCGAGAACCGCAATCGATCCCAAATTATTTTCATCCAGCGGACATCGGGCACTGACAACGGTACAGTCCCACAAAGCCTCCGGTTCATTTTCATGGCCGATCATGATCGACACCCCGTCCTCCGATGTCCGGCATGAAATCCAATTCATCAGTTCGTTTTTTTCTTCGAAGGCATCAAACAACACGCGCAACTTATGGACATTTTGGAATTCCGGTTTGCCCAGGATACGGCTGGACCCCTGGACCAGAAGTTTGCCGGGAACATGTTTCTTTTCACGCTCGGGGGAGGTGGCCTCCACCACCACCAAACCGGCCTCGCCCGAAAACGCGGAAAGGAAACGGGACACCTGCTCCGGCACCACTTCCGTATCTTCTTCCTTCGAATGCTTTAAATCCGCCGAGACCCGCCGGATTTCGCTCTCGGGAATGGTCTCGGATCCGACACAATGATCGACATAATACCGGTAACCGCCATCGGTCGGAATACGTCCCGACGAGGTGTGCGGATGCGTTAAAAAACCCATTTCTTCAAGCGCCCCCATTTCATGGCGAACAGTCGCCGGAGAATAATGGACACGGTAACGCTCCGTCAGATAATGAGACCCGACAGGCTGAGCGCTTTCGATATGCGCATCAATCACATAACTCAAGATAACTTGTTGGCGTTCCGTGAGCGTTTCCATAAAGTGGCTTATGATAGCAAAAAATGTCTCCAGACAAAAGGGTTGAAATCGGGCACGAAAAATCCAGGCAAAATCCGGGACCGCGGGCTAAAAGGTGGTCAAGAGTCCTTGGATATCGATTTTATTCTTACGGAGCAATTCCAAATTCTCACTTTTGAGGACCCATTCCGTCGGGTCCGGAGGGACACTCAGCCCGAGGTATTCATAATCCGCAAACTGATAACCTCGCATCACATTGATAAACTCGCGCGAGGCCAATCCCAAAAGGTAGAGCACATCTTCATGAAAAACAAGCGACCGCGGCGGAATATACGCGTACTGCCGCAGCTGAACGTCAAGATCCAGCGTAAAGCGGTGAGGCATAGACTCATCGACATACTGGAATTCCACTTTGACCTGTCGAAAGGTGTTCCGGATACGTTCATCGGCAAAGATGATATTTTGCATCCGCCGGGTCAGCTGCATGGCCAAAAAAGGCCCGAGCCTGACCGGCTCCACCATAAACTCTTCATGCCATTTCGCCAAATTCTCGTCGATCCTCAAATCCTGGGGAAACTCGATTTTTTGCACGCTCCCGTCCGACTCCCGGTACTGAAACGGGATAATCCGCAAAATGCGTGCCTGATCAACATCCTGGGTCGCCAGGAAAAGATATTCCAAGGTTGTATCCGGCGGCACAGCGAGCGCCAGGGAGCTGCCCGGTTTGGCTTTGACGTAAACGGCCGCACTCTGACGGTCCAGATCCATACTGCGAATATCCAAAAGTTCCCATCTCCGGCCGGTCGTCGCCGGCGAAACGGCCGGTGCCGGGCGGTCAAAAAAAAGCTGGATCATGTCGACGGTTGCGTCCCGGACAAAATATTTTTCAAGCAGGGCCTCCGGCGTCATCCGGTCCAGATTTTCAAAAAAGGCCCGGACGGGTTTATGCCACAAGACCGCCTGATTGAGCCTCAGCTCATGCAACACGCGTTTGCGGTATTCATTGCGCGAGATATCCCATAAGCGCACGCGTTTGATGTCATCGATATAACCCGTCAACGTCAGTTGGAGTCCCGTTTTGGCCACGTCCGTCGCCTGCAAGACATAGAAATCCAGTGACCGGTCGGTACTCAAAATGACCCGGGATAGGGAAAAAAGGACGTCTTCGACTTTGTCCAAGGCTTCCGGAGAAGGTTCGAACAGGGAATCGATATTCTTGATCTTGCCGCCCTTGAGGACGTCCCCGAAATCCGTGATGAACAGTTTGTTTAAAGGAAGGTAGACGCCGATCGTCTTGTCCACGACTTTGGCATCGACATTTTCAATGCCGTACTCATCGATGCAGATTTTTTGCAGAGCTTCTTTTAATTGGTCGGCGGGATAAGATCTCGGCGTGCAAGCGCAATGGGTCGTCGCCCACAGAATGCCCAAAACCAACAACCCTGATCTGACAAGAATGCTTTTCATTGCTTTCGAAACATCCGTGGTCTCCAAAACTCAAGAACCCGATCCGTTTCCCTGAATCATCCGCCTGGATTTAGAACGTTTGGCCCGTTTGACCCGGTCTGAAAATGACGCGGATTGACCTTGCCGTATTCCGCGAAGATCGCTTCAATTTCATCATACTCCAGTTCCTGACGCGTCAAGAGCTCATGCGCAAACCGTTCAAAGATCTGGTTCTCGTTCTTCAACAAATCTTCGACTTCCAGCATGCTCTGTTTGATGATGGTCTGGGTGTCCTGATTGAGCTTGGTTTTGACTTCCTCGGAAAGCTGTTCCTCCGGAATGACCGCGTAATCGCCGACCAGTCCGGACGGGCCCATCCCCATGTTCCACACCATGGCGTGGGCAATGCCCATGGCGACGCGAAAATCCTGGGAAACTCCGCTGGAGGTCGTCCCGAATTTGATTTTCTCGGCGACATAACCTGCCACCGCCGATTTCACACGGGCAAGATAACTTTGACGGTCCTGGGTATGCCATTCCTCAACCGGAGTATGATGGACCACCCCCAAAGAACCTTTGCGCGGGATAATGGAAGCTTTAAAAACATCGTCGCGCGGGTCCAAAAGATAGGTCACGATCAAATGCCCCGTTTCATGATAAGCGGTCATCTCTTTTTCGCGGTCGGTCCAGGATATCTTTTGCTTGACGCCGAGTTCAATACGCTCGAACGCTTCGGAGACGTCTTTTAGCGATACGGCATCCTTTTTGTTGCGTGTGGCGATCAACGCGGACTCCTTGACCACGCTTTCGATATCCGCCGGAGACCGGTCCACCGCTTTGCGGGCCAAACGGGCAAAATCCAGAGAGGCTTCGTGTTTGACTTTGGAAAAGTAATATTTGAAAATTTCCTCACGCCCTTTCAAACTCGGCTTCTTGATATACACTTTGCGGTCGAAACGTCCCGGCCGCAGCAAAGCCTCATCCAGCACTTCTTCTTTCGCATTGGTCGCGCCGATCACGATAATATTCTCGGCCCTTCCCGAAAGTCCGTCCATTTCGACCAGCAGCTGGTTCTGGGTCGTATTGGTCTCGGCCCCGCTAAACTGGTTAAAAACACGCGAGTGCCCGATTGCGTCGATTTCGTCGATGAAGACGATGCACCCGCCGAATCCGTAGGCAAGACCGCGGGCCTTATTAAAAAGCGTCCGGACACGGCTGGACCCTACGCCGACAAAGACTTCGTTGAATTCGCTGGCCGCCATCGAAAGAAACGGCAGGCCGGATTCAGTCGCAATCGCTTTGGCCAAATAAGTCTTGCCGCACCCCGGAGGCCCGATCATGAGGATTCCCCGAAGAATTTTTCCGCCGATTTGCTTGAGACGCGCATGATCCATGATCAACTGAACGACTTCCCACGATTCTTCCTTGGCTTCATCGATGCCGACCACATCGGCAAAGCGGACATTCACTTCGCGGGCCTTCACGCTTTTCTTATCGACTTTGGAAAAACCGCCGCGCAAAACCACCATGTACATGTAAACAAAGACAAGCGCATGCACCATGCCGACAAGGAGTGTGATCGGGAGTTGTGCCAGCGTAATATTCCGGTAATAGGATTCCAGCGAGGCCATGCCCCACACGGAGAGCACAATCAGTAAAATCACGCCGATCGTAATGAAAATCGTCGTACGGTAGTTTAGAAAATGCATTTTCAAGCGCCGGTAATAATTCATTCGTTTCCCCTTATCTTTTTTATCAGGATGTGGCGATGCACGGTGTCCTTTTTGGCTGAAACAGGCATAAAGTTAAGGATTAAATATACATTTAAT
>JAQTOZ010000220.1 GCA_028713205.1 Candidatus Omnitrophota bacterium
CAAGCGCGGTCCCCTTTGATTTTTTTCAGGAAGAAGATGAATTGAATATGCTGAATCGATTGAGGCAATTGGATATTTCTGCCGACAGGGGATGGATTGTGGCAGCCCCGCAAGCGGCCAGTCAGCTAAAGACTTGGAATCGTGAAGGTTTTAGGCAAGTTGTCCGGCGTTTGCTGGAAATTCAAACCGAGCCTGTGTTGCTGGTGGGCGACACGAGGGAAAGAGAAACGGCCGAAGCCATTGCGTCGGTCAATCCTTCGCGGATTTACAATTTGGCGGGCAGGACCACTCTTAAGGAACTAGCGGTGCTGATCTCCCGGTGCGGATTGCTTTTGGCCAATGACAGTGCGGCCATGCATCTCGGATTTGAAATGCAGAAACCCGTTGTCGCCATCTTCGGTCCGACACATGACGGGAAATACGGTTGTGTCGGACCGTCCTTTCGCATTGTGCGCGAACCAGTGTCTTGTGCCCCGTGTGAGAAACCGCAATGCCGTTTCGAACGTCAAACCTGTTTTGAGGATCTCAAGCCGGAAAAAGTCTTGAAGGCTTGCGAAGAGCTACTCCATGCAAATCTCTCTTCCGTCTGATCGCCCCTTGAGGATCCTGGTTACCAGGACCGATCGTATCGGTGACCTTGTTTTGTCGACGCCGGTTTTTTCTGCGCTACGCGAGAAATTTCGGAAGGCCTGGATTGCCTGCCTCACTTTTTGCGAGAATCGTGAAATCGTGGAAGGCAATCCTTGTCTGGATGAGATTATCCTCTATGACAAGAAAGGTTCTGAAAAGGATTTTTGGGGCAATTTCATTTTTGCACGGCGGCTTGCCGGAAAGCATTTTGATGTCGTGATTCATCTTCACACCACCAACCGTATGCACTGGTCGGGCTGGCTTGCCGGAATTCCCGTGCGGATCGGTTATGCTCGCAAATGCGCCTGGGCGTTGACGGATGCGATCCCGGATCGTAAAAAGGAAGGGACACGGCACGAAGCGCAGTACAATTTTGATTTGCTCAAACCGCTTGGCATCACGGAACCGGAGCATTTCGCAATGTATTTCCCCTTAAAGGAAAAAGCACGTGAATCCTTGCAAGAGTTGTTGCGCCATCACGGTGTGTCGATGCAGGCGCCGTGGGTGGTACTCAATCCATCTGCAAGTTGCCCCTCGAAAATCTGGTCTCCGGAACGATTCGGGCATTTGGCTGACAAGATTGCCGGGAAATACAAGATCGCTTTCATCGCCATCGGTGCCCGTAAGGACCGCGCGCTTGTCGAAAGAATGCGCAAGGCGGCGAAAGTACCTATTTGTGATTTCAGCGGAAAATTATCGCTTGGCATGCTGGGCGTGCTTTTGTCTTCGGCGGCGCTTGTCATTTCCAATGATTCAGGTCCGGTTCATATTGCGAATGCGGTCGGCGTACCTGTAATCTCTATTTTTGGGCGTAAACAGCCAGGCCTGTCGCCGACCCGATGGGGACCGCTAGGCAAGGATTCGCGTTTCGTGTGGAAGGATGTCGGTTGCGTAACCTGTCTGGCGCATCAGTGCCGTCTTAATTTTCTTTGTCTTGACGCGATTTCGGTCGAAGATGTTTTTACCGAAGTCGAACGTTTTGAAAGTCGCTTGCATGGGGCGGTGATGGTGTCATGAGATCTGTACGGCGCGTACTTGTCGTTCAACCTTACGGAATAGGGGATTTGTTGTTTGTTACGCCGGTTTTGCGGGCACTTTGCCTTCATCCGACCGTTGAAAAAGTGGACATGGTCCTCGGCTCGCGGACCGATAGTGTGATACGTCACAATCCGCATGTGGATGAAACCTTTGTTATCGACAAGGACGTTTTTCACGCCCGCAAGACTTCAAGTAATTTACAGGAATTATGGCAACTGGGATTAAAGCTGAGAAAACAGCAGTACGATTTACTTCTCGATTATTCGCTTCGCGGGGAATATGCTTTTTTCAGCCAATTTTTTCTCGGTATCCCGCGCCGGGCGGGATTCGCCTACAAGGACCGCGGTTTTTTTCACAATCTGCGTGTGCCGTTGCACGGGGGATATCAAGGGCGGCATGTTGTGGAATATTTTTGCGATTTGGCCGAGAAAGCCGGCATCCCGGTTGAAGATCGGTTCCTTGAGTTTTATTTGGGGCCCAAGGACAGAACGGCCGCGCGTGAAGTGCTGCATAAAAAAGTAGCTAAAAATTGCCAAAACTATCTTGTCGTCAGCCCCGGCGGCGGTGAATCATGGGGGCGGGACGCCTATCTGAAAAGGTGGCCGGTATCTTTTTTTGCGGCTTTGTCAAAACGGCTGGCCGATGATTTGAATATGGACGGAGTTGTGATTGTCGGAAGTTCGGGAGAGAAGGAATTGGGAGAATCTTTTGTGCGGGAGTGGAATCAAAGAGTGCCTGTGATCAATTTGATGGGCGAAATGTCGCTTGGACATACGGCTGCCCTGATCGGACAGGCTGCGATTTTTATCGGTAATGATGGCGGACTTGTGCATGTGGCGCATGCTTTGCGGACACCCCTTATTGCATTTTACGGGCCCGTGGATCATCGTGTGTACGGGCCTTATCCCGAATCGTTTGATGCCATCGCGGTTTATCAAGAGGCATTGGATTGCCGCCCGTGCTATCGGAATTTTAGATATCGCAGCGATTGCCCAAAGTGTGAATGTCTTCAAGCGTTGCTGCCGGAGGATGTTTACGGGATACTCCAGCGGCGGAAGTTTATGCAAAAGCTGCAAACGGTACTGCCGTTGGAAAGGAAAAGTTCCTAATGAAAATCGTAAGAGGGGGAATGTTGTTCCTTGGCGTGATTTTGATTTGTTTTGCCGTTGCGTTCATCGTCCTTCCGTTGCCGGGAGACATTCCTGTTTTGATGTACCATTTCGTTGACACCTCGGAGCGTGCGCGTACGGAGAAAAACGTTGTGAGTGAAAAGAGTTTTTGGCGTCAAATGGAATTTTTGCACAGGTTCGGCTATCATGCGATTACCCTTGATGAGTTCTACGAAATCAAAATGGGGATTCGAAAGCCGCGCGGCAAGGAAGTGGTGCTTACCTTTGACGACGGGAATTACACTTTTGCTGATAGGGCGTTTCCCATCCTTAAAAAGTTTTCTTTGCCGTCGGCCGTTTTTGCCGTAAGTGACAATGCAAGATTGGGAATCAACGGAAGCATGTCCCCGGAAACTCTAAAAAAATTGCAGGCTTCGGGTTTGGTGACAATCGGGTGCCACAGCAAAACCCATCCGAATCTTTCCGAACTCTCGCATGGGCAGATCCTGAGCGAATTGAAAGATTCTAAAACAGAGCTTGAAACAATGATCGGAGTTCCGGTGTATTACCTTGCCTATCCCAGCGGGAATGTCGACGAGCGTGTGATTCAAAATGCTCGCGAGGCAGGTTATCGACTGGCGTTTACAACGTCCCATAAGAAACTGAACCGGTTGAATGAAGGTCTTTTCGCATTAACACGTGTGAAAATTACGAGTACCGCAGATTTCCCATTGGCCTTTTGGGGACAGGTTTCAGGTCTTTACGGAGCTTTTAAGTCGTTGCGATCACAGAGTTGTCAAACGCGGCAAGGTCAAACGATGCCATCGTAACAATGGCAGAACAACAGCCCATCATATTATAGATCTCCTTAATACTGGGTGCAGACGCATTTTCTCCATTGCCATAATCCATTGTGAGACATAGATTTGCGACTATTTTGGCTAATTGACACATACACTGAAGGGTGCTAGTATATCTCAAATCTTAAGTTAGCTACGGGCGACTCTCGTAAGAGTCGCCCGCGCTTTAAGTTACAGTAAAAGCGTGGGGTCTTTTTGTGTCATCAAACACTGCGATTTCTATCAAGCAATCCCAAAAAAGACGTCTTCACGAAATCCTTTTGGGGTTCAAAAAAGGGCGTGTCCTGGTCATCGGAGATTTTATCCTCGATCAGTTCGTTTGGGGGGAGGTGCAGAGAATTTCCCCTGAGGCGCCTGTCCCCGTTGTCAATGTCCGGCGTGAATCTTATATGCCGGGCGGAACTTTGAATGTCGCCAGTAACATTCGCACCTTGGGTGGGACCGTTTATCCATGCGGTGTACTCGGCAGGGATCTCCAGGGAAGGGTTTTGTTGAAGGCCATACGCCGCGAAGGGATCGATACCCGGGGCATCATTTACGACCGCGAACGGCCGACGACGGTCAAGACGCGGATTATTGCGCATTCACAGCAAGTGGTTCGCTTCGATCGCGAAAAAGTCCAGGAAATCTCCAAAGATCATTGTCAAAAATTACTCCGTTTTATTAAACAGATTATTTCCGAAGTGGATGTTTTAATCATCGAAGATTATGGAAAGGGTGTGGTCCAACCGCCGCTTTTGAGACCGACCATCAAACTTGCCCGGCAATACCGCAAGCCGGTCCTGGTCGATCCGAAAGAAAAGCACTTTTCTTATTATGCCGGTGTGACGGCGTTGACGCCAAACCGTAAAGAAGCGTATTCGGCTTATGAAAATAGCCGCATGTCGCATACGGGGCAAGGATCACCCAGCCTTCAGGAAGTCGGGCATGCGTTGGTCAAGAGACTGAAAAGCGAAGCGCTTTTGATCACGCTCGGCGAAGAGGGGATGGCGTTGTTTGAAAGAAAAGGCACGATGACGCATATCCCAACGACGGCCCGCGAAGTTTATGATGTCTCCGGCGCGGGCGATACGGTGATCGCAACCTTTGGATTGGCGCTTGCCGCCGGCGCACAAATGAAAGAAGCGGCACTCATCTCCAATCTGGCGGCCGGCATTGTCGTCGGCAAGTTGGGTACGGCGACTGTTAGTTTTGAAGAACTGGCTCAGGCTGTAGATTTGTTATCCTTGTGAGGAAGGAAAACTTTTTGTGATTAATGTTATCGGTGTTATCCCGGCGCGGTTAGGTTCCACCCGCCTTTCAGAAAAAGTCCTGCGTCCGATTGCGGGTCGTCCGATGATTCAGCATGTCTGGGAGCGTGCCAAACGGGCCAAGAAATTGAAGGAGCTTATCGTCGCTTGCGATCATCCCCGCGTTGAAAGTTGCGTGCGGGGTTTTGGCGGAACGGTCATGATGACCCGCGCCGATCATCCCAATGGCAGTTCGCGGGTTGCCGAAGTGGCCTCCCTTAAGAACGCCGACTATTTTATCAATATTCAGGGGG
>JAQTOZ010000221.1 GCA_028713205.1 Candidatus Omnitrophota bacterium
ACATGGTATTGCAACCGATAAACACTGTGATTCGATTTCCTAACTTCCATTCGCGTATTCTACCACAGTAAAGTATCGGCCTTTCCCATTCACCCCCGGGCATAGCCCGGGGAGCTCTGTTGGCGTTTAGATTCCTCGACTCCGGCTCACAACGCCGTCGCTCGGAATGACCGTGAAATCTGTTAACACATCTTGTGAATAGTACAGGATGTCTTGGGTCTTGGGTCTTGGGTCTTGGGTCTTGGGTCTTGGGTCCTGGGGCTTGGGTCTTGAGTCTTAAGTCGATTACGCGGCTTGGGCGAAGCGCTTCAGATGCTGCACCACACGTGTGATGCGCTCGGCATAGTCGGAGGGAAGGCCGAGATCCGTCATCGCTTTGCGGAGGTCGATGACCGTTTCGTATTGGTCTTTGGGTTTGTCTTTCAAATAACTTCCGGTCACCATAATCGTGGGGGTGAGGCTGAATCCCTGACGGTTGAAAAGCGTGATTCGGCTGCGGTTGATTTGTCCCAGAAGAGGATCATTCCAAACAAAGCCGGTCTCCACTTCTTTGCTCTCACCGTTATCGAGCTGGAACATGGTCTTTCGAATCTCCTCGAAACCGCCGTCGACCGCGACAAAGCGTACCCTTCCGGCGAGCTTTTCGTCGCCACCCGGCATGCTTCTCAGGATCTTTTGCAGCTGGACGAGGAGATTGCCGGAATTCAATCCAAGTTCCTTCTGCAAGTCAGCCGGCACTAGGACATTGATCTGGTCACGGCGGTACCGCATCAGCCATAGGGCCATCGAATAAAGGGTCTCTTCGACGTTCTTCGGCTGCAAATCATCGCGATTGGCCATGAGCATGAGCTTGACCGGCCCGCGCTGCTGGTTTTCGCTGAAGAAGCCTTTCCCGAGATACTGTTGCACGATCTGCATCACTTCCGGATGGAGTTCGGTCAGATTGCCGTCTTTGAGAATCTCCCAAATCACTCGAGCGAGGGCCTCATCGCCGGAAATATTCAGATCGACGGACAGGCTTTCCACCGTCGGGAACATCACGCCGTCGATATGCTCGGCAACCGCGACCTTTGTCGCCGGCAACCCTTCCTGCCCCAGCCGAGATTCCACAAGATAATCTTGCACACGATTCATCGTCTCGCCGGTCGACCTTGCCGTTTTGATTACCGGATACAATCTTTCGGTCAAGGGCGTCCTCGGTCTGAGAATATTTTCTTTACGCGATGCCATTTCCGCGGGCTTGGCAGATTTTCTGGTCTCGGAACGGGTTCCGCTTTGAATGGCTTCCCGAAGCGTCTTCATACCTTCCAATACCCGGCTCGCATAACTTTCCCGAGCAGGCTCCGTCCCCGGAGACCGTGCCTTCTCAAGCTGTGCAAGCAACTCGTTTCTCCTGAAATTTTGCGTATCAAAAGGCGCGTTCTGTAAATCAAAAGGCCCTACACCTTTGCTGCGCATATAGGAAATTCGCTCCACGCGATGCTCGGAAATTGAATAGACCACCACCATCTGAACGGTCTGTGCCAGTCCTCTTACCCGGTAAAGGTCCAAGACGGTTGTGCGGTTGTCGAGTTCTTTTCCTTCCACAAGCCCGGGATAATGATCGGCCGCCATTGGAATATTTTCCACAGTCCGTGCATGCCCGACAAATGACCGGAGGTCATCCATTGTTAACCGAGGCAGTGCCTCCAATCTTTCAAGCTCCGAAGGAGCCTTCGGTCTCATGGCCAAAACTTCTTCACGGCTGAGCCTGGTGACATTCAATCCACGCGCATCATAGGCAGTCACATCCTGAATCACAAAACCTCGCGGACGATATCTCTCGACCTGATAAGCAACGCCTCCGGATTGAAGCACCGGCAGAGGATTCACGACAAGGTTCCCTATCCGAATCGCGGTCGCTTCCTGGCTTTGCTGAGAAACGCCTTGGGCGCCCTGTTCACGGATCATATCCAGCAAACTCGTCACGATATCGGCCAGATGCCTGATCGCAAATTCCAGATCAGATTCAATGGCATTACGCAATGATTCTGCCACCGCTTTTGGCTGTGCCAGCGGCCGAAGCGTATCATTTGAAACTTCGATACTCATGAGGTCCAATTGTTCGAGCGTCTTCCGGACAGATTCAGGTGCTTCTCCGCTTACGGTCTTGAGGGGTTCCTCCGGATTGCGCAATCTGACAAAATAACTTTTGTTTTCCGCCTGCGGCGTAACAGCTACATGGGTAGGGCTTTCGGCACCGGTATAACCGTTACTGATATTCACCATGGCATCAATGATCGTATGCGCATCAGCCTGTGAAATCTCAGGCATGGTCTCACGCGTTTCTGAGCGTTGCTGAACTTGCTCGACCTTCGTTTGATAAGCGCTCGCGCCTTCGACCGTCGGCAAGCCGCCGAAAAATTCACGGGCCGTATCATCCGCAATCTCGGACAAAACAAACCGTTCGGCAAATTCGTTTTCATTGAAATCGGCACCGATAAAATCGACTTCGCCGGAAGCTTTGTATTGCGCCATTCTTCTCCGAACACCTTCACGAACGCCATCTAGAAATAGTTGTCCGATTTGCGCGACACCGGAGCCGACAACCACATGATCCGGCAACGGCAACTCCGGCCAAATCCTCTTGGATTCGACGAGATCGACCGCCAATCCGATACCAAGCTCCATGGCCCGGGCCCGAATGGCTCTCTCGGCTATTCCGTTACGATTCATGGTTGTAATGATTTGCATATTCCACAACGAGTACTCTTCAATGATTTCCAGTGCTGCACGCATATACGCTGGTGTTCCGTTGGCCGCATGCCCGAGTATTTTCGTATCAAGCTTGCTTAAGTCGCCGTCGGCCAAATAATATAGAATCTTGGCATCCAAAACCTGCGTCGGTCCGTATTCGTCCGGATTTTCAAGAATCTTTCGTATGACTTTTGCCGCGTACGCCGCGATCTTCGGACCGGAGGTGCGGTCTTCCAAGTCTTCACCCTGGTAATTCGGATTCGGGGTTACCCCGTCCGCTAGAAATTCATTGGTAAAATCAGGATGCAAGCCGTGTGTCTCCAGCGCCGTGTAGGCAAAATCAGGATTGACTTCATTTCGGTTAAACACAAGCGGATGCACTTCGTTATGTAAAAAGCTTACCCGTTCATCCCCCAGGAACGGCTGATGACGTACCATAAACCGGGTTCCAACGCCCGTCCCGGCAATCACATAGAAAATCGTCATGTCTTCGGCATTGATCGCCTGCAAAGTCCCGAACACCTTGTTCATTTCGCCCTTGGCACCTGCCGTTGCGTCGTGGTCCGTCATCACCGGAATCGTTCCCAACGCGGCAGGTCTCGGATATTTCGCATTCAGAGACGCTCCGATTTTGATCATAAACGAGTACCCCTTCTTCACCGTCGGGATATTCGGCTCGTCTTCCAAAAGCACACCGTTAACATCAAAGGACCCCGGCGCCGAGAAATAAGCATGCATGACACGATTGACGCCATAGCGCTCCACCATCTGTCCGAGAGCTCCCGTCAAACGGTCCGTAAATTCCTGCTCGTTTGCCACCGGCGTTCCGTCTTCTTTTTCATTCGTACGTCCCGCGATACGGTACCCCAAAAGCCCCCACGGTGTCCCGGCTTCAAAGGCCCAGGTACTCCCGCCCACTTTTCCGACGATCGCAACGGGCCCCTGATAATTCGCTTCAAGGACTTCGGTCAATCTTCCGATCGCTTCCGGATCGAACGTATGTCGGTTTAATGTAAACACGCGAATCGCTTCCTGGATTCTGTCCGTCGTTGCAAGCTCTACGATTTCCCGTTCCGATTCTTCCTGACGTGTTTCCGAGCGCTGCTGCGTTTGTTCAATCTTCCTTTGAAAATGGTTCGCGCTTTCGACCGTCGGCAGACCGCCGAAAAATTCGCGGGCCGTGTCATCCGCAATCTCGGACAAAATAAACCGCCGCGCAAAGGCATTCTCATCAAAATCGGCACCGATAAAATCAACTTCGCCGGTGGCCTTGTATTGCGCCGTTCTCCGCCGCACCCCTTCACGAACACCATCCAGAAACAGTTGTCCGATTTGCGCAACGCCCGAGCCGACCACCACATGATCCGGCAACAGCAATTCCGGCCAAATTTTCTTGGACTCGACAATATCGACGACCAAACCGATCCCCAATTCCATCGCACGCTCCCGAATGATTCTTTGCGCCAATCGATTCCCCCCCGGCAATAGCCTCGGCATAGGTAACTGCGTCCACTGATCCGCTGCCGCATAACCAGCAACCCCATAACCATTACGGACGGCTTCCTCGTATCGCGGATTCGCATTTGCTGCCTCGCCCAGCAAGCGCGTATCGATTAGGTCCGTTCGTGCGACCGCATACGCTAAACATCTGGCATCATTCACTTCATCTTCCGTGTAATTTGCCGGATAATCAATCATATCCTGAACCAATTCCTGAGCACGCTTCGCGATCCTGGGACCGGAGGTACGGTCTTCCAAGTCTTCGCCTTGATAATTCGGGTTCGGCGTCACGCCATCGGCTAAAAATTCATTCGTAAAATCAGGATGCAACCCGCGCGTCTCCAGCGCGGTGTAGGTAAAATCAGGATTGACCTCATTGCGATTAAACACAATCGGATGCACTTCGTTATGTAAAAAGCTTACCCGTTCGTCGCCCAAGAACGGCTGACCGCGCACCATGATGCGCGAGCCGACGCCCGTACCCGCAATAATATAGAAAATCGTCATGGACTCGGCCGGAATCGCCTGCAGCGTCCCGAACACCTTGTTCATTTCGCCCTTGGCACCCGCCGTCGCGTCGTGATCCGTCATCACCGGAATCGAACCCAGCACCGCAGGACGCGGATATTTCGCGTTCAACGCCGCGCCGATCTTCATCATAAACGAATACCCCTTCTTCACCGTCGGGATATTCGGCTCGTCTTCCAAAAGCACGCCGTTAACATCAAAGGACCCCGGCGCCGAGAAATAAGCATGCATGACACGATTGACACCATAACGCTCCACCATCAGTCCGAGAGCTCCCGTCAAACGGTCCGTAAACTCCTGCTCGTTTGCCAACGGCGTTCCGTCTTCTTTTTCATTCGTACGTC
>JAQTOZ010000222.1 GCA_028713205.1 Candidatus Omnitrophota bacterium
CAACCGATAAACACTGTGATTCGATTTCCTAACTTCCATTCGCGTATTCTACCACAGTAAAGTATCGGCCTTTCCCATTCACCCCCGGGCATAGCCCGGGGAGCTCTGTTGGCGTTGAGATTCTTCGACTCCGGCACACAACGCCGTCGCTCGGAATGACACCGTGAAATCTGTCAACACATCTTGTGAATAGTACAGGTTGGCGTCAGGGCTTTAGTCTATGGTCTTGGGTCTTGAGTCTTGGGTCTCTCTTAAAAGGAATACTTCCCCTCAAGCAGGAATAGATTTTTCGGCTTGCCGTATTCTTTATCATTTGCGCCGAGAAAAAGCTGCGTGGCGGCCGTCAGAAGGAAATTTTGCCGGAGTTCGTAGCGAAGCTCCGGTCGCGCGAAGACGCTTTGATCATCCATATTGAAGATGGTGCGTGATTCCGCACGCAAGAGCGGCGTGATGTCATAGCCGAGCAGGGCCGCAAGATAATTCTTCGCAAGCTGCTGAATTTCACCGCGCACAAACCGGTCCCATTGATAGGATTGCGGATTGCGCCGTCCCTGTCCGTTAAAATGATATTCCAACAGTCCGTAGATATTGAACGGGAAGTTATAATCCGCGTTGACCGTGAATTTCATAAAATCTTTTTCCAGTTCGCATTCGCGGAACAAAAACTCTCCCCGCACCGCGGAATCCTTAAAATTTCCGGCAAAGTCAAACCCGACCGCGTTGTCCCGCTTGATATGTCCGCCGAGAACGCCGACCTCGTAGCCCTTGATGTCGCGCGAAATGCGGGCGAGATACCGCTGGGGATGCAATTGTTTACCGGGCGGCGTGTAAATCATTTGCATTTTGTACCGTTGGATATCTTTGATCACGACGTTGACGGCATCGACGCCGTTGCGCTCGTCCAATTCGATCTGGGTCGGATTAAACGGATTGAACAAATCCGTCGGCGTAAAAAAATGTCCGACCCCCCACGGGATTTGCTGCCGTCCGACTTTGATGTCGATCATTTCGGATTCGTAAGAAAGGATCGCCCGGTATAACCGTTGCTCATAAAACGCGTCGTCGTCTTCGACAAATGTCTGGCTGAGGTCCAAAAACTGGCTTTCTTCGATCTGGCGTTTCTGGATGCGGAAATCGCCGGTATCGACAAAGGTCCCGAAAAAGGCCTGCTGGTCGTACTGAATTTCCGAGGCAAAGCGGCGCCCCTCCTCCATTTCATATTCGGCGTCCATCTTCAAACGGAACCGTTCCATGTTCATGAACACGCTGACGTCTTGTTTCGCAACCGCAAAGGGATTGTCGACCACCTCGGGCACAAAACCGGAGGTCTGCGTAAAAAAGTTGAGGCTTTTGCAATATCCGGAAAATTGCGTGCGGGCGCCTTCGGCCAGCGCGGCATACGGAATGAGAAGCAGGAACCACACGATCAAGGCCGCTGCGCCGAGAGAGATCTGGCGAATGGCTTGAGGGTCCCTGTTGCGAATTCTATTCCAGAATTCGCCCATCATAGAGTCGTATGATTTTGTCGGCATACCCCATCATCACCGGATCGTGTGTGGCATAAAGGAAGGTGACGCCTTCCTCCTTGTTAAGCTCCTTGAGAAAGGCCATGAGTTCCTGACCCGTTTTGTGGTCCAGATTTGCCGTCAGTTCGTCTCCCAGGACCAGGCGCGGTCTGTGGACCACCGCCCGCGCCACCGCGATGCGCTGCTGTTGCCCCCGGCTCAATTGCCAGGGCCTGCGAAACGCGAGCGCCGCAACGCCGAAGCGCTCACAGACTTCAAGCGCCAGCCGGCGCCGCTCCCGGGGCGCCACGCCCTGGAGCCAGAGGACATACTCCACATTCTCAATGGCCGTAAAGGTCGGAATGAGATTGTAGTCTTGAAAGATAAACCCGATTTTTCTGAGGCGAAAATCCGTCAATTCTTTTTGTCCGAGCGCGCTGATCTCATCGTCCTCAAGATAGATGTTCCCCGAAGTCGGTTTGTCCAGGCAACCGATCAGATTCAAGAGCGTCGTCTTTCCGGACCCCGACGGCCCGCAGACAGCGAGAAAGGCCCCTTCCTCGACTTCGATCGAAACCGAATCGAGTGCGGTCACGGGGAGCGATTCCTCCCGGAAACTCTTGGTCACCTTTACAACACGGATAAGCGGCATTCTTGGACCTCGCGATTAAACGTCTCTATCCCTTGTAAATCGCCTTGATCGGCTCCGTATGTCCGGCTTTCCACGCCGGATACAGGCTGATGAACGACGTCAAAATGAAAAGAATGATGATCGACTGAATGACATGCGCCGGCGTGACTTGTGTGTACGTGACGGTACTCATATACGATTTGGAAAACGCCCTCTCCAGTTCCGGAAAGGCGATACCCACTTTGCCGAAATACCCTGTCACGGCATAGCCTCCGATAATCCCCAAAATCATTCCGAAAAATTCCAGCACAAACGTTTCGAAGAAAATGAGTTTCATGACCTGGATGGGGCTTGTGCCGATTGCGATCATGACCCCGAACTCCTTGGTCCTCTCGAAAACCGACATCAAGACCGTGTTCATGATCCCGACACCGATGACAAACATGACCGCCACCAGAATGGTCCGGATGATCGCCTCTCCCCAAGCCGCCCACTGTTCCACCTCCGGAACAACCTGGTCCCAGGTCATCAGCTCATAGACCTTCAAATCCAGGAACGATTTGACCGACGCCAGAAAAGCCGGCAGGGCCTTTCGCTCTTTGAGCCGGACGACGATCTCATGCACTTCGCCCTCAAGCCCCAACAGTTCCTGAGCCGAATCCAGAGTGATATAGGCCGACATTTCGTCCAAAGACTGGCTCCCCGTGTGCAGGATGCCCTTGATATGATAGGCGAAGCCGGCCAAGGTCCCGTCCATGGCCTGTGTCATGACCACAATCTTGTCCCCCGTATCGACCTCGAGCCTTTCGGCGAGACGGTTGCCCAGCAGAATCCCCCGCTTGTCATCCGGCATCAGGAACTTCCCGCGGGTCACATAATTCAAAAGACGCGTGACTTTGACTTCCCGCACCGGATCGATTCCCACCAGCAGAATCCCGCGCGAATTCTCGCTCGTGCCGACCAAGGCCTCGCATTTGGCGCGCTCCGTAACGGCCACGACATTTTTCATCCCGCTCAGGCGCTTGACCAGCGACCGGTGCTCCGGGACCGTATTTTCGATGGTGAGTTTTTTTTCGAAATCTTTGGCGTGGATCTGGGCATGCCCCGTCACCAGCTGAATGACATTTTCCCGCATTTGATCGGTCGTCCCGTCACTAAAGCCCCAAAGAAAGATGAGCGCCCCCAAGCCGACCGCCACGGCAAGGACCGTGATCACAGACCGCCGCGGATTGCGCCCAATATTAAGGAAAGCAAGTTTGAATAGCAGCATCAGGGATATTTTTCCAGGTTCGGCCGGGTGAATAATTTGTCCGGAATATCGGTCCCGTACCGGGCATCGACGATGGTGACCGTCGTGCCGCGGCTCGGGTCCGCCAGATTTTCCATGCGCCACACCGCCGGCACCACATGGCCGCCGAAATCTTTGAAATCGGAAAAATACAGCGTGCGGATGTGTTTGAGCTTCTCATTGTAAAAGGCCCAACGCACCGGCCCCGCGTCCTCCTTGCGAAGCCAGACCTCCAGTTTTCCGTAAGTCACGGGCGCATCCGGTTTCGGCAAAAGCTCCAGATGATAAACCGGTACCCCGTCCAAGGCCTCTTCGTCCAGGAGCGTGGCGTCATAATCATCGGCCATATAGCTCATCTTCACAAAATCATCGTTGGAAAAATCGCTGCCCATAAAATCATCGAGCATCAGCGACGGAGGGATCAGGATCGTGCGTTCGGCGGTCGGCAAATATTGCCAAAGCCTCGTCTTGATCCTCAGAAAGCCCTGCCCCTCGGATTTCGGCGGTTTTAACACCCGGGCAAAGGCATAATCGAGACCTTTCATCTGCACGCGGATTTCATACTTCCGCTCCCAGCGTTTGGTTTTGACATCCAGGAACACCCGCATATCGTGTGACGGCCCCCGGAGCACATCATCCATTTTCACCAGGAGCTCCCGGGCATTGACGTCCTGGGCCAAGCCTTGCCCGGGCATCGTCACGACAACCCACAGGGTCATCAAAACCATAACGCTCATCGAGACCATCGGGATTTTGTTCATGTCTTTTTCCTGTTGAGATATTTTTTGAGAATGAACTTTTTGAGACGCAACCACGGACTGCGCATGCCCCAGCGGTAATAGCTCTTCCGCACTTGCTGCGTGAACAGGTCCAGCTGGTACACATGCGGCGCGCCGAATATTTTGCCCCGCCCCGTCAGGATCTTCACAGCTTCCGTACCGGTCACCGCGCCGGCCAGCATGAGCGCGGGACAGACACTCGAAGCACGCTTGCCTTCAAAATCCATCGCCTGGGGACGCATGTATTGCAGGCACAATGGCGTCGGCGTTAATCCGAAGGCCAAGGCCATACGTTTATCGGCCTCGGACAGCCCGTCGTGATAATCAAAGTAACTGTAGGGATCCATGCCTTCCGGCGTAAAGATGATCAGCGACCCGCCGAAACCGATCGGCGCCACGGTAATCACGGGAACGCCCTTTTCCATCCCCTTGGAGTAAAGGACCATTTTTGCGTTTCCTTCGAAGAAATCGATGCCGTCGATGGCCAAATTGGCCGATTCGAATATTTCATCCGCATTGTTTCGCGCCAGCGGCTTCATGTGGATTTCCACTTCGGCCTTCGGGTTGATTTGATGGATCATTTCACGAACGACTTCCGCTTTGAATTTGCCGATCGTCGGGACCGTCGCACCGATTTGACGGTTGATGTTGGTCAACTCGAAAGTGTCCGGATCCACCAGTTTGAAATGCCCGACGCCCAACCGCGCCAGGACCTGGGCTTGAAATCCGCCCGTACCGCCGACGCCCGCGATGACCACGCAGGAATTCCGGAGGCGGTTCTGCTCTTCGCGTGTCAGCCAGCCGATGTTGCGGTCAAAGGCAAGATCGTATTGAAATTCG
>JAQTOZ010000223.1 GCA_028713205.1 Candidatus Omnitrophota bacterium
CTTTCGTCACCCTCACGCCGGTCTGAATCAATTTATCAATCAATGCATTTTCATAACTTGAATCCACTTTTTTAATCAGCACGTCACCTCCGGTCATCGCAGCAGCAGACATCAGGGTCCCGCCTTCGATGCGATCGCTAATCACGGTATACTTTGTTCCATGAAGTTTTTTCACACCTTCGATCTCGATACGCGGCGATCCCTCGCCACAAATCTTAGCGCCCATCTTTTGAAGAAAGTGTGCCAAATCGACGACTTCCGGTTCGCAGGCCGCATTCTCGATCAAGGTCTTCCCCTCGCTCAAAACTGCCGCCATCATCACATTGTCCGTCGCCAACACAGAGGACCCGAACGCTCCCCCAAGATAAATATCATTGCCGCGCAGCTTCTTGAACGCGCGTGCATTCACATAACCGTGTTGAATTTCGATATGAGCGCCGAGCGCCTCCAGCCCTTTGAGATGGAGATCGATCGGACGCAAACCGATGACGCAACCGCCCGGGAGCGAAACCTCGGCCCGTCCGGTTCGCGCAAGGAGCGGTCCTAAAACGCAAACGGAAGCACGCATGGTGCTGACAAGTTTGTAAGGTGCAAGCGGAGTCAGCGCTTTTCCCGGACGAATCACCACCGTTTGATTTTCATAACTGACCCTCGCCCCGAGTGAGCGCAAGAGGCGCATCATTGTCTGAATATCACGAAGCGGCGGTACATTTTCAATAATCGACTCTTCCTCGGACAGAAGGCTCGCAGCCATGATCGGCAACGCTGAATTTTTTGCGCCTGAAACCGTAACCTCGCCCGTCAGCTTACGGCCCCCAGTCACAACCACTTTATCCATAAGAACCTGCCCTCGCTATAATGACGCGGTCAATCCCGCGAAGATCTTTAAAACAATTCACGCTTTCAAAACCGTTTTGCGCAAGCCACCCCATTACCTTGTGGGCTTGGCGAATCCCGACTTCCAAAGCCAACCATCCCCGCACGTTCAGATGTCTTGCTGCTTCTGCGATGATGCGACGATAAAAACAAAATCCGTCTTCCCCGCCGTCAAGCGCCTCGCGCGGTTCTTTCAAAATTTCTGGTCCCGCTTTTTTCCAATCGCCCTTCGAAAGATAAGGCGGATTGGAAACAATCGCATCCCATTTTCTGTTTTCAAACGCGTTGAACAAATTTGCGCGGACAACTTCCGCCCGGCCTGATAAATCATAACGCTTAAGGTTACGCCGGACAAACCGCAGGGCGCTCACTGAAACATCGGAAAAAGTGGCGTAACCCTTTGGGTATTGTCTCAAAAGAGCAATGCCAATCGCTCCCGAGCCCGCACCTAAATCCAAGAAGCAAAAGGAATTCTCGCTGTCAAAATCCGTATTTTTAATAAACTGTTCAACGAGTATTTCGGTTTCCGGACGCGGTATCAGACAACCTGATCCGACTTCCAAAACCTCATTCCAAAACGAGGCTTTCCCCGTTAAATAGGAAAAAGGAACTCCCCGTTTGCGTTGCGCGACAAGCGTCCGGAACTTCTTAACTTTCGGCCCTGAAAGCACTTGTCCGGCCGCCAGATAAAACGCGACCCGGTCAAAACCCGTAAGCTCGGTAAGCAACCATTCCGAATTGATTCGGGCCTCGTGTGCCCCTAAAGTCTTGAGTTCGTTTCGGGCCCACGCAAGAAGTTCCTTTAGGGAATTTTTGCTTTCACACCGGTTGCCTGGACGGCATGTTGCGCTCGCTCGGGAGATTTTCTCTTCACGCAGCATGAATCAATTTCTGCGTCCTTTCGTGCTGAGCAAGCGCTTGGACCACGGGGTTCAAATGGCCGTCTAAAATATCATCCAGCTCATGCAAAGTCAAACCGATTCGATGGTCTGTAACCCTGTGCTCCATAAAGTTATAAGTGCGGATCTTGCCTGACCGGTCACCGGTTCCCACTTGTTGCTTCCGTTCCTTGGCTACTTCCTGATGTTGCGCCTGCTGTTGCATTTCATAGAACCGTGCTCGAAGAACGCGCATGGCCTTGGCTTTGTTTTTATATTGAGACCTTTCATCCTGACAGGAAACGATAAGCCCCGTCGGTAAATGAGTGATGCGTACCGCGGATTCGGTCTTATTGACATGTTGTCCCCCCGCGCCAGAAGCCCGAAAAACATCGATCTTTAAATCCTTCGGATCAATTTCTACTTCCGTTTCGTCCACTTCGACCAAAACAGCGACGGTGACGGCGGAGGTATGAATCCGGCCGCTGGCCTCCGTTTCGGGGACGCGCTGAACCCGGTGAATCCCGCTTTCGTATTTGAATAAGGCATAGGCATTTTGTCCGCTAACGCCGAAAATCAACTCCTTAAAACCGCCTTTACCCGTCGGACTCGAATTCATCACCTCGAGACTTAAACGGTGCTCCGTTGCATACTTGGAATACATCCGAAAAAGATCCGCCGCAAAAAGCGCCGCTTCTTCGCCCCCCGTGCCGGCCCGAATCTCCACGATAACATCGCGCTTAACATTCGCATCCGATTCGGCCAGCAGCATATTTTCAAGCTCCGTCACGGTCTGCCCCTTCTTCTGATCCAGCAATCGCATTTCGTCTTCGTAGAGTTTCTTGATCTCGGCATCCAAGCATTTATCTTGAAGCTCCTTTTTCAAGTCTTCAATGTCGCTTTCGATTTTGCGGAAGACATCAAAGATTTCCATAATCGGACGGATCAGGGCTGCCTCTTTCATAAGGCTTTGATACCGCGATTGTTCTTTCACCACCAAGGGATCGCTCAATTCTTTCTCGATATCCTCAAGGCGGTGTTTCATTTTTTGCAACCGATCAAGATACTGCATGATTTTTCACAACCGTTGGTTATTTTTTGGGAGCTTCTTTTTCTTTCATCTTGGCCGCCAATTCCGCTTGTTTGGCCTCTTTTATTTTTTTATCTTTTTCGGCTTTGGCGTCGGCCTTTTTCTTGGCATCCGCCGCGGTCGCCACACGTTCGCCGAATTTCTTCTTGAAGCGGTCGATGCGCCCGGCCGTGTCCACCAGTTTCTGCTTGCCAGTAAATAAGGGATGGCAGGCAGAGCAGATGTCAACCTGGATGTTGTTCTTGGTGCTGCGTGTTTGTATCTCGTTCCCGCAGACGCAGCGAATGGTCACGGGACCGTATTGTGGGTGAATGTTATCTTTCATTTTCTTACTTCTCCATTTTGTTCAAACTGAGTAAAAACTCGATATTGGTTTTAGTTTTTGACAAACGGTCGACAAGAAGCTCCATGGCCTCCGCAGGGTTGAGTTCATTCAACACCCGGCGCAAGAGCCACACGCGCTGGAGTTCTTCCTGTTTGATGAGTAGATCTTCTTTCCTGGTATTCGACTTTTTTACGTCGATCGCAGGATAAATACGTTTCTGGAAAAGGTTGCGGTCGAGCTGCAACTCCATATTGCCCGTTCCTTTAAACTCTTCGAAAATAACGTCGTCCATCCGCGATCCCGTGTCCACAAGGGCCGTCGCAATGATGGTCAAACTTCCGCCTTCCTCGATGTTGCGGGCCGCACCGAAAAACCGTTTGGGTTTGTGGAGCGCGTTGGAGTCAACACCGCCTGAGAGAATCTTCCCCGAATGGGGCACAACCGTGTTGTACGCACGCGCCAAACGCGTAATGCTGTCCAGTAAAATAACGACATCGCGCTTATGCTCCACGAGCCGCTTGGCTTTTTCCAATACGATTTCCGCGACTTGCACATGCCGGTCGGCCGGTTCGTCGAACGTCGAGGAAATGACCTCGCCCTTCACGGAACGCTGCATGTCCGTCACCTCTTCCGGACGTTCGTCAATCAGAAGAACGATCAAGTAAATGTCCGGATAATTGGAAGTGATGCTGTTGGCAATTTTTTGCAGGAGGATCGTTTTGCCGCTGTACGGTGCCGCGACGATCATTCCGCGTTGTCCGCAGCCGATCGGCGTCAGGAGATCCATCACGCGCATCGAGATTTCGTCTGGTACCGTTTCCAGTACCATTCTGCGCTCCGGATAAAGCGGCGTGAGATTATCAAACGGGATCTTGTTCTTAATGGCTTCCGGATCCTCAAAGTTAACAGCCTCGACTTTGAGCAGCGCAAAATAGCGCTCGCCTTCCTTGGGGGGCCGAATCTCACCGCTGACATTGTCTCCCGTCCGGAGGTTGAACCGCCGGATCTGGCTTGGGGAAACATAAATGTCGTCCGGGGACGGAAGGTAATTGTAATTGGGCGACCTTAAAAAACCGAAGCCGTCGTCCAGGATCTCCAAGACCCCCTCGCCAAACATCAAACCGGATTGTTCGGCTTGTGCCTGCAGGACCCTGAAAATCAAATCTTGCTTTTTGATTCCGGTCGTCGGGCCGATTTTAAACTTGCCCGCCAGCTCATGAAGTTCGCTTACCTTCATTTTTTTGAGACTGGCAACATCAAACAATTTTTCGCCCTTGTGCGACGGCACAGTCTGCGTATCCATGTTGTTCTGATTCGGATTTGGATTGTCCTCGCCCGGACCGTCGTTGCCTTGCCGATTCCTTGGTGAATAGGATTTGTCTCTGACCATGATTTATTTTGCTCCTTTTGGACAAGAGTGGAGTGTCTTCCAGACTTCCTCGACCCTCGTTCGGGTTTTTTGAAATGTTTCGGAATTATCAATGACTTCATCCGCCCGCTCAATTTTTTCGGCAAGCGGCAGTTGGGCCTTCCACCGGGAGTCAATCTCCTCCCGCGTAAAACCTTTTTCGCATAGACGCTTTCTCATCACTTCTTCGGTCGCTTTGACCACGATCGTCTTATCGCAAAAACGGTCGTATCCGGACTCAAACAAAAGCGGGACATCCGCAATAACAACTTTTTCTTCTGCCTGTCCGATTTCGTCGGCGATCCGTTCGAAGACGTAAGGATGAATGACGGACTCTAGTGTTTTGCGCCTTCGGGAATCTGAAAAAACGATTTTGGCGATTTTTCTCGGGTCAAGCCCT
>JAQTOZ010000224.1 GCA_028713205.1 Candidatus Omnitrophota bacterium
CATCCCTGGAGGCAACGTATCCTCGCTCCCAAGCAAGAGAAGGCAGAAGAACTCTTAACAACACAAACCTAAAATAGGACACTTCTATTTTGGTAGAAATAGGACATTTCTATTTTGGCTGGACAAACGGAAACTTTTTTTTGATCGGAGAAGATTGTTGCGCTAGGCTATTGACCTGTCTATGACTTGATAGTTTATGCTCTAACCCATAGGAGGTAGCATGCAAACTATTTCGCAACTCGCGAAACGATACCAAATCTCGAGGACGGCCTTGCTTTATTACGAAGTGATGGGCTTGTTGAAAGCATCGAGACGAACCCTTTCCGGCTATCGGCTTTACGATGCGGTTAGGGAAAAACGGCTCGAGGCCATCTGCCTTTACAGGAAAGCAGGGCTTCCTCTCAAAGATATCCGAACTCTGCTAGAAAAAGGGAGAGGCGGATCTTTCGCGAGGATCCTTGAGAAACGGCTCTCCAAAATCAATGACGAGATCGGGGAGCTCAAGAACCAGCAACGCATGATCCTCGAACTGCTTAAAAACAGGAGAACTTTAAAAATGGGTAAAATCAACAAAGAACAATGGATCCGGATTTTCCGGGAAACCGGCCTATCGGACAAACAGATGGAAAACTGGCACAGGATCTTTGAGAAAAACGCACCGGAGGGACATCAGGAATTTTTGGAATTTCTGAACATCCCCAAAGAAGAGATCAAAGCCATCCGCGCCCAATTCAGCCGATAACCCGGGAACGGCCCCGTCAGGTGCCTCGCGCTTTTCGGGGCCAAGTACCGGATGGGCCGCTTGGCCCCAGGGGCTTCTTCCTTTCGGAACGGTCTCGGCGGATTTTTTCAAAGTAGCATTCAATGCAGAACAGCCTGTATAGTAGAGGTACGATCTATGCTCTCAACACAACAAAAAGTTGAATTGCTTGCCCCGGCAAAAAGTGCCGCCATCGGAAAAGCTGCCATTAGCTGCGGTGCCGATGCCGTCTACATCAGCGCGGAAAAATTCGGAGCCCGGGAACAGGCCGGGAATAATCTCGCGGATATCGCCGCGCTTGTTTCCTACGCCCACCTGTTTTACGCACGCGTGTATGTGGCCTTGAACACCCTTTTAACCGATGACGAACTGGCGGAAGCGTTTTCGCTCATTCAGGAGCTTGCCTCGATCGGTATCGACGGCCTCATCATTCAGGATTTCGGGCTCCTCGAACTCCCGCTCCCCCCGATCCCTCTTTTTGCAAGCACCCAAATGCACAATGATTCCCTTGAAAAAATTCTTTTCTTAGAAAAGGCCGGCTTTTCGCGCGTCATTTTGCCGCGGGAAATGACGCTCAAAGAAATTGCCGCCATCCGGAGCAAAACATCTCTCGATCTGGAATGTTTTGTTCACGGTTCCCTGTGCGTTGCCTACAGCGGACAATGTTATCTGAGCTATGCCATCGGCGGAAGAAGCGCAAATCGCGGGGCATGCGCACAACCATGCCGCCGGGTCTATTCTCTCGTCGATGGCCGGGGCACGGTCCTCGTCAAAGACAAACATCTCCTTTCGTTAAAAGATCTCAATCGTTCCGACTCCTTGGAAGCGCTGATCGATGCGGGGGTTTGCTCATTCAAAATCGAGGGCCGGCTCAAGGACATCGCGTATGTGAAAAATACCGTCGGTTTTTACCGCAAAAAGCTGGACCGCCTCCTTCCCGGCAGAAAAGAAACAAAAAGCTCTTCGGGTGAAACGACTCTCGGTTTCACCCCGGACGTCCACAAAACATTCAACCGCGGGTTTACGGATTTCGGTTTGACGCACGGCGATACCTGCTGGTCATCTCATCTTACGCCGAAGTCGCTGGGAGAAAAGATCGGTAAAATTGCATCGGCCGGAAAAGGTTATTTCACGCTCGCTTTGTCCCATGACCTCGGAAACGGCGACGGGATTTGTTTTTTCGACGGGCGCGGGACATTGAGAGGCTCGGTCATCAACACGGTGAAAGGTCATCGGGTTTACCCGGATAAAACGGTCGGATTGGCACCCGGCACGGTCATTTACCGGAATCATAATCATGCCTTCATCAAAAGCCTGTCGGCCAAAAATTCCTGCGAAAGAAAAATTGCGCTTTCATTGACTTTAAGCGAAACCGCAGACGGATTTTCTCTTTCCGCCCGCGACGAAGACGGCAACTCCGGCATCGACGCGATGCCGGCCGCCAAACAGGTCGCGGAGAAAAAAACCCTCGCGGAAGAAACCATCCAAAAGCAGCTCTCCAAGATGAACGACACGATCTTTACCTGCCGCACCTTAACGCATACGCTGCGCGAGATTTATTTTCTTCCCGTTTCTTTCTTAAACGCATTACGGCGCGGCACGATTGCCCGGCTTCTGGAAGAACGCGAACGGAATCGCCCCGTGGCCGAAATCCCGGTTCACGCCAACGATGTCCCCTATCCTTCTCAAACGATCGATTATCGCGGAAATTGCCTCAATCAAAAAGCCGTCGCGTTTTACAAGCGCCACGGCGCTCAGGTGGTGGAACGGGCGGCGGAATCGGGCCTGGCCATGCAAGACCGCTTTTTGATGCGCTCGAAATATTGCCTGCGCCGCGATACCGGCTTATGCCATAAAGAGGCCGGACCTCTTTATCTTGTCGACGAGAATGGTCAAAAATTCCGGCTGGAGTTTGATTGCGAGCAGTGCCGTATGTCGGTACGAAGTTGACCCGGCTTTCCGGCCTTCCCTAAGCCTAACCATGTCCCGCATCCGGCCGCATGACGATGATGACTAAGACTGCCAGCTCTTTAGTTTTTTGCGTGCGGCACCGAAATTGCCGAGCTGGTAAACCGATACCCCTGCCGGAGTAAACGTAAAGGTCTCGAATTTCTCTTTCAGCATGGCGTCGAGATAATCCTCCGGAGCAACACCGACGGAGACATGCGGATTGTATTTTTTCCCGGTTCCCGCCGGCACATATTTCTGCACATAATCCATCGTTGGCTGATTGATTTCGGGATCTTCAGGCGTCGTAAAAAAAGCGGTCCGGGTTCCCGTTTCGACGGTAAACGGGGCAACGGCTTCGATCATTCTTTTCTGGAAACGAAGCAGTTCAATCGTCGGTTTGATCACAATCCCGGCAATCCCCACGTCTTCCCAGGGAGAATAAAAAAAGCTGATCGCCTCGAGCCGCCAATTCTCCGGATGTTCGCCGGCCAGGACCTTGCCGATGGCTTCATAGACGTTGTCGAGATCCGCCGTCCTGACATAGCGTTGGATACAAGTCATATGCGGATGATGGGTCTCGTCCAATGCAAAGCCCTGCGGGTATTGCTTGAGCAGCCGGTCATTCGCCGCTTGGGCATGCTGAATCATCGCGGCATCCGGTTCGATCAAAATATCGATGGCGATCACCGGTTCCGTATGTTCAAACGGAAATACTTTTTTCCAATCGTTTTTCATGTCGACGACGGTCCAACCCTTGGCCGCGGCTTCCTCAAGCCCCCGGTCGAGCTGACCGATGGAGGAATGACGGTCATACGCCCATTCCCGCCCGGCATCCGTGTGATGGACGAATAGACACAGGCGCGCGCCTTTTCCGGCGGCGGTCCATTCAAGCATGGGGAGATCACCGTCGGAGTTGCCGAAGGCGGCAATCGGACGCCGGCCGATGTGCTCATAAATGCCGACGGGTTTGCCTTTCCCGTCATTGACGAAATCGACTTCCGGCAATAAAAAGATTTCCGCTTTGCCGTTTTTCAGGTCGAACTGCGCCTTGACGCTGCTGCCGACCACCTGCTCCGGAGGAATACCGTATGTCTTTTCCGTCCACGGCCGCATAAATTCGGTACTGCCGCCGGACACGATGAAGTTCTTGAAACCGTGGGCGCGGAGATACTCGAGCAGCTCCAGCATCGGTTGATAAATCATTTCCGTATAAAGCTTGCCCGTTTTCGGATGCCGCGCCGTTGCGATCCATTCCGTGGCGAGCCGGTCAAATGTTTCGGTCGTCATGCCGCCATGAACCCCCGTGACAATTTTGACAATGGCATTTTGGCCGTCCGCCAAGGCCCCTGTATAGTCCCCTTTGATGAGCGATGCAAACGGCTCGTTGTTGTTCCACTCCGGACGCTCCGGCGCCATCTTCCTGATCTGGTCCATCGCGAAGAACAGTTGAGGATAGGCCGGCTGCTCGGCCCAAAGGGTCCCGTCATTGTCGAAAACGGCGATTCGCTCCCCGACCGGAACGAAATCCGGAGAACCTTCGGCCGTCACGTTCGCGACGAAATCCAGAATTGCTTTTTTCGCCGGCCCGTCGTTCCAGGAAGGCAGCGGCTCCCCTGCCGAAGCCATGGCCCCGGCGAGAGTGAGAAAAATTGTTAAAACTCCCAAGAACATGATTTTAGATTTATTTTTCACTTGGTTTCTCCCATTCATATAAATATTGACTGCGGTCCCCCTTTTAAAGTGGCGAGGTTCTTCTAATTCCCCAGCCCGACGCTCCCGGGGCATCCCCGGAGATACGCCCAAAACCGGTATCGGCATTTCACCCAAAAATTTTTCCGGGATTGCTAAAGGAATTTTCGAAGTGGGTGAGCAATTTACCGATGTGTATGCCGTCAATCAATGCGTGATTGACTTTCATGCTTAACGGCAACAGAGTCTTACCGCCCGACTCAAAATATTTCCCGACTAAAATAACCGGAATCGACCTCATCTTTCTGTCCACGGTGGGCGCACTCATCGAAGTAAAAGAAAACCAGGGATTGCAGGACACCCAGGCCACGTCAAAACAGTCGTTGCTCACAAGCACGCTTTGTTTCTTCGCCTCGCCTTCGGCAGCAGCAACCTCTTTAAAAAACTCATGAACATTTTCTTTATATTCGACCCGGCAGAAAGCAAACCGCTCACCCTCGATCGGGACCGTCGTATTGACGTGAATCCTGTCATACTTGACCACCCCTTTTTCAAGGATGCGGTACCG
>JAQTOZ010000028.1 GCA_028713205.1 Candidatus Omnitrophota bacterium
AAAACACATTCACATTCATGCGCGCGCACCGGTCGTCGTCCGTGACCGTCCGGCGCGCGTGATAAGCCAGCGTTTCAATACGTTCGATGGGGTCCACGGTCCCGGAAGCTCCGACAAGCTCAGCTATCCAGGCCGCCAGAAAGCCGCTGCCCGCGCCGACCTCCAGAACTTTTTGACCCGGATCCAGGTGAAGCACTGACAAAATCAAGCTCATCAGCAGAGGTTGTGAAATGGTTTGACCGAAAAGGACCGGGACCGCGTGATTTTGATAGGCATGCTGGCTCAACCGCGGCGGAACGAACAAATGCCGCGGCGTATTGAAATAAGCGTCGGCAACGCGGCTGACCACCTGCTCTCGTTCGCGCGGATCAGAGTAAACCTCGCAAAGTTCTTCCCTAAAAAAACCATTGCGATCTAACAATTCGTATTGAATCCTGTTCCGAAAACCATCGCGGGCGCCGCGAAAAGGGTCGGCTCCGTTTTTCCATTCATCAAAAGCACTCCGGGGCCAGCTTAGGGCATCGCTAACGGTTTGAGGATTCAATGCAATCCCCAGTTTTTGGATAAGATCGAGTAAAAACTTCTGATCGTATTCGCATTGGGGCATCCGGTCTTCACGGTTCAAATCGTACAGCCGTTCTTCGCGAATGCGACGGTCAATCAGCCTTTCCATGGCCGCTTTCTTTCCGAGAAATGTTGCGTCATCCCAGTGGCGGACGGCATCGTGATTCGGACTATCACCGGTGAATTCAAATTCCGCTTTGTCCATGCCGGGTTCCTGACCAGCGGGATAAACCCACCAATAGGAATTGATCAAATCCAGCAGGACAAACATGGCCTCCCGCTCATCCGCATCCTCTGAAAGCGATCGTGATTCAGCGCGAACTTTTGGAATTGGCAATGCGGATTGCGGAGTGCGGAAGACTTGATCTTTATATCGAATCCCGGATTTCGAAATCCGCATCGATTCTCCCCGCGTTCCGGAACGGCTCAAAAGCACACCCAAACCCGAGGCACCTGCCACCGAGCAAGTCATTGCCGTAAGCTTTAACGGCCGTTGGCTCAGCCGGGAAATTCCGCCCCAATATCGCACAAAGGCTTGTCTCACTTCGGAACGTTGAGGACCTGTAGTAGGAACTTGTGTCTGATCGAGTTCTTGAATCATCAAATTCAGTATGGCAATTTGATTCTCATCGCTTCCGTCTTGTCTGGCGCGCAGCGCTTGCAGAACCCTGTTTTGAAATTCAGTATCCAAATCCGAAAAAATCCTTTTGGCCTCATACCAACTGACCGGATGGGCATACTGGGCCAAACCGTATCTGAGATAATAACCGGCATGGGTATAAAACTCATACACCGCCGTATCCAACATCATGATTTTTTTGATGACCGCCGCCGGCACTTCTTCCCGCTTTCGATACAAAGCCCCACGACTCAGTTCCGGCCACGTACCTCCGAAATGGACTTTTCGCTCATCGCCGATTTTGAAATTATCGCTGATGGTTTCAAGACCGATCGTTTTTAAATCCATCAACACCATCGGCCGATCAGCCTGAATCACGTAAAAATATCCGCCTTTTGCCGCACAGGCGACATTGCCGGCATAAAACTCATAGTTGCTTTCGAGTCGCCCGCCGAACCCCGGCCATTTGAACAAAGTAAATGCGCTGCCCGGGTTCGTTTGTCCCGGCAAAGTCTCGATATCCGCTTGATGAAATCGCAGCCCGTCCTTCGCAACCAACACAAAATCGACGCGGCCCAATCCCCCTTCGAACTCCACAGTCATGGCCGTGCCATCCTTTTGAAATCCTTGCCGGTAAAGCTCCTCTCTGTTAACAACTTTGCCTTTGGGGAAATTTTTAAGGCTGCTTTGTAGTTCTTTTTCGAAATTCTCAACAAGCGCTTGAAGGCTTTCCGGGCGCGAATATTCATCGAAACTTTCCCCTTCCGGCGAAGGCTCAAGCCATGGATCTACCATATAGACTTTTTTGAACTTAAATCCTTTGCTCTGCAAAATACGCATGAGGTGGACCACTGAAATAATGTCATCATGCGTCGCCATGTAGAGGAAGGAATGTTCGCCGGGCGGGACCTCCAGCGATGCGTCGGCCAAATCCTTTATCGGCCGTGCTTCCGAACGGTTTACCGGAATCACATCGGCATTTACCTCGTTGAGTTTCGCATGCCGCCGCTCGCCGAAGGCGATGATATCGCGAATGATTTTTTCGCGCCGGGCCATCGGCAAACCGTATTTGCTCCAGTCCGAAACCGGGTTCATGAAATTGGCCCAACGTGTCGTCGACTCAAAAAAGTTGACGGCGGCTTTCTGACTCAGCATCGCATCGCGGTAACTTTTGTCCTCATCCGTCGTCAGAATTTGCGGAGTCACAACAGCATAAGCAATTTGTTTGTCCCTCAGAAGTGCCGTGACGCCCTCGGTGTGAAATCCGCCGGCGACAAGTACCGCAGAACCTTTCCGTGGACTCGCGGCTTGCCGCACCAGCTGATCGACGATAACCTTGTCGCGCTCAAGCGCGGTCCGGTAATAGGCAATCGCATCCCGGAAAAGGGCATCGAACGGCTTTTGGAGTTCTTGAGATTTTGAAGGACGAGAAAACTGCTTTTCGATACGGCGAAGGTGTTTGAAATCTGTACGGGTCATTTGAAGCCGGAATAATTTCCCCAGAAGAAGCCATCGACGAAAATGTTTAAGAATTTCCTTTTCTTCCGGCGCAACGGCAAGCTTTGACAGGATCCGGCCCTCCAGCGTTTGGATCTCGTCAAAAAATGCGACCGCATTGATTTCACTTTCCAGGATACGATAACCTTCAAGCGCGATTAGTCGCGGATAATCCTGAAAACGAAAGCCTTTGGGCGCCGCAGCCCGAAAGAAGGTCTCCCACTCGGCACGAAGATCGGAATACTGGGACGAACGGCGAACCCCTTCAACGTTGCGGTCATCCCTTCGCAAAAATGAAACCGTTTGGGCATCAAGTCCCGCTTGGACAGCCCACCCGATCAATGTCTGCCGTTCCTTCGCGGCCTGATCGCGGTCCAAGCGCGCTTCGCGTACCCCGAGCTCGGAAAAGCGCATCAACATCGGCCAATCAAGTTGGGTCCCCGGATTTTGGACATCCAACCCGAGATGCTTGGTTGCGGTCTGGATCAGCCCGGTGAAAAAAACCTGCAAATCAGCCTCGGATTTTTCATAACGCAACCACAGCTTAAAAAAGTCCAGGAGGTCTTTGTTGAAGGCCTTTGACGCTTGAGATGTTATTTGCAAGAGGATCTTATCCAGATAGGCCTTTGAAAAGGCCTCCTGTTCCGAGACCTTCCGGAATCCCAAAACATTTTGAACGTAGAGAGCGGGGTCCTCCACCCCGTAGACGGGAATGTCATGTTCGAGAAGGAACAACTCCGGACCGCCGATTTCCGCAAGACGCGTGAGTTTTTCGGCGACTTCCGCATTCAGGTCCTTTTCCTCAAAAAAAGATAACAAATCCGGGTTCAGCTTGCCGACACCGCCTTCAAGATAGATTCCCTTTAGCGCTTGTTTGGATTCTAAAAATTCCAGGATCGCTTGAATTTTCTTCTGGGCCTCATAATGGCCGTGCGCATCCTGGATCAAAATGACGGAAGGTGATTCCGATAGGAGTTCTGCTGAATTGGGAGTTTCGCTTTGGGCTTTCCGTAAACCGGGATTCCAAATTTCCTTGATAGTTCCCAGATGCGAAGGGATATCAAAGCGTTTGGTATCCGAAAATCCGATCTTGGCACGGCGTGTGCTCAAACTTGCCGCCTGGGCAGGAGACGCAAAGATATTTTGCGTGCTCAGGAAACAAAGTAAAGTAATGCCTGCGATAATCCTTTTGATGAAGTGGTTCTTCATATAGTGATGATATATATGGTGCTCAAGAGAAAAGTTGTTAAAAGATACCCGCCGAGTAAGGGATTTACAAGTTGAGGGATTAGGATCTTTCCATGTTGGGGGGCATCTATTGCGGATGTTAGAGATTGTTAGAATTTACTCTGAAAAACAAAAACCCCGCCAAAATTGACGGGGTTTTTGTTGCTGCTACACTGCCTCGATTTGTTTCCCTTTTGTTTCCCTAAAGTTAAACTTTAATTTGGTCTTTTATCTTTTGGAGCTTCGCCGATCCTACGCCGCGAACCTTCGCCAAATCCTCGGGATTCTTGAAAGGTCCGTTTTGATCGCGATACTGAATAATCCGCTCCGCAATGCGGGGGCCGACTCCTCGTATCGTTTGAAGCTCTTCAGAACCGGCCTTGTTGATATTCACCACACTTAAAGCCGTTGACTGAACTTCGGCAGAAACATTCGGAGCTGCATCGAGTCGCTCCACGAATGCGAGGGACATTCCGGTCATTAAAAAGCTGACCGCGAGAACGATCCCCCACAAGCGATGTCTCAATAAAATCATCATAAACTTCACCTCCTTAAGTTGAATTTGAAGGTAAAATATCCCAAATATGATTATTTGTCAATATTTATTTGATTTATGAACATTAATGGGGAATCTATTACTCTAGATATGTAATTAATTCATATTTTCATTGACATAAAACGTTTAAGAGCTATGATTCTGTCCATGCTTAAAAATCTCGGCGAAAGAATGCGGAAATTGCGCAAAGAAAAAGGGATCACGTTGATCGAACTTTCCAAAAAAACGGGAGTCGCTCAAGCCACGCTCTCGCGTATCGAAACAGGCGTCATGATGGGGACCGTCGAAAGCCATGAACTGATCGCCGAAGCACTCGGCATCGGCTTGGCGGAACTGTATAGCGGCGTTGACCGGCGGTACGAACAAATCAGCCATCTCAAAAGCGATACCGAACGCAATGTCACCCGTCAAACCAAGGACTTGCGCATTGAACTTCTCACGCAGGAAAGCTCCAAGAAGAAAATCACGCCCCTCCTGTTAACACTCAAAGGCAACGGGCAGACCCAGCGCGAATCCAACGAGCGCGGCGTCGAAAAATTCGTCATGGTCCTGGAAGGCGAAGTCAAAGTGAAAGTCGATCAGGAAGAATTCAGTTTAAAAAACGAAGAGACACTGTACTTCGATGCCTCGCTCCCCCATCAAATCACCAACGAATCGTCATCCCAGGCGCGGCTCCTGATGGCGGTTTCTCCCTCCAAAATCTGATTTCGAATCGAAACATCCGGATTCAATCCAGAATCTCAGAAAGACGATGAGGTTTCCTGTTTGAGCCACGCTAGATAATCGGGACTGCCTTTCGAAACGGAAAGCGCCAGAATTTCGGGGACGTCATAGGTGTGATTTTTTTGGATGGTTTTCCGGATCCTGTCGAAGAGTTTGGCCCGGCTCTTGATCAAAAGGACAAACTCTTTGGACCTCTCGCGTTTTGCCCGCCAATGATAATGGGACTCCGCTCCCGGAAGGATAGTCACACAAGCAGCCAGTTTTGAATCCAGAAGGACGGAAGCGATCTGTCGCGCTTCTTTAAGATTCGGCGCGGTTGTTAAAACAATCTGACAACTCACGGTGTGCGGGACAAATTATCGGTTGATGTTCAAAGAAGCCGAATAACCCGATTCGGGTCCGCTCAACTTGATATGACCTTCACGAGCAAGCCAACCGAGACTCATCAAAAGCAATTCTTTGGGCTTGCCGATGGACTGAACCAGTTGATCAAGCTTCGCATCACCGTTTTTATCCAAGGAATGCCAAATGTCGCCCGCTGCAATACCGATTTCGGTTATCATGCTCGTGATCATACGAACTCCTTTGAGTTTTTGAGAGATGCCCTGAACGCTTACACCATGTTCGGGATAATAAAGACGTGAAAACCAGGAAAATTCTAACAAACCTGTCCTGGGATGTCTAGGATTAAAGCAATCTTTTTTGAACAATAAAGGGCATCCAACAACATCTGCCTTGCCGCCGCTACGGGATGACCTTCTTCAGAAACATGCCCGTATAGGAATCCGGCTGGGCCGCAACCTCTTCAGGCGTACCGGTTGCCACAACCCGTCCGCCCCGGTCGCCCCCTTCGGGTCCCAAATCGATCAGATAATCCGCCATCTTGATGACATCGAGTTGATGCTCAATCACGAGAATTGTATTTCCTTGATCCCTCAATTGAAACAATGCCTTGAGGAGGTTTTCAACGTCCGCGAAATGGAGACCCGTCGTCGGTTCATCCAAAAGATAAACTGTTTTCCCCGTCGCCTTTTTGTTAAGTTCGGAGGCGAGTTTGATGCGTTGCGCTTCCCCTCCGGATAGCGTCGTCGAGGACTGTCCCAGTTTCAAATACCCCAATCCGATGGTTTGCAACAGCACAAGCCTTTCGCGCACGGCCGAAAACGCATCAAAAAACTCGATCGCTTCATCCACGGAAAGATCGAGCACCTCCGCAATATTTTTTCCGCGATACCGAACTTCGAGCGTCGCGTCGTTATACCGCGCACCGTTACAGCTTTCACAAACGACATAAAGGTCCGGCATGAAACTCATCTGAAGCTTTTCATATCCCTCGCCGCGGCATTTTTCGCAGCGCCCGCCTTTCAAATTAAAGCTGAAACGCGATGCCGTATAGCGCCGGACACGTGACTCCTGAAGCTCGCTGAAAAGTTTCCGGACAAAGCCGAAAAGGTCCGTGTAGGTCGCAGGATTCGAGCGCGGCGTCCTGCCGATCGGTGATTGGTCGATCTCGATCACTTTGTCTATTTTTTCCGCACCGGTGATGCCCCGAAACCGTCCTACCGGATAATGTGTTTTCCAGACCCGGTTATGAAGTTCTTTGTATAAAATGTCATGCACCAGCGTGCTTTTCCCGGAGCCCGAGACTCCCGTCACGCAAACAAAAAGCCCGAGCGGGATTTCCACATCAATTTTTTTCAGATTGTGCTCCTCGCAACCTTTGAGACAAAGCTTCCCGGCCGGGCGATAATCTTTCCGCTCTTTTGGAACGGGAATTTTTAGGGCGCCGGTCAGATATTTTGCCGTCAGGGACCGGTCGCTTTGCCGGTCGAGTTCCCGGACATGCCCCTGAGCGACCAGTTCGCCGCCGTGACGTCCCGCGCCCGGCCCAAGGTCGATCAAATGGTCCGCGCGCCTCATGGTCTCTTCATCATGCTCCACCACCAGCACGGTATTCTTCATGTCCCTCAGTTTTTCCAAAGCGTCCAGCAATTTTCCGTTGTCCCGCGGATGCAAGCCGATGCTGGGTTCATCCAAAACATAAAGAACCCCCGTCAGTCCGACGCCGATTTGCGCCGCCAGCCGTATCCGCTGGAGTTCGCCGCCGGCCAATGTCGCCACGGTACGGTCCAAAGTCAGATAGCCCAGGCCGACATTGAGGAGGAATGAGAGACGCTCGCGAATTTCTTTCAGGATGGGCTCGGTAATGACCCGCATTTTCTCCGGGAAATCCAGGCCGTTGAAAAATCCGACGGCGCATTCCACCGCCTGTTCCGTCGCCGCAATAATGCTTCTTCCTCCGATGAGCACACTCAGGCTTTCCTTGCGCAAACGCTTGCCATGGCATTCATCACAAGTGTCCTCCCGGAGGAATTTCCTGACCTTGCGCCGGATCTCCTCGGAACTCGTCTCGTGAAACAACCGTTCGAGCTCCTCGATGAATCCCGTGTGGTCGCCATCGCCCCAAAAAAAGACTTCGCGCGCCTCTTCCGGCCAGTCCCGAAACGGCAGGTTCCAGTCAAAATGGAATTTCTTGGTCAAATCATAAAGCAAATCTTCGACAAAATATTTGTTGAACGAAAAAAAGATTTCCTGGTTCAGGGCACCGCTCATCAGAGGTCTTGCGTCATCCCGGATAATTCCTCCCGCAACCATTTGCGTCAACTTGCCCAAACCTTTGCAACGCGGACAGGCCCCATAGGGGCTGTTGAAGGAAAACATATTCGGGGTCAATTCGGGATAGCTAATTTGACATTGAGGGCAGCTACGTTTGGTCGAAAAAAAACGCATCCCCTTGGACTCATCGCTCAGGTTTAATACCGCCAAAGCCCCGCCCGTCAGGTCCGCGGCAAGGTGCAGGGATTGGCGAAGTCCGTCCGCTTTGGCAGCCTGCGGTTTGGTATGATCGATCAGGATTTCAATGTCATGCCGCTGGGTTTTGCGCAGTTTCAACTGGGGCGTCAATAAACGGATATTGCCGTCAATGCGTGCCTTGGAAAAGCCCTTCTTCAAAACCGCCTGGAAGAGCTTCTGAAATTCTCCTTTGCGGCCGCGCACCATGGGGGCAAAAATCTGGATTTCACGGTTCTCGTAATTTTTCAGGATCTCTTTGCAAATATCCTCCAACCCTTGCAACGTCAGCGCTGTCCCGCATCCATGGCAATAGGGCATCCCCGCCTTGGCATAAAGCAACCGGAGATAATCGAAAATTTCGGTAACCGTCGCAACCGTGGACCGCGGGTTGTGCGAAATCGAACGTTGCTCAATCGCGATCGCCGGCGACAATCCCGAAATGTAATCAACGTCGGGTTTTTTGAGTTTTTCCAGGAATTGACGCGCGTAGGATGAAAGGCTTTCGAGATAGCGGCGTTGGCCTTCGGCGTAAATGGTATCGAAGGCAAGAGAGGATTTTCCCGATCCGGAAAGACCTGTGATGACGGTCAACCGATTGCGGGGAATTTTGAGGCTCAGGTTTTTGAGATTATGCTCGCGGGCACCCTGAACCTCGATGACATCCTGGCTCATGTCCCAAGGCGAAGTGACGAAAAGATTTTGCGGCAAACCGCCGCCGCAGAGAAGATCGCCAAGGCACTGGTTTTAGGATTGAAGATCGAAGGCACGTTGGTAATTTCCACACGGATCGTGCCGCTCCCGCCTTCGATAAAAATTTCATGTTTATTGCGTTTGTAGGCGCGTGAGGTCCACACCTCAACCCTCGTCTTATCCGGACCGATACCGGCCAAACTCAAAATCGCGGCAACATTTACATTTTGAGGGAACGCTTTGACGGCCTGGCGCGCAGAACCCTTAAAAACACAATAGCGCCGCTGTCCGACCAGAACGGGAAATTTCTTCTTTTTAAAAATCGGTGCCCCCTGCAATCCGATCGGAGGTTTGCTGGTAATCAAGGTGACGCGTTTGATACCGCTTTCGCGGGTCGCCAACAAGCCGTCCACGCCTGCCACGGCCCCGGATGGAATCCAAAGTTGGCCGCGTCTCCGGAGGATGATCCGTTGCCAAGCCTGATTGTCAAGCAATCCGCCGACGCTGATGATCAAGACGTTCTTGTTTGCGGTCAATGCCTTCATGGCCACCGCGGAGGAGATCCGCGCCGAGGCAGCCTCAATCACGAGATCCGCTTTGCGAATCAAGACATTCATCGGCACAATGGCCGGTTTTCCCCGTAATTCGCGCTTGAGCCGCAAGGCCTTTGGAGTATCAACTTCACAAAGATAACGAACCGCGGCCTCACGTGAAAAACGGCGTGCGAGAATTTTAGCCAGGGCGGAACCGATCGCACCGCATCCGATGATACCGACCTTTACTTTCTTCATGGCTTGGTCACAATCTGGTTGCGGTTATTGACTAAAATGACCTTCGCTTTATGCCGTTTAATTTCTTCGTCCGTCATGGCGGCAAATGTCATAATGATCAGAAGGTCGCCTTTCTGACCATATTTGGCCGCCCCGCCGTTGAGGCATATCGTCCCGGAGTCCGGTTCTCCGCGCATGGTATAGCTTTCCAGCCGAGCCCCGTTGTTGAGATTGACGATCAAAACCTTCTCGCCCGCCAACATGTCCGCGGCCTCAAGAAGTTTTGCGTCAATGGTAACGCTTCCTTCATAATCGATGCGCGCATCCGTGACCGTTGCGCGGTGGATCTTGGCATATAGAACTTGTCTGAACATGCAATGCTCCGTCAATTAGAATTCTTGTTTGTGATTTACCCCGGATTCCTTCTCGGTCGGGTTTTTATTATAACATTATCGATCAACCTTGTCTTGCCCACATAACAAGCGACCAGTGCTACCATTGAAGGCTGAAACCGCGAAAGCGGGCTCAGGCTCTCAGGATCAACGATCTCCAGATACTGCAACCGGTCGACGGTTTTTCTCAGATTTTGGATCGCGCGCCGTCTGAGCCGGGCAATTTGACGGTTCCCCCGAAGGATTTCTTTCCGGATCCAAAAAAGCGTTTTGGAAATTTCAAGCGCCTGCCTGCGTTCTGCCGGATCCAAATAACGATTGCGCGAGCTCATGGCCAAACCGTCTTTTTCGCGCACGGTCGGGCACAAACAAAATTTAATCCCGAGATGCAGGTCCCGGATCAGCCTACGCACAACGACGGTTTGCTGATAATCTTTGGCACCGAAATAAACGCGGTCGGGACCGACCAGGCAAAACAACTTGGCAACCACTGTGGCAACTCCCCGGAAATGTCCGGGCCTGAACTTGCCGCACAACACGTGGGTCAGATCCACGCCGTTTTCGCGCGGCGCAAAATCCACATAGGCCGAATCTCCTTCCGGATAGATGGCCTTGACCGGCGGATAAAAAACATAATCGACTTTCGCCCAGCGCAGTTTCCGGCAATCCTCACGAAAAGGACGCGGGTACCGTTTAAAATCCTCCTTGGGACCGAACTGAGTCGGGTTGACAAAAAGGCTCACCACCACCAAATCGTTTTCACGATGGGCGCGCCGTACCAGCGCCAGATGGCCGTCGTGAAGCGCGCCCATCGTCGGGACAAAACCGATTTCGCGGCCGCGCCTGCTTTGACGCCGCATTTCCCGCTGCAGCACTTCAGGGCTGCGGATAATTTTCATTGATCTCCTCCAGCAAATCCCGGATGGTCCTGCCAAATTTCGGATGGATCCAGTCCGGTGCCAAATCCGAAAACGGTTTCAAAACAAACCAGCGCTCATGAAGCCTCGGGTGCGGAATCATCAAGTCACTTCGTTCCACGATTTCATTCCCGTACGCCAGGATATCCAGGTCGATCACCCGGGGAGCATTTTTCCCCTGCCGGTCCCGTTGACGGCCCAAACGGCCTTCCACCGACGACAAAACGTCCATCAATTTTTCCGGCTCCAACTCCGTCTCGAATTCCCAAACCGCATTCAAATATTTTCCCTGCGGCGGCCCGCCGACGGGTTCCGTTTCGTAAATCGGAGACACGCAAAGCGCCCGGACACCCGTTTCTTTTTCCAGGACGGATCTCGCCTGCTCGATATTTCCCAAGCGATCTCCGAGATTGGAACCCACGCCTATGAAAACCCGCATCTACGGTGCGCTCTCCTTTTGGAAGCCGTTGAATCCCGTCAGAATTCCCCATGATTAAAATTCCCCACGGGGCAGGCAATACTTCCCTGCCTGCCCCCTAGAGAATTCCGTCAGGATTTTTTATGAATAAAAAAGGGGCTACTTGGAATGAAAATGATGGTGGCTCTGCTCGATTCGCTTGAGTGCCTCTTCGAGACGCGCCTCCGGGACCGTCAGCGAAACGCGGAAGTATCCTTCCCCGTTCATCCCGAACCCATTGCCCGGGGTAATGATGATGTTCATCGTATCAAGAAATTTCATCACGAGTTCCGACGATGTGTAACCGGACGGAACGGAAATCCAACAGTAGAAAGTCGCCTTCGGGGCTTGGACTTCCCAACCCATTTTCTTTAAACCGTTCACAAAAAGATCGCGGCGCTTCTGATAAATCTTCAAAATGTCCTGATGGGTTTCATGCCCTTCATCGAGGGCCTTTTTAGCCGCGAGCTGAACGGCCTGAAAAATCCCCGAATCAATATTGGATTTGACCTTGCCCAGCAATGACAGGGCCTTCGCATTGCCGACCGCAAATCCCACGCGCCATCCTGTCATGTTGAACATCTTGGACAGGGAATGGAATTCGATACTTACCTCACGCGCGCCCTCCACTTCGAGAATACTCGGCGCTTGGTATCCATCAAAGCCGACTTCGCTGTAGGCCGCGTCATGGGCAATCAAAATCCGGTGCTCATGCGCGAACTCCACCGCGCGGCGGAAAAATTCTTTGGAAGCAACCGCAGACGTCGGATTATTGGGATAATTCAGAAACATCAGTTTGGATTTTTTCAACACGTCCTTCGCGATGATCCCGAGATCCGGCAGAAAATCGTTACCTTCCAAAAGCGGCATCAAATGCGGTATTCCACCCGCGAACCATGTTCCCGAACGGTAAGGCGGATAACAGGGGTCGGGCACAAGGACGACATCCTGAGGATTCACGATAGCCAGCGGCAAATGGGCAATGCCTTCTTTGGACCCAATCAAAGGGAGTATTTCGGCGGCAGGATCCAGTTTGACATGAAACCTTTTTTCAAACCAGTTGCATACCGATTCGCGGAAGGCCGGCATGCCGGCATCCAAGGCATAACGGTGATTGGACGGATCGCGCGCGGCTTCGTTCAGCGCATCAACGATAAAAGGCGGCGTCGCAAGATCGGGATCGCCCACACCCAGGTCAATCACGTCTTTCTCCTGCGCCACGAGCTCGCGCTTTTTCCGGTCAATCTCGGCAAACAGGTAGGGCGGCAGCTTCTTCAGGCGCTCAGCCGGTTCAAACGTCACGGTCTTATGAAAAGGAAACTTTAGAAAGGTCATAAGGGATGGGATTATATCAAATTTTATCTCAAATAAAAGGCAAAGTTACGACAAGACTGACCGCACACATGGGGATCCGGAGGTTGGTGACCAATCAAGCGCACGAGCCCCCGCCGTGACGTTAGTAAATGGGGGCGGTGAATTTCGGATCGAGGAGATGAAGCTCATAGGCCTTGAGCTTGACCTCATCATGGATCCAGGCGATACCGGTCTTGATATAAAGGGAATAGACGTCGAGAAATTCGTCCTGTTTCCTTTTGATCGCCCGTTGCCAATCTTCCTGATCCTGAACGCGCACGATGACTGGACTTACGGTCTGGGTCTTTTCCTGTTCTTCCATCGCTCGTCATCCTTGTTAAAACGAGTGAACCAAATCATCCGGTTAAAATGCACCCTGGAATTCGCGGCGCAGATTGTATTGAGGCCGAATGGCCAAAATTTCTCCCAACAGAACGAGGCACTGTCGCTGAACTCTCTCCTGATGCGTCTCATGCCATTCGGAATAGAGACGTAACAGCCTTTGTTCCTTCACACGCAGGTTATGCGCATTTCCTTTCATCGGCGGTTCCCCCTTCCCGGCGGAATCGATGGACGACGTCGAAACGGAATGAAGGATCCAGGTCCTTGAGCTCCGAGGCCAGTCGCTCGACTTGCCTCGCCAGGGACAGATCCTTTGAATCCAGCCATCGTCCGTAAAGGTCGAGAAATTGATCCATCTTGCTCTTTTTTAAAAATTCTTTCTCATACGATTTCATTTCTTCCATAAAGCAGTGAAAGACCTGATCGCGGAAACTGTTCATGAATTGAAAATACTCTTTGCGCACCTGTTTCAAGACACCTTCATAGGCCTCGAAATAAGACGCCATTTTTTGCAGCACATCGCCGACGCCGGTCCTCTTTTTATAAATCCGTTTGTGATAAGACGCCGCTTGTTCGTAATAAAGTTTGGCCAGTTCCCGGTAATATTTCTTGGAACGTTTAAAAAATGCCTGCGGATGTTTTCCGGCCAGGTCGTCAAACACCGCGGTATGAACCAGGATGTGATCGGCGTTAACTTTGAAAATGAAGTAACGGATCGTCTGGTCTTCGGTGTCGTGGATCCAGTTCATGATCTGGCTGCTCTCTTCGGACAAATAGGGCTCTGCCATTTCATGATATTCCGGAAGAGAGATCGCAAACAAGAGATGGGCCAAATAAACGTTCACGTCTTCATCGAAGGTGTAATAGTTGGAAGGGAACCCGCCTTCATTGCGGCACTTGATGATCGCGCCCAGCAGATACCGGATCGCCGAATCCCGTTCCCGTTTTGACATATCAAAGTACAAGCAGTTATCTTTCTCGTTCATGAATACCGCCTAGTCTTTGATTCGCATTTGGTTTCGGATTGATTGTTTAAATACTTTTTAAATACGTTTAGGATTCGTGCTAAAAAAAATAAAACTTCTATCTAAAAAGTAGCATGCCATAGTATTGGTGTCAAATAAGGTACTCCAATCATCACGCTATAGCACCAGAGCGCATATTCATATCTAATTATATTTAAATAGGTTACGATAATTTTGGACGCTTTTTTAGGCTAAATAAAATCGAATAAGAGTCCCTGGCCAGAATGGATTCCGGACATTACTGACTTTGTTTGGTTTCAAAACAAGGAATTTTACCTGGAAGGATGGAGTACCGTTGCGATACTTTCAAGAAACCGGCGGCTATTCAGCGGAAAGCTCAATCGATACTGCAAAAAATGATCGATGACCCGCCCCAGTTCCGCAGACGCGGAAGGACTCATCCGTTGTTTCAGAGCCAGTTCCAAAGGATGATCGGCATAGTAGCGGAAAACCGATAGCGCTTCGGGGCTCATCGGTTTTGCATCGGGAAATTCGCGGGCGCAGTTGGGACAAAAAATGGCGCCCTGACGGATAGAAAAAAAACCTTTTTCGAAGGCACTCGTCTGACACTGAAAGCAGCCATCCAACAACGGTAGCCACCCGATTTCCCTGAGTAATTTGACTTCAAATAATCGCGCCAATTTCTCCGCGGGAACGGAAGACAAAAACCGGAAGGTGAAATCCAAGAGTTCAAAAATACCGTCGTGGTGATCATGCACTTCCGTCAGGCGGTCCACCATTTCGGAAAAATAGCTGGCATACGCCACGGTATCCAGTTTGGTACGCAAGGCATCATGACTGTCCATTATAGCGGCTTCCGAAATCAGATGAAGGTCGGACCGCGTCTTTTCGTAAAAGACGATTTCTAAATGCGTGAAAAGTTCATAAAGAGCTCCCCGCATTTCCCTTTCACGGCGCACCCCCTTGGCAATCCCCTTCAATTTTCCGAAAGACTTCGTGAAGAAAGTGACAATAAGCGAGCTTGACCGGAACGGCTGAGTCCTCAAAACAATCGCTTCTGTTTTTTGAATAGCCATGCAACACCTAAGTTTTAAGCGGTAAGTTATAAGCGGTAAGCAGAGCCAACTTTCCCGCCTGTCCGACAGGCAGACCCGCCCGATTTTCATGAATACAAACAAAATCACAGATACGCATTTATTACCGGCGCCCACAAGGGGCGCCCCTACGCTTAACTTTTCCTCTCCCCGTGCCCCATTCTTCTTTCATCGATCTTGAGTCTGAACCCTTACAGCTTATCGCTTATCTGTCACAGCTGATTTTATGAGACCTATTTTTTTCAAGATCGTTTGCTGCTTTTCGGACATCCGCTCGGCATCTTTTTTCTTCCGGTCATCGTATCCCATCAAATGCAAAATGCCATGGCACAGATACAAACCGAGTTCGCCTTCAAACGTATTTCCATAGCACCGCGCCTGTCTCTTCGCTGTCGGAAGCGAAACCACCACATCGCCGAGGAACGGGGTGCCTTTACGCACCGGCCAAGGCCGCGCCTGGCCAAAGGCCATGACATCCGTCGTGCGCCGATGCCCCAAATAGATCGCGTTGAGCTTTTTCATTTTACGATCATCTACCAACAGAACGCTGACGGAAGCATTGCGCCATTTGAGAACGACAAGTATTTTGCGAACGATCTTTTTGACCCAGGACAAGGGAACCGTGTTCCCTTTTGTTTCCTTCCGGACTTGAATATCCAATGTCGGGCGCGGCATGCTTTGCGGGTTGCCCCTCAGGGTTCGACGCGAAATTTCGAGAATTGATTCCCCTTGAAAAGATCCGGCTTGTCCGGATGCTGGTAATGGTCGGGGTAGTTGACACGCGTATGGAAAATGGCCATCAAATTACATTCAAAGCTTTCCTGGATCTTGTGGAGGTCGCGCAGGGTGAGATTGCATTCGTCCAATTGACCGTCGATAAATTTGTCGTTGATGACCTTGCGGACCAGATCACGGACCGATTCCGGTGTGGGCTCTTCGAGTGAGCGGGACGCAGCCTCGGCGGAATCCGCCAACAAGGCGATGGCCACTTCGCGGCTCTGCGGTTTAGGGCCGGGATAGCGAAAATCATCGGGATTGATTTTTGATTCCGATTGGGCCTGCCCGATGGCCTTTTTGTAAAAATAGTAAATCACACTGTTGCCCTGATGTTCGCAAATAAAATCCAAAATGGGACGCCGCAAATGATAGCGCCGGCCCAACTCAAGACCGTCCTTGATGTGATTCATGATAATCAAACAACTCATGGTGGGCGTAAGTTTCTCGTGATGCCCCGCCGCCTGTTTCGCCTCGTTTTCCGAAAAAAACTCGGCGTGGGAGATTTTGCCGATATCATGGAAATAACAGCCGACGCGCGCCAAAAGCGCATTGGCCCCGATCGCCTCGCAAGCCGACTCAGCCAATGTGCTTACCACCAGGGAATGATGATAGGTACCGGGCGCTTCGACCATCATGCGTTTGAGAAGCGGATGATTCAGGTCCGAAAGCTCCAGGAGAGTGATATCGGTGACACAATCGAAAACAGACTCAAAGATCGGCAAAAGGAGAAAGGCAATCGGCGTGGTGATCAAAAGACCGTTCGCGAATCCCTGAATACCGATGAGGAGCGCCTCGCGCACGGAATATTCCTGAAACAGCTGATAAGCAAAGGTGACAAGAAAATAAGTCACGCCGATCACCACCCCCACTTTCACGAAATGGATCCTTTTGCGGATCTGCATCGCCGCAAAAACACCGGCCACCGACGACAACAAAGCCGCGATATGAATATCGGCCCCGAACTGCGTGATGGGCGCAATGAGAATCGACACCGCAATCGCGCTCAACACGGCAATACGGTAATTGATAAGCATCGCGAGGAGAAGCGCAGCCAAAGACACCGGCATGAGATAGGGCGTGGAACCGGGCCAAAGGACAACGACCTTGCATAACACCACGGTCGTAAAAATGGCGGTATGAATCAGAAGGATCAGCCGAAACGAGGCAAACGTCCGCTTCTCAAAGACCATCAGATAAAGGAACCCCAAAAGGTAAGTCAGAAAAGCCAAGATGCCGACCGTCAACAATTTGTGAATAACGCGTTGTTTGGCCAAACCTTTTTGCATCAGATTGAGCCGAGTTTTCATCGGCTCCGTCACGAGCATGCCGCGTTGGACGAGCAATTCGTTTTTCTTGATTTCTTTTTTGACCGGCTCAACCGTCTCGGCCGCCTTGAGCCTGCGCGATTTAAGTTCGGCCTCATCCAAAACAAGATTGGAAGTCATCGTTCCGTTGAACACACTTTGGACCGCGTCTCTTAAATCACGGTCCTTGGGGATCATCGACCTCAGAACTCCGGACGCGGACTTTTTGATGTCCTCGAGTGTTAACAGGTCTTTGACGGCCAGGGTCTCTTCGGTTTTGGCATTCGTATTGACCACGGCGACTCGATCGATGCCCGCGTTCACAAAATCGGATTTCAACCGGTCATCCAGGACATGCTCGGCCAAACTCTTCTCGATCAACTCCTCAAGCCGTTTCCAGGCCTCTTCCCTGGAAGTCTCATTCATCAACGCATTGACAGAGCCCTCCGAAATTTCAAAGGGCATATTGATTTTGGTTTTCTCATTACCGGGCAGGACACCTTTCGTCGCGTCGAGTGCGAGAAAAAACCGGTCGATTTTATACCGGATTTCCTGCCCCACCGCGGGGTCCAATCTCAGGACCGGAATGACTCCACGGCTTTTCTCGAGACGCAGAAGGTCGGTCGCCTCATTATCCACATAGGATATGTTCAGAGGCGCGAAAAGCGACCGTGAGGCCGGTTCACCGACAATAAATTCCCGGCTGCTGAACGACATGTCGCGTTCAAAGGCAAGGATAAAGGAAACCGCCGTCGCGAACGCGACAAAAATCATGATGCGGAAGGCCCATGCCACCCGACGGGCGTGACGGGCATTCTTCTCTTCGATGGGAGTTTTTGCGTCAGCGTTCGTATTTTTCATACGCACGGATAATCGCCTGAACCAAAGGATGGCGGACGACATCAACTTCATGGAGGAAAACAAACTGGATCCCCAGAATATTCGCAAGGACCGCTTTCGATTCCACCAGACCGGAAACCTTGCCGGCCGGCAGGTCGATTTGCGTGATATCCCCCGTGACCACGGCGCGGGATGATTCGCCCAAACGCGTCAAAAACATTTTCATCTGCGCGTGCGTGCAATTCTGCGCTTCGTCCAGAATGATAAATGAATCGTTGAGCGTGCGCCCGCGCATGTAGGCCAAAGGCGCCACTTCGATCACGCCTCGTTCAAGGTACCGGGTCGCCTCGTCGTAATCGAGCATGTCATAAAGGGCATCATAGAGGGGGCGCAGGTAAGGATTGATCTTCGCGTAGAGATCGCCGGGCAAAAAACCAAGGCTTTCACCCGCTTCCACGGCCGGACGCGTCAGGACGATGCGCGATACGCGCTTTCGTTTCAGAAAATCAATCGCCGAGGCCATGGCCAAATAAGTCTTGCCGGTCCCGGCGGGACCGATACCGACAACCACGTCATTTACCTGAATGGCTTTGAGATAGAGTTCCTGATTCTTACTCCGGGCACGAATGGTCTTGCCGCGATGGTAAAACGAAATGGTTTCCGGCAAATCGTTCTCGGTAAGCTGGACCTTTTCATGTCCGTGTTCCCCGGCAATCCGTCCGCCGCCCCGGATTTCCTTCAAGCGCTCTTGAAAAAACAGATGGGCGGCATCGACGTTTTTTTTATCACCGGAAATCTTCAAACGGTAATTCCGTGCCGAAATCCGCACACCATATTCTTTTTCGGCAAACCGTAAATTTTCGTCCAGGCTCCCGTACAGCGCGATGGCCTCCTCATTCGAATTTAATTTAATCAGCTTGTCCAAATCAGACTCCTCTATTTTTTAATTTGCAGATGAAGTTCTTTGAGTTGTTTGTCATCGACTTCCGATGGCGCTTCCGTCATCAGGCAGGTCCCCTTTTGTGTCTTCGGAAAGGCAATGACCTCCCGGATCGACTCCCGCTTGAGCAAGAGCGTGATCAAGCGGTCCAGACCAATGGCCAAACCACCGTGGGGCGGAGCGCCGTAACTGAGCGCTTTGAGGAGAAACCCGAACTTGCGTTCCGCTTCCTCGGGACCGATATTGAGTGCGCGAAAAACACGTTCCTGCACGTCCCGCTGGTGAATACGGATACTTCCGCCGCCGAGTTCCGTGCCGTTGAGTACCAGATCATAGGCCCGTGCGCGGACCCGCGCAGGTTCCGCTTCGAGATATTGAAGGTCCTCGGGTTTGGGCGAGGTAAAAGGATGATGGCATGCCACAAAACGCTTGTCCTCCTCGCTCCATTCCAACAGCGGGAAATCCACGACCCATAAAACTTTCGACACGTCTTGAGGAATTTGGTTGTGGTCATTCGCAAGACGAACCCGCAGCGCCCCGAGCGCCACCGCGGAGGTCCGTACATCGCTCGCAACAATAAAGATGATATCGCGTTCTTTGGCGCCGAGCGTTTCGATCATCTTGGCAATCTTCGCCGCGTCAAAAAACTTCTGGATCGGCGATTCGACCTGCTGGGGGCCCGTCACTTTAAACCAGGCAAGGCCTTTGGCACCGAAATCCTGAATCCAATGCGTCAGGTCATCGAAGTTTTTGCGCGAAAACTCAACCGAGGCAGGCGGAGTGAAACAAAGCCCGCGGATCTTTCCGCCGCCGGCCGTCACTTCATCAAAAACCTTAAAACCCGTCTGGCTAAAAATCTCCGTCAGATCTTTGAGCTCCATGCCGAAACGCATGTCCGGCTTGTCGGACCCAAAACGAGTCATCGCTTCCTCGTAACTGAGCTTCAGAAAAGGCCGTTCGAAACGAACGTCGAGCATTTTTTCGAATACCTCCGCCACGATCCCTTCGACGACCTTCATGATGTCCGCTTCGTCGATAAAAGACATCTCCAGATCGATTTGCGTATGCTCGGGTTGGCGGTCGGAACGCAAATCCTCGTCGCGAAAACAGCGCGCGAACTGATAATACCTCTCATACCCCGCGACCATGAGCAATTGTTTGAAAAGCTGCGGTGATTGCGGCAGTGCGTAAAAAGTCCCGGGAGTCAAACGGCAAGGCACCAGATAATCACGGGCGCCTTCCGGCGTGCTCTTGGTCAGATACGGTGTTTCGATCTCCAGGAATTCGAGCTGGTCCAGATAATCCCGGACAATTTTTGACACGCGGTACCGGAACGTCAAACTCTCGACCATCTCCTTGCGGCGCAGGTCGAGGAAGCGGTATTTGAGACGCAACTCTTCGTTGACAAAGGCATCGCCGATCTCAAACGGAGGCGTCGGGCACGTGTTGAGTATATTGAGTTCAGAAGCCGAAATCTCGATTTCCCCGGTCGGAATTTTGGGATTGGCCGTCCCCTCGGGGCGCTTGGAGACACGGCCCCGGACCTGGATCACAAATTCGGGCCTGAGTTCCTCGGCCCTTTTGTGGACTTCTTTATTCGAGTCCGCGTTAAACACCACCTGGGTCACACCCCACCGGTCCCGTAAATCGATAAAAATAATATTCCCGTGATCCCGGCGCGTGGCCACCCAACCGACCAGCGTGACATCCCTGTCCATGGCCCGCAAATTCAACTCACCGCAATTCATGGTTCGCATCATGACGATATCATCCTTTCCATATGCACAATAAGATCGTCCAATCCGACTTCGCTCTGTTCTTTTCGGTCCAAATCCTTGATGGCACATTTCTGCTTCTTGACCTCATCCGGGCCCAAAATCAGGACATAGCGGATTCCCAATTGATTGGCCTTCTTGAGATGACTGCTCAACGAAACTTCCCGCGGCAACATTTCGACGCGAATACCTTTCGTGCGCAATTCGATTGCCTTCCGACAGCTGATCTCCGAAACCTCGTGCCCCAAATCAAGCTTCGCGATATAAACCCTTCGTTTCCGAAGGTCCTCGACCAAACCACCCTGCTGTTTTTCCAAAACCATCAACAGACGTTCCATCCCGATGCTGAACCCCGTACACGGGACCTGCGGCCCGCCGAGCTCGGCATAAAGCCCGTCGTAACGCCCGCCGCCCGCAACCGCATCCTGCGCACCGAGCCCTTCCGCCGTGATTTCAAACACAGCGCCATTGTAATAATCCAGACCGCGCACAAGCCTACGGTTGACTTCCGAACGGACTCCATGCGCCTCCAGTTGCGCAATCAGCTTTTTAAAATCGTCGCTGAGCGGCGCGAAATCCTCCC
>JAQTOZ010000225.1 GCA_028713205.1 Candidatus Omnitrophota bacterium
CGCTTCACCGGCATATTCAACGTACCTAACCTTATGAACCTTTTAATCATACGAGTATTGAACTCTTGGCGGCCGAACAGACACTCGCCACCAAAGACTGGTTTCAGGGAACGGCCGATGCCGTACGCAAAAACATGGTGCATTACGGTACGGAACAACCGGACGCTTTTTTGATCTTGTCCGGGGACCATCTGTATCGTATGGATTACCGAGACATCCTCAAGTTTCACATGGAAAAGAAAGCGGATGTGACCATTGCGACGGTTCCGGTGCATAAAAAGGATGTCAGCGGTTTCGGCATTATGCAAATCAATGCCGGCGCCCAAATCATTGCGTTCCGCGAAAAACCGTCGCCGACGGAGCGGATCCGCGATTTCGTGATTCCGGAAACCATTCGCCGGATTTTTAAAGTCAAAGGCAAAGAGGAACTTTATCTGGCGTCCATGGGCGTCTATATTTTTGAGCCAAAGGCTTTGAAGGCCGCCTTGGCCGGCAACGAAGCGGATTTCGGGAAAGAGGTTATTCCGAAAGCCATCGGCAAGTTTAATGTCTATGGATATGTCTTCAACGATTATTGGCGGGATATCGGGACCATTCGCAGCTATTATGATGTGAACATCGAATTAACGAAGCCCAATCCTCCGTTCAGCTTCCTTTCATCCCAGGGGAGATTGTTTACGCGTTCGAGGTTTTTGCCGCCGTCAAGGATCATCAACGCTAATTTTTCGAATGCCGTGATGACGGAGGGGTGTTATCTCGACGGGGTGCACGTGGAAGATTCGATTATCGGGTTGCGATCCTATATTCTGAAGGGGAGTGTCATCCGGAAGAGCGTGGTGATCGGGAATGACTTTTATGAATTGGACAAACCGAAGGGACAACCTGCGCTCGGCATCGGCAAAAATTGCCAGATCGAACATGCTATTTTGGACAAGAATGTCCGCATCGGAAACAACGTCTCGATTTCCAACAAAGAGAAGATCGAGGAAAAAGACGGAGAGAATTATTACATCCGGGACGGTATCGTGATTATTCCCAAAGGGGCCGTCGTCCGGGATGGTACCAAAATTTAAAAGCAGAACCGCCGGTTGACCGGACCGGATCCGTTATCCCGGGATACGAAAAACCGCAGACACGACCTTCCGCCGTCAAACTTGCCGAGTTCGGATGATCGAACTCAATAATTGGCTTTTTCCAGGTGCAGCAGGGCACCGACGGAGAATATCATGGTGCTGGCCCAGGCGCTGAAAAAGGGAAAGATGCGTCCTGATTTTCCCAAGGCCATGGCGATGGCCCCCGTGACATGATAAGCGAAGACCAATCCGATACAAATCAACACGTAGGCGGCGATTCCTTTTCGTGTTCGTGTCGGTCCGAGCAGAGGAATGGTCAAAAGCATCATGACCAGTCCCTGCCATGGAGAGGCGAGCCGGTCATGCATATCTACTTTTTCGGAGGAGACGTCGACCCCCGTACTTTCCAATTGCCTTGCGGCATGTTTGATTTCCCGGTAGGACAGGAAAACGCTGTCGCTTGACGCGTTTGCGATGTCTTTGGGCTGCACATCAAGTTCCGGGTAAAGTTTCTTGGCATAGGTGCGCGGTTCGCCTAACGTGCGTCCCTGAGAGTCGATCTGTTGTTCGGTTACGCCGTGTAATTCCCATGCAGAACCGGTCCAGGTTGCGGAGTCCGCAGAAATTTTCTGGCGTGTTTTCTTGGTGATTTCATCTAGCCACAGGACCACGAGTTGATGAGCTTCGTTTCTGGCCGGGGCCATGCTGCGGATATAATAGAGTTGATTGTTATTCGAACTGTAGGTCAAATTGTAAATCAGCTTGCCCAATTTTGCGTCGGACTTTTTTTCGATATAGATCTCTTTCATTTCGCCCGCGGTTCGGTAGGTCCAAGGGACGAGGCGGTCACCGATGATGAACGTTGCGATGCCCGTCAGAAATCCGAGAAATAATATCGGCCGGATAATCGAGATGATCTTAAGGCCGGCCACTTTCATGGCCAATAACTCGTGATGCAATCCGAAATTGACCAAAAGGTAGATTGTCCCGAGCCAGGCCGCCCAGGGGATCGTTTCGACAAACGAGTAGGGGACGAGACAGGCATAATATTTTGCGATGATCACGAGCGAAGTTTTGTGTTTTAAAAAATCGTCAAGGTTGTCAAAAAGATCGGCGATGAGGATTAGGACGACCAGTGAGAAACTGCAATAGAGCATCGGAACAATCAGTTCCCGGATGACATAACGATCAAGTACTTTCATTTCTTTTTCCCGCCTTTTTGGGTTGATGCAAGCGCGAAGACGTCCACGCGTTTGGCCCCGTGACGTTTGAGTACCGCGGCCGCTTCTTCTACCGTAGACCCCGTTGTCAGGATATCGTCTATCAGCAGAAAAGACTTACCCCGGATTTTTTCATCCGCGTGCGCTTTGAAGGCATAGCGGAGATTGGTGCTTCTTGCTTCGCGCGAAAGTTGGCTTTGTGCCGGTGTCTTCCATCGTTTGCGCAAGATCGACTTCTCGACGGAGATACCCGTGTTTTTGGCGATCAACCCGGCAATCAATTCCGACTGATTAAACTGCCTTTCAATCAGGCGTTCCCGGTCAAGAGGGATCGGGATCAACGCATCGTAATGCGTTTCGGCGGCGAGAATGCCGGCCCACGAGGCGACCGCGTCCCTGAAAACTTTGAGTAACCAGCGCTTTCTGGAGAATTTAAGGCTTGTCAGGATTTCCCGGACCGGTGATTCGTAGGGAAAGAGCGCCCAACCGTCGTCCACATAGTCGAATTTCTGATCGATCGAGACCTTATCGTAGGCGCGCTGCAGGGCCGAAAGCCGGTCACGGCACGCGTGGCAAAGGCCAGCCTCGTCGATTTCAAGCAATCGTTCGCAGACTCCGCAGGTCGAGGGATAGACCAATCTCAAGAAAGATTCAAAATAGGGGTTCAGAGGCCCGGCAAACTTCATGGGGAAGTATTGTATAGGTTTTCATCCCGAGGGCAATATAAAAGATCGGCCATGCTTTCTGACGAATCTTTTTAGTTCAGACGGATCATTTTATAATACAATGGCAGGCGCGGAAAGGGCCGTATCGCTCCGCTTGGATCGATTCGATAGGAGTCATTGCAGGAAAGGGAAGTCGCACAAAGATTGAAACCCAAGGAGGAGTCTATGAAAAGGTTTATTAGCGTCATGGTGATCGTAGGCATGGTGTTGATTCCAGCCGCAGCGATCGCCCAGGAGTCCGGTGCCGTTCAGGAGCCTTCGATGGAAAAAGGCATGCCCCCGATGATGGGACAGGGCGGTCCGGGCATGAAGCATATGGGGCAAGGCGGTACCGGCATGATGATGCCTAAAACGATGGTCGCCAGCCGTGATGGCGGAGTTTTTGTGATCGCGGGTAATCAACTCATGAAATATGACAAGAATCTCAATTTGGTTAAGAAGGCCGAAATTAAAATGGACATGGCCGGGATGGGGATGCCATCGATGTCGGGTGATATGCGCAAAATGTGTCCGCTGACGGGGATGAAGGGTGATAGCGGACAGGCGAGGACTCCGGCTGATTCAGGAGCACAATCGAATTAAGGCAAACGTTTTTTAAAGGTGTCTTTGATCTTACCGAGTTGGGGATTGACGGCGAATTTTTGTCCCAGGAACTGGAACTTTCCCTTGAGTTTAGTCAGGAAACCGGGTTTCTCCAGCGGGACTAGGGCCTCGTAAGCGCAAGGGACGACAATCAGCGTCAAACAAGTCGAAACGATCATTCCGCCGATCACCGCGATAGCCATCGGGATCCGTGTTTCGGCTCCCGGACCAAGCGCCAGCGCCGGAGGAATGGCGGCTGCGATGGTGGCGATGGAAGTCATCATGATCGGCCGAAAGCGGATCGGACAAGCTGTCTTGAGCGCTTCCAACGGCGCCATTCCGCGTTCGCGCATTTGATTGGTGAAATCCACCAGAAGGATTGAATTCTTTTTCACGATCCCCATCAAGAGAAGTAATCCGATCATGCTGAAAATGTTCAGTGAACTGCCCGAAACCCATAGTGTGAAGAGAGCGCCGGAAATGCTGAACGGGAGCGCGAGCAATACCGTGAACGGATGGATGACGTGATTGAATTGAGACGCAAGAAGCATGTAGGCGATCAGGATACCAAGCCAAAGTGCGACGAGCAGGCTTTGAAAAGATTCTTTGAAGGTTTGACTGGTTCCGCTGAAAACAATCCGGTAGCCTTCCGGTAGAATTTGATTCGCGATTTGCTGTGTCTTTTCGATGGCTGCGGCCTGGGATTTTCCTTTGGCATAATTGGCAAAAATACCGATGGCACGTTCGCGTCCGCGCCGCGTGATTGAAAGCAGGCTCGGCTGGTTTTTGATGTCGACGACGTCGGAAAGCCGGACCACTTCGCCGCGGTTATTGCGGACATAGAGTTTTTCAATGTCCTGGGTTTTCGTGCGCTGATCGGAAGTGACCCGGACACGGACGTCATAGCGGCGGCCGCCGGTCGTGTATTTTGACACGCGTTCACCGGCGATCATGGCATTGATGGTGCGCGCAATGGCGCTGACGGAAACACCCCGTCCGAATGCGCGGTCACGATTCGGATAAATCCGGACTTCCGGCATACCTTCCAAATAATCCGTATCGACGTCCTGCAGAAGATCGCTTTTTTTCATTTCATCCATCATCTGTTTCGAATAAGTAACGAGTTTTTCCCAATCCGGTCCGCGAATGGTGAATTCGATCGGATAACCGCGTTGGGCCGCAAATCCGCGAGTCGACAGGTCTTGAATGACGGCTTTGACGTCCGGAATTTTATTGAATTCCTGACGGAAGGTGTCCATCAAATCCTCTTGCGTCGGACGCCGGCCCGCTGTGGGATCTTTCTGGCGTGCATTTTTTTGTGTGAGCGTG
>JAQTOZ010000029.1 GCA_028713205.1 Candidatus Omnitrophota bacterium
TGTACCCCTGGGGAAGAGTGCGTGAAAAAGTTTTGGGAATTTATTGTCGAAAAAATAATCCTGCTGAGCGGATTCGCTTGCATCCTCTTTGTGATTCTCATCTTTTTCTTTTTGGCGAAAGACGGGAGCGCCCTTTTCAGGACATTTAGTCTCAGCGCGTTTTTCTTCGGGACTTTATGGAATCCGCTCGCGGAACCTCCCCAATTCGGAATCGTCCCGCTCTTCCTGGGATCGCTGGTGGTGACACTGGGTGCGACGGTTATTTCCGTTCCGTTGGGCATGGCCTGTGCCGTTTTTATCGGAGAAATCGCGCCCCGCTGGTTGCGGGAAATACTCAAGGCGGGTGTCGAACTTCTTGCGGCGATCCCCAGCATTGTGATCGGATTTATCGGGATGACCATGCTGGCCCCCGTGGTCAAAGCCGTTTTCCATCTGCCGACGGGACTGACGGCCATGACGGGGGCGATCGCCCTAGCCTTCATGGCGATTCCGACCATCGTCAGCATTATGGAAGACGCCATCAGCTCTGTCCCGCGAAGTTATAAGGAAGGCTCGCTCGCTTTGGGGGCGACGCATTGGCAGACCATTCATCGCGTGATTCTACCCGCGGCCTCCTCGGGCATCGTGGCCAGCATCATGCTCGGGATCGGACGGGTGATCGGCGAAACGATGGCGGTGATGATGCTGACCGGGAATGCCTCCGTCATTCCGCAATCCATTTTCGTACCGGTCCGGACCATGACGGCCACCATCGCCGCCGAGATGGGAGAAACGGTGAGCGGCAGCGAACATTATTTTTCGCTTTTTGCCGTGGGACTGGTCCTCTTCACGATCACGTTTGCCATCAACCTGATAGCCGATATGGCATTGCATCACCAGAAAAAATGAAGATCTCATCCCAGACCAAACAGAAAATCGCATTCACCCTTTTAGGGGCTGCGGCCGTGCTTGTCATTGTTCCGGTCATCGTGATTTTTGCGATCCTGATCGAAAAGGGTTTGCCCGCCATCAACTGGCAATTTCTCACGGCCATGCCCCGCATGGGCATGCGCGCCGGCGGTATTTTCCCCGCCATCATGGGGACGATGTATCTGGTGCTGGGGACCATCGTCGTGGCTTTGCCGTTGGGCGTGCTGGCGGCGATTTATCTGGTGGAGTACGCCCGTCAAAATTGGCTGACCCGCATGATTGAGGTTGCCATCGTCAATCTGGCCGGTGTGCCTTCCGTGGTTTACGGGCTTTTTGGGATGGGCCTCTTCGTGATTTTTCTGAGATTCGGAGCGTCGATTTTGGCGGGATCGCTGACGCTGGCGATCATGATTTTGCCGGTCATTATCACGGCGTCCAAAGAAGCGCTCTCCAGTGTCCCGCGGTCTTTCCGCGAAGCCAGCCTGGCGCTGGGGGTCAGCAAATGGCAGACGATCCGTTGCGTGGTGTTGCCCAACGCGTTGCCGGGCATTCTGACGGGGACCATTTTGGGGATCAGCCGCGCGGCGGGCGAGACGGCCCCGATTCTTTTTACCGTGGCGGCTTTTTATCTTCCGCGATTGCCCAAATCCGTCTTCGATCAATGCATGGCGCTGCCTTATCATCTCTACGTTTTGTCCACGCAAGTGCCCAATGTGAATCCGAAAATACAATACGGGACCGCGCTGGTACTGGTGGGACTCGTGTTCCTGCTGAATTTGGTTGCGATCATTACCCGTTCTTATATCCGGAGCAAAAAACAATGGTAACGCCGACTGAAAATGATTTAAAAAATCAGGAGGGAATCGGGCCCGTGACTCAGGGTGACAAGATCGTCATCGAAAATCTGAGCATCGACTACGGAACCGTTCAGGCCCTCAAGAACGTGAGCTTCTCGGTCAAGGAGCGCGAAATCCTGGGGGTAATCGGCCCCGCCAACAGCGGCAAGACTTCTTTTTTGCGCGCGCTCAATCGTTTGAATGATCTGGACTTGTCGGTGCGGACCCGTGGTTCGATCCGGCTCAACGGAAAAGATGTCTTCCGCCAGATGGATGCGGAGGAAGTCCGCAAAAAGGTGACCATGGTTTTCGCTTTGCCGATTCCGCTGCCCATGTCGATTTTCGATAATGTGGCATACGGGCCGCGGCGCCACGGAGTCAAAGACAAACGCGAGCTTGTCAAGATCGTGGAGAAAAGTTTGCAGGCGGCCTTTCTCTGGGACGAAGTCAAAGACCGCCTCTCATCGTCGGCCATGAAACTTTCGGGCGGACAGCAGCAACGGCTCTGCATCGCGCGAACGCTTGCCGTCGACCCGGAAGTGATTTTGTACGACGAGCCTTGTTCGGGGCTGGACCCCATTTCCACGGCCAAGGTCGAGGAAGCGATGTTTGAGCTCAAGGCGAAGTACACGCAGATTTTGGTCACCAACAATGTCAAACAGGCGGCAAGGGTCGGCGACCGCGTTGCTTTTTTCCTGATGGGGGAATTGGTCGAGATCGACGAAGCGGACAAGCTGTTCACCGCGCCGCGTGACAAACGAACGGACGATTACATCACGGGACGTTTTGGATAAAAGGTTATGCATGAATAAAATTGAAACTCAAAACCTCAATCTTTTTTACGGACATTTTCAGGCCTTGATCGATGTCAACGCTGCGATCGAAGAAAAAAGGATCACGGCCTTGATCGGTCCGTCGGGCTGCGGCAAATCCACGTTCCTCAGGACGCTCAACCGGATGAATGATTTGATCGACGGGGTGCGTATCACCGGCAAGGTTATAATCGACGGCGAAGATATTTACGGAGACAAAACGGATTTGGTGGTCCTCCGGAAAAAAGTGGGCATGGTTTTTCAGCGTCCCAACCCTTTTCCGTTGTCTGTCTTTGATAACATTGCGTACGGCCCGCGCATTCACGGCATGAACGACCGGGGGGAACTCGAGGAAATCGTCGAGTCTTCGTTGTCCCAGGTCGAACTTTGGGACGCCCTCAAAGACCGTTTGGACCGTTCCGCTTTGAGACTCTCTTTGGAACAACAGCAGCGACTTTGCATTGCCCGGCTTGTGGCGGTAACGCCCAATATCGTTTTGATGGACGAACCGTGTTCGGCACTGGATCCCGTCGCGACCGGCAAAATCGAAGAACTGATGTTCGAACTCAAGAAGCGTTATACCATCGTGATCGTGACCCACAATATGCAGCAGGCGGCCCGGGTCTCGGATTGCGCCGGGTTTATGCTCCTGGGGAAACTTGTGGAGTTTGGGGAAACGGAGCAGGTTTTTACGGCCCCCAAAGACAAACGGACGGAAGAGTACATTACGGGAAGATATGGATAATAAAATAAGCGACTGGCGGATAGCGTTTAGCGTGTCGAGGAATGAAAATAAAATTGGGTCGTGCACGTTTAAATTTGTCATCGCAATGACAGGATAAAATACAAAGATTTCAACAGTGCTACAATTTTTTATGCGAAAAGTAATTATAGAAGGCTTTTTTTAAGGGCTAAGCGACTTGAGCGGCCTGCGGTTTTTATGCTAGACGCTCTTTGCTAAACGCTGTACGCTACGAAGGAGAAAAAAACATGGAAAGACATTTCGATGAGGAATTGCGGGAACTAAAAGAGAAGCTGCTGCAGATGGCATCCCTGGCCGAAGAGTCGATTGCCAAAGCAGTCAAGGCTTTGGTCGAACGCGACAAGAAGCTGGCGCAAAATGTGATCGATTCCGATGAAGAAATCAATATGCTCGAAATCGAGATCGATGAAATTTGCCTCAAGCTTCTGGCCTTGAGGCAGCCGATCGCCAAGGACCTGAGGCTGATTGCCTCGGCCTTGAAGATCAACAGCGATTTGGAGCGCATCGGCGATCTTTCGGTGAATATCGCCGAACGGACCCTGCCGTTGCTGGAGGAACCGCTGCTGAAGCCTTTGATTGATATCCCCCGCATGGCGGAGCTGGCCCAGAAAATGGTCAAAGACAGTCTCGACGCATTTGTCAATCAGGACGCGGAACTTGCGCGCAGCGTTTGCCGCCGGGATGACGAGGTGGACCAGCTGAACCATCAGATTTTCCGCGAGCTGCTGACTTATATGTTCCAGGACCCCAAGAACATCAATCGCGCGGTCGGCCTGATTTTGATCGGCCGGCACCTCGAGAGAATTGCGGACCATGCCACAAACATCGGCGAAGATGTCTTCTACATGGTGCAGGGGCGCACGATCAAACACCACATCGAGGAAAAAAACGCCAAGGAAAAGAAATAATGTCCAAAGAGAATATCCTCGTTATCGAGGATGAGAAAAATATCGTTGAACTTGTCAAATACAACCTCGAGCAAGAGGGATTCGCCGTGCGCACATCGCTACGGGGAGACGCCGGGCTTGAAGAAGCGCGAAGGGCCCGTCCCGATCTTGTCATTCTGGACTTGATGCTGCCGGGGATGGACGGCCTCGAGATCTGCCGGGCCTTGAAACAAAATGAAAAGACCGCCCATATCCCGATCATTATGTTGACGGCCAAGAGCGAAGAGACGGACCAGATCGTCGGTTTTGAACTGGGGGCCGATGATTATGTGACCAAGCCGTTTAGTCCGCGGCAGCTTGTGGCACGGGTCAAAGCGGTATTGCGGCGCGTGCATGAAAAACCCAAAGAAAAAATATTCAGGGTCGGCGTTTTGGAAATGGACACCGGCAAATATCTCGTAACGTTAAAAGGAAAAGCCGTGGAACTGAGTTCGAAGGAATTCGAACTTTTGAAGGCCTTGCTCGAGGCGAACGGACGGGTCCTTTCGAGAGAATATCTTTTGGAAAATGTGTGGGGATACGACCGGTCCGTGGAGATCGAGACCCGGACGGTGGACATGCATATCGGACAGCTTCGAAAAAAAATAAAGGCCGAGGCGCACCGGGTCATCACGGTGAAAAACGTCGGGTACCGGATGGACGTCGATTCCTAACTCCGCGGAGAACGTCGTGATATTCATCAGAAAAAGTTTTGGCGGGAAATTGGCCCTGATTTACGGGCTTTTGTTTATTTCCGTCGTCGCCATTGCTTCTTTTTTCGCCTTCCGTTCCGTCGAGAGCCGCGCGCTGGCCCAACTGGAAGAATCCATGGTCCTTCAGGCGCATCTGATCAGCCATCTTTTAAACCCAACCTTGTTTCAAACGGAACACCGTCCGGAACTCATCAAACTTGTCCGGGATCTTGGAATGGAAGCCAAGGCCCGCTTGACCGTGATCGATACTTCCGGTGTGGTTTTGGCGGATTCTCAAATATCCGCAGACCAACTTGAGGAAGTGGAGAATCACCAATGGAGGCCCGAGGTCCAGGCGGCCCTTCGCGGCGGTATCGGTACGGATATTCATTTTAGCCGCACCGTGAGAGTCAAAATGCTTTACCTCGGTATTCCGCTTGAGACCCAGGGTGCCGTGCTGGGGGTCCTGCGGATCGCGCTTCCTCTGGATTCCGTCAATACGATGCTTCGTTCCGTGGCGAAGCCTTTGCTGATCAGTGCTTCGATCGGGATTCTTTTCGTGCTTGTTTTTAGTTTCGGGTTGGCACGATTGATTTCAAAACAGATCGGCAAGTTGAAGGATGCGGCCCAACGCTATGCCCGGGGTGATCTCACGCATAAAGTCCTGATCCATTCCAAAGACGAGCTTGAGATCCTTGCCGAGGCGATGAATCAAATGGCCGGAACCCTTCGCAAAAGGATCCAGGAGGTCGAAGGGGAGCGGGCAAAGTTTTCGGCCGTCTTGACGAACATGGCGGATGGTGTGATCGCGGTGGATGCGCGCAATAAAATCCTGATGATGAACCCGAGTGCCGAAAAGATTTTCGGCGTGCGCAAAGAATACGCGTGTGAACGCCCGTTTATCGAGGCGATCCGGAATAAAAAACTCGATGAGATGCTGGCCCTGTCGATACGGGAACAGCGGCTGGTTTCGACGGAAATCGATTTGCCGCAGTGGGGCAACAAGAACTTGCGTGTCAGTGTGCTCGGGATTTCCAGGGCCGATGACCGGATCGCCGGCATCATGGTCATTTCGGATATCTCCGAGATACGCAGGCTGGAAAATCTGAGAAAGGAATTTGTCGCCAACGTTTCCCACGAGCTCAGGACGCCGTTGACTTCCCTGCATGGATTTATCGAGACGCTCAGGGGCGGTGCCCTTGCGGATTCCGTCAAGAGTCAGGAATTTTTGAAGATGATGGAAGAAGATTCCAACCGGCTCACCAAGTTGATTGATGATCTTTTGGACCTTTCCAGGGTCGAAGCGGAGGAATTTGTTTTAGAGACGAAAACGCTGTCTCTGGCGGAACAGGCGGACAAGGCCGTCGCTTTTTTAAACCGCCGGTTTGAAGAAAAGAAGATTACGCTTGAGAACCGGATCAAAACGGATCCGGGAATCAATGTCTCGGCGGATCCTGACGGATTGAGACAGGTTTTCGTAAACCTGCTGGATAATGCCGTCAAATTTAGCCGGGAAAACGGGAAAATTATTCTGAGCGCCGTGCAGGAAGGGGACTGGGTCAGAGTGACTGTTGAAGATACCGGCTGCGGTATTCCTGCGGGTGCCATCCCGAGGGTTTTTGAAAGGTTTTTCCGTGTGGACAAAGCCCGCTCAAGAGAATTGGGCGGGACCGGGCTGGGTCTGTCCATCGTGAAGCATATTGTCGAAGCGCACGGCGGCAATGTTTCATGCCAAAGCGAATTTGGCCGGGGATCCCGCTTCGCGTTTACGCTTCCCGCAGTTTCTGCAAAGTAAAGGGAACAAGTCTGAATTTTCTCCCCTATTCACAAATTTTCATTGCGAGGAGTGCGTCCGCCACAATTCTCCGGCAGATCCGCTCCGCCTTCTGGTGAACAGCGCTGTGTGGCGGAAAGCACGACGAAGCAATCTGAACTACGAGATCGCCACGTCCACTCCACCGCCTGTGGCGGGGTCCTCCCGCCCAAGGACGGGATCCCGCCACAGGCGGTGACGTCCGAAGGCGGGATCGGCGGGACGACGCTCGCCACAAAGCTTTTTGGCGGAAAGCAATCTCGGTTTTAAAATGAGAGTTGTTCTACTACGTTTTTGTGGGAGAAAATCGATAAATGGGATTGCTTCGCCTATTTCATGGCTCGCAATGACTTCATCGTACAGTTAATCCGGCTCCCGGATCATCGAAGGCTTCGGTTTCCAGCGTCGGTGTCCCCATGTCCATTGTTCCGGATATTTCCGGATCTGTGCTTCCAGCAGCCGGTTGAGCATTTCCGTGGTTTCTCTCTCGCAGGATTGGCCGTTCCCCTGAAGCGGGACCTCGGGATGGAACTGGATTTCATAAAAGCCTGTTTTTTTGCGGATGCAATAACCCGGAATCAGCGCGCAACCGGTTTTTTGCGCGACCCGCGCCGGAATGGACGTGGTGGAGGTTTCAACCCCGAAAAATGGGGTCCACAGACCTTCGGCACCGGACCACTGATCGATGAGAATGGCGACCAGCCTGTTTTGCCGCAGGTCCGAGAATATTTTTTTGGAGGCTGTTTTTTTCGGGACCGGGATGACCGTCATCATGCGCCGCAGGCGGTCGATTTCCCGGTCCAGATAAGGGTTTTTGATGGATTTCACGACAACGGAGGACGGGGCGTCCTGGAGGTAAGGAAGAAAAGACAAATATTCCCAGGAACCCACATGCGAAATCACAAAAAGCACACCCTTGCCTTTGGCGAACGCGGCTTGCAGATGCTCGAGACCCGTAAAAAGGAAACGGTCCTTGGCGTTTTTGATCAGTTTGGGGACCAGGAATAATTCCACAAAAGAAATTCCAATGTGCCGGAAGGAATGGCGGGCGATTTTTCTGATTTCGGCCTCCGCCAAAGTGGTCCCGAAAGCCTTGCGAACATTGCCGGTTGCGATCTTCCTTCTTTCGGCCATCACAAGATAAGCGAGATCGCTGACTCTTTTGGCGATCCAGCAGGTTGCCTCAAGCGGCAAGAGACCGGCGAACAGGATGACCAACCGGACAAGTAAATATTGGATGTAGTAGACCATGGTTTTTTTAAGCTTATTTATTCAAAAGGTGATATCCACTCTACCATGGATGAGGAATCCCGCGAAAGAAATTTCCAAAACCAAAATCCGGCTTGACGCTAAAGGTATCCGAGCGTAACCTATTTCCACAACGAAGTGTTACAGAAAACGCAAATGGGTCTAGGGTTTATGCCTAGAGGTTAAACCGAATGATGGTCGGGCCGCCATCTGACGAGAGTCGGATCACGGCTTTTTTTATTTGTTCATTTGGGGTTCATGCCGGAGGACGTTTTGTCGCAAGGGGGTGTAAACTATGTTTTCACAACAAGTTAAGTGGGAAGATATTTTGAATACCGTGTGGTTCGGGAAGTCGGTGAAGACGCTGGTCATTTTTTTGATTTGTTGGTTGCTGTTTCTTTTTCTGAAGCATGGTTTGAGAAAGTTTGAAGAAATGGTGTCGGAAAAAGAAGTCATCCGGGAAAGCGAGATGACGCTACGGCTGAAAACCTACTCGCATATTCTGAAATGGCTGGGTTCGATCCTCATCTTTGCCGTCACTCTGTACATGCTGCTTCAGAATTTCGGCATTGACGTTGCCCCGCTCTTGGCCGGTGCGGGGATCGTGGGTTTGGCCTTCGGTTTTGGGGGACAATATCTGATCCGGGACATTATCAACGGGGTATTTATTCTGTTTGAGGGGCAGTACCGGGTCAATGATGTCGTGCAGATCGGAGAGCATGGGGGGTTGGTTGAGGCGGTTAATTTACGGATTACCAAGCTGCGTGATCTGGAGGGGCGTGTGATTTACATCCCTAACGGGGAGATCAAGACCGTCGTGAATTTTACCAAGGAATACGCGCAGGCCCTTTTGAATGTCGGTGTTGCTTATAAAGAAAACATTGATCGTGCCATGTCGGTGATTAAGGAATTGGGCGGTGAGATGCGCAAGGACCCTTATTATGGGAAATTGATTTTAGATAATCTCGAGATGCTGGGGGTTGATGAATTCGGAGAATCGCAGGTCACGATTAAATTCCGGATGAAAACGCTGCCGATCAAACAATGGGAAGTGGCCCGCGAGTTCCGCCGTCGGCTCAAAAACCGTTTCGATGAGCTCGGTATCGAGATTCCGTTTCCGCACCGGACGCTTTATTGGGGGGCCCCCGGAGAAAAAGCAAGCGGGCGCGAAGTCGGTTTTAAAAATACGGGGGAAAAATCCGGAAGCATTCCCGGCCGTCAGGCTTGATGTGCCGGCCGGCCGGGCCCTTCGTCGTCCGGCGATCCGCTTGAGTCATGAAAGGGAGGTGTTATGAAAATTACTTTTCGCTTGATCGTTTCTTTGCTGTTTACGACCGCGGTGGTTGTTGCGTCTTTCTGCTATTTGCAGGTCCATGCCGAGGAGAAACGGCTCAATGAAGAATTAAGTCTTCGTGCGGCGGTCCTTGCGAAAAGTTTTGAAGGGGCGATCGAATCGTATTTGACTTATACCGAACAGCCCGAGCGTCTCAAAAAGTATATTGAAAAATTTCAGGGACATAAGCGCTTAATCGGTCTGATCGTTGATATGAAAGACGGTCAGCGGATTACTTTGCCGCCCGAACTTGCGCAAGGTGATTTGTTCCGCAAAGAATCCGAGAAGGCCATGGCGGAAAATGGGGCGGTCGAAAGCAATAGCAAATGGAAGCAGCGCAAAGTGAATTATTATGTTATCCCTTTAGCGAAAGAGGGAGAGACTGTCGGGGCATTGGGGCTGATCCATGATCGTACCTTCATCGTCAAGCAAATTACGGATTTTTGGAAAAATTCAGCGATTTCTTTTTCGATCCTGGCCTTGATTCTTTCCATCACGACGCTGCTTATTATCCGTTGGAGTGTTACGGGCCCGATTGCCCGGATTGCCGAGTTGATCCGGCGAGCGACCGTCGGCGAAATGCCGGCTCAGCCGAAGTCTTTGGAAGAAAAGGGCGAAATCGAAAAACTGTTTTTTGCGGTAAGCCATATGGCTTCGAGCCTCAAGGCGGTGAAGCTTGATTTGGTCGAACAGTCACGGCTGGTCAACGCGCAGGGGACCGTTTGGACGAAGGAAAGGCTGAAAGATTATTTGCTGACTAAATTGCAGGGGAAACAACTGTATGTTGTCGCCAACCGTGAACCTTATATTCACCGGAAAAAGGGAAGCGCGATCGAATGTATCATGCCGGCCAGCGGTGTTGTGACCGCGCTTGATCCTGTGATGCGGGCTACGGGCGGTATGTGGATCGCGCACGGTGCGGGGGATGCCGACCGCGAGACGGTGGATAAAAAAGACCAGCTACGGGTCCCGCCGTGGAAACCTTCCTATACGTTAAAGCGGGTTTGGCTGAATGAAGAGGAAGAGAAGGGCTATTACTACGGATTTTCTAACGAAGGGTTGTGGCCTCTTTGCCATATCAGCCATGTGAGACCTGTCTTTCGCATCGATGACTGGAAACAGTATGAGAGGGTCAATCAAAAGTTTGCCGGTGCTCTTTTGGACGAGCTCGACGATTCTCCTTCCATGATTTTGATACAAGATTACCATTTTGCTCTTTTACCCAAATTGATTAAAGACATGCGCCCGGATGTCAAAGTCGCGATTTTTTGGCATATCCCTTGGCCCAATCCGGAGGCCTTCGGGATTTGTCCGTGGCAGGGAGACATTCTGGAGGGAATGCTGGGGAGCGATTTGATCGGTTTTCATACACAGTATCATTGCAATAATTTTCTGGACACCGTCGATCGTGTCCTTGAATCGCGCATTGATTGGACCACCTTTGGCGTGATCCGGGGCGGGAAAACCAGCTATGTGCGCCCTTTCCCCATCAGTGTGGATTGCTCCTCCGACGGGCAAATGACCGTGGAAGCACAAACGGATGAGTTGGCAAAGGTCAAAAAGAATTTTGGGCTGGAAGGCAAAATCATCGGTGTCGGTGTGGACCGTATTGACTATACCAAGGGGTTGCTTGAACGCTTTCGGGCGATCGAGAGGGTGTTGGAAAAATATCCGCAATATCAGGGCAAGTTTGTTTTTATCGAACTCGGCGCGCCTTCGAGGACGTTGATCCCGGGTTATCAAAGCCACATGAAAGAGGTGGATGAACTTGTCCAGAAAATCAATGCCAGGTTCCAGAACGGGAATTACAAGCCCATTGTTTTCCTTAAAGAACATCACGGACAATCCGAAATACGCAATTTTTACCGATTGGCTAATTTTTGCCTGGTCAGTTCCTTGCATGACGGGATGAACCTGGTGGCCAAGGAATTTGTGGCGGCGCGTCAGGATGAAAACGGAGTTTTGATCCTCAGCCGTTTCGCGGGTGCCAGCCATGAATTTATCAGCGCTTTGCAGATCAATCCTTACGATATCGAAGGGACGGCCGAGGCCATTCATCAGGCGTTGACCATGCTGCCGGAGGAAAGGCAAGAGCGGATGAGGAAACTCAGAAGTATCGTTCAAGAATACAATGTGTATCGGTGGGCGGCGGATCTAATTACCGAACTTGTGAAATCTTTCTAAGGGGCGGGGGCATGAAACACCTTTTTGCTCATTGGGACGAAGTCGAGACGCTGATCCGGGACCGCCTGATCGTGTTGTTTTTGGATTTTGACGGAACGCTGTCGCCGATTGCCGCGCGTCCCGAGTTGGCCAAGTTGCTCCCGGCGCAGAGAAAAACGATCAAGGAATTGTCAGTGCAGAAAGATATCAAGGTGGTCGTGATCAGCGGGAGGGCGCTGGACAATCTGAAAAAGCGCGTGGCGGTCCCCGGGATCACTTATGTGGGAAATCACGGTTTGGAACTGGAAGATCCCGGCATGCGGCATGTGCATCCCGCGGCATTGGAATCCAGGCTGCTTCTAAAAAAAATAACCTACCGTCTCAAAAAAGCATTCAAATTTATGCCGCAGATACTCGTGGAAAACAAAATGTATAGTGTCAGTGTCCATTATCGCCAGCTGGTTGAGGAGAAAATAAGATTCGCAAAAGTGATTTTGCTCAAAGAAATCGGCGATCACCTTGGCAAAGGACGGATTGTGTTAACGGAAGGGAAGAAGGTCTGGGAAATGCGGCCGCCCGTTGAATGGAACAAAGGGAAAACGGTGCTCTGGATTTTGGCGCGTATTTTGGCGCATGGCGGAAAGCGTGTTTTGCCCATTTATTTGGGAGATGACGTGACGGACGAGGATGCCTTCAAGGTTTTGCAGCAACGCGGTCTTGCCATAAGGGTCACGGATAATCCGAGAGAGAAATCCTGGGCTTCGCATTACTTGTGGTCGCCGCAGGATGTCTCCGAATTTCTCAAGCGTTTAAAAAAAATCAAAACAGAGAAGGCAAGGAATTCTCCACATGACAACTGAAAGCCTTTGGTATAAAGATGCGATTATTTATGAGGTCCCTGTCAGATCGTTTTTCGACAGCAATGCCGACGGCGTCGGCGATTTTCAAGGTTTGACGCAGAAACTCGATTATCTCCAGGACCTCGGTATTACCTGCCTTTGGCTGCTGCCGTTTTATGAATCGCCCCTGAAGGATGATGGCTATGATATCTCCGATTACCGGAAAATTTTGTCGTCACGCGGCACCATGAACGATTTCCAGAACTTTGTCAAGAAAGCCCATCAGCGGGGGATACGGGTTTTGATCGAACTTGTCATGAATCACACTTCCGATCAACATCCCTGGTTTCAGGAAGCGCGGGTTTCGAAATCAGCCAAGAACAGGGATTTCTACATTTGGAGTGATACCCCCGATAAATACAAAAGCGCACGGGTCATCTTTACCGATACAGAACAATCCAACTGGGCTTATGACCGGGTTTCCGGCCAGTATTATTGGCACCGCTTTTTCGGTCATCAGGCTGATCTGAACTATGAAAATCCTCTGGTGCGGCAAGCGATGCTGGAGATCATGTCTTTTTGGTTCAAAACAGGGGTGGACGGTTTCCGTTTGGATGCCGTACCCTATCTTTTTGAACAAGAGGGGACGACCTGTGAAAATTTGCCCGGGACGCATGCCTATCTCAAAGAATTACGCATGCAAGTGGACAAAGCATTTAAAGATAAAGTCCTGCTGGCAGAGGCCAATCAATGGCCGGTGGATGTGCGCCCATATTTTGGCAATGGCGATGAATGCCATATGGCTTTTCACTTTCCCTTGATGCCGCGGATTTTTATGGCGATTAAAAAGGAGGATCAAACGCCGATTCTTGACATCATGCGGCAAACTCCGCCCATCCCGGATAATTGCCAATGGGCCCTTTTCCTGCGCAATCATGATGAGTTGACGCTTGAAATGGTGACTCAGGAAGAAAGAGACTATATGTATAAGGAATATGTCACGGACCCCAAAGCCAAGTTGAATTTGGGAATCCGCCGCCGTCTTGCGCCGCTCATGAATAACGGCCGGCGTCAGATGGAACTACTCAACAGCCTTCTTTTCAGTCTCCCCGGGACTCCGATTATTTACTATGGCGATGAAATCGGGATGGGCGATAATATTTATCTCGGTGATCGAAACGGGGTCAGGACGCCCATGCAATGGAACGGAGACCGCAATGCCGGTTTTTCGGCCGCGGACACGGCCAAGCTGTACTTGCCGTTGATTGTGGATCCTGTTTACGGTTATCAGGCCGTCAATGTTGAGGCGCAGTTAAGGACTCAGTCCTCGTTTCTGCATTGGACCCGGAGGATGATCAAGGTCCGTAAAAGTTTTCGCGCTTTCGGCCGGGGGACGATTGAATTTTTGCAACATCAGAACCCGAAGATTTTGGCGTACATTCGCGCTTATGAAGACGAAACCCTTTTGATCGTTAATAATCTGTCGCGGTATGTGCAGCCCGTCGAACTGGATTTAAAGTTCTATGACGGTTGGGAACCGCTCGAACTTTGGGGAAATGTGAAATTCCCGAAAATCGGAAAACTGTCTTACTTTTTGACGCTGGGGCCGCACAGCTTTTACTGGTTCCGGTTGTTTAAAATGCATAATACCGAAACATCGTCGTCGTGAATTTTTATGCTTCCGAGATCCGTCAATCACGCATGGTTGGGCCCCGTGGGGTGTCGCTTTATTCCTGCGATGGTACCCGTTGACAGAATAAGGATGGTTCAAGTAATCTAGCGCATACTATGCGAAGCCTAATCAGCAACTGTAAGCGTTAACCGGACGGATTTTTAGGAGTAGCTGCATGTCTCCCCGGATTTTCCTCAAATTATGGGTGGCGGCGATCGTGATGGGCGTCGCTTCGGGCGTTTTCGCCGCTCCCGAAGTTCGAGTTGAAGAACCGGCGGCGAGTGTTTCGGCATTAGGTCTTGTTGAGTATTGTGACAAGGTCCTTGCCCACTATCCCGATCTCAAGAAACAAAACGAGCATATCGAAGAAACCATCGCTCATTTGTACCTGGCTTACATGGGAGTGTCCCCGCGGGTCCAGGGCTTGAGCTCGGTCACGACCAGCGATGACCCCGTCGAAGTTTTCGGCATGTTGCTCCGGGAAGAGAAATTTACTCAAAACGATTTTGCGCTTTCCTCGCTCAATAGTCCGCGGCATCACACGAATTTCAATTTTGCCATGGAAGGCAATTTGCCGGTGTTCAATGCCTTTCAGACGATTTCGAAGATCCGTTCGTCCCGTCATGTTGTGCGTTCCGAAAAGTTGAAAAAGGAATTTTTGGAAATGGAAGCGATGCTCGTGGCGGTGGAAGCCTATCTTAAGATTTTGTTTGCCCATGATGTCGCCGCCCTTTCGCGCGACGTTCAAAAAGACGCGGAGCAGGACGTCCGCCAAGCGGAGGAGTTGAAGCAAAAAGGGATGATCCTGGGAGCGGATTTTTATGCGGCGCGGGTTACTTTGAGCGCGATCAAACAACAGGTGAATCAAACGGATGTCGCCGAAAGAACGGCCGGGGTTTTGGCGGGGATTCTTGTCGGCAATACGCCGGACAAACTGGTTTCACCGCAGGGGAAACTTTCCGACGAGCTTCGTCCGGTCAAAACATTCGACACCTGGCTCCTGGACGCTTTCAAATCCCGGCGCGATCTTCTGGCGCTCGAGTCCCGGATCAAGGCGCAAAAGGTCGAGCTTTTTCGCGAGAAAACTTCGATTTTGCCGCGCATCGATGCTTTCGGAGCGGTGGCCGAGGATACCCATGACTGGCGGCAGGGCGGTGAAAATTTTACGATGGGATTCAAAGGGACCATGGACCTTTGGGATCCTACCTACTGGCCGCGGATCAAGGCCTCCAGACACCAGTTTGCACAGATTCAAATCGAGGAAAACCGTTTGAAAGATGCGATCGCGCGCGACGTTGCCGAGGAATCGGCGCATTATGAAACTCTGACGCGGGATTTGACGGTGGTGCGGGACACCTTAAAAGACGCCGAAGAGGCCGTCAAACTGACGGCGACCCTCTACCGGGAAGGGCGCAAGTCGATCGCGGATTTGCTGGAAATGCGGAGCGCTTATCTCAATACGGCCATGCGCTACAAACATTTGCTTGTCAGTACGGAAATCAGCTATGCGAAACTCCTTTTTCTGACCGGGACGCTTGATAAACTCGAGCTTGAACAGTTCGGCGAACGCTTGGGATGACGATCGATGAACACTCATCATTCTGACTGGATTTCCGGGATCGTCAATTATTTCGCCCGTTCCAAACTGACGCCGCTCATTATTGCCACTTCGATTTTGATCGGTTTTTTTGCCGTGCTGAATCTGCCGCGCGAGGAAGAGCCGCAAATCTCCGTTCCTATTTTTGATATCTTCGTCTCATTCCCCGGGAATGATTCCGAGGAAGTCGAGCAGCGCATCGTCAATCTCGGCGAGCGCAAGCTTTGGGAAATCCCCGGCGTCGAGTACGTTTATTCGACGATCCATCCGGAGGGTGCGCTGATTATTGTCCGGTTCCGGGTCGGCGAGAATATCGAGAAGAGCCTCATCAAGCTTTACACCAAGGTGTATGCCAATCTCGATTTTTTGCCGGCGGGCTCATCGCAACCCCTGATCAAGCTCCGGTCCATCGATGATGTCCCGGTCTTGTCGTTGACTTTTTATTCGCCGGCGCCTGCGGCAACCGGAAGCCATGAGGTTGTTTTAAGAAAAAAAGTGGCGCAACTCCAAACCATCCTCAATGCCATCCCGGATGTGTCGGAAACCCAGATTACGGGCGGCCGCAAGAGGCAGTTCCAGGTTTTCTTTGATCCCGAGAAACTCAAGGAAAGATTATTGAGCCCGATTGAGATTTCGGGATTGATCAAGAGCGCCAACGTCAAGCTCGAGGCAGGGCATTTGGAGACGAAACCCGATCTGCTCTTTGTCGAAGCCAACGCGTTTTTCCGGACTCAAGATGATTTGGAGAACCTTGTGATCGGCGTCAGTTCCGGCAACACGGTTACGCTCCGGGATGTCGCACGGGTGGTGGACGGTCCGGATGAAGATGAGCGGAAAGTCAATTTTCGTTACGGCGCGGCTTCCAACGCGAAGCTGACGTCGCCGGTCGATGCGGTGACTTTGGCGATTTCGAAACGCAAAGGGACCAACGCGAGCCGTCTGTGCGAAACAGTCCTGGAGAAGATTGCCGAACTGAAGGGAAGCGTGATCCCCAAGGATATCGAGATGGTGGTCACGCGGGACTATGGGGAAACGGCCGAGGAAAAGTCCAATGAGCTTTTGTTTCACATGGCCATCGCCATTTTTGGCGTGAGTCTCCTGATTGCGCTTGTGCTTGGCGTGCGGGAATCGAGTGTCGTGGCGGTCGCCATCCCGATGACGCTGGCTTTAACGCTCGCGGCATTTTACTTTTTGGGATTTACCTTAAACCGGATCACGCTTTTCGCGCTGATCTTTTCGATCGGAATTTTGGTGGATGATCCGATTGTGGATGTCGAAAATATCGTGCGCCACCTCCGGCTCCCCGCAAGCCGCGGCCGGTCTCTTTTGGATGTGACCATCGAGGCGGTCAACGAAGTCCGCAGTCCTTTGATCCTGGCAACGCTCACCGTGGTCGCGGCGATCCTTCCGATGGCCTTTGTCCGGGGGCTGATGGGCCCTTATATGCGTCCGATTCCGATCGGGGCCAGTTTCGCCATGTTTTTTTCCATGGTGGTTGCTTTTGTCGCGACTCCCTGGACGGCGTATCACGTCCTGAGCGAGGCGTTTAAGAAAGGGAAGCTCAAGAGTCACGGGGAAGGCGAAAAGGAAGATTTCCTGACAAGACTTTACCGGTCCTATATGAAACCGCTGATTTATCAGCCGAAAGTACGCTGGCTTTTTCTCATCGGGTTGGTCGTGATGCTGCTGGCGGCCGTGATGCTTGTCCCGTTAAAACTTGTGCGGGTGAAGATGCTTCCTTTCGACAACAAGGATGAATTTCAGGTGGTCCTCAATATGCCGGTGGGCACGCCCATTGAAAAAACAAGCCGGGTCATCGACGAGATTGCCCGATATCTTGTGACGGTCCCCGAAGTTCATGATATCGAACTGTATGCTGGGACAAGCGCGCCGTACAATTTTAACGGTTTGGTCCGGCATTATTTTTTGCGCGGGGAACCGCATCAGGCCGATTTGCAGGTCAATCTCCTGCCGAAAAAAGCGCGCCATCGGCAAAGTCATGAAATTGCCAAGAGTGTGCGTCCCGGGATCCATGAAATCGTGTCCCTCTACGGCGGTCATGTTCAGGTTGCGGAAGTTCCGCCGGGCCCGCCCGTGCTGTCAACGCTGGTGCTCGAAATTTATGGGCCGACACGCAAAGGGCAAATGGAGCTCGCGGAACAAATCGAGGATTTGCTCGGGAAAACGGCGGGGATCACGGATATCGACAGCTATGTCGAAGCGGACAAGAAACTTGCGCGTCTTCGCATCAATACTCAAAAGGCATCGCTGAACGGGATCCCGGTGTCGCAAATTGCGCAGACCCTTTCCACAGCGCTGCAAGGGGAGAAGGTTGATTTAGCGCATCTGTCCGACGAATATGAGCCGGTTGAAATTATCCTGCGTTTGGCCAAAGACAAGCGGCAGAAATTGGACGCCTTGCTCGACATCACGCTGCTTTCCCGTTTCGGGAATTTGATTTCTCTGCGTGATTTTGTGGATGTCGAAAACGTCACCGAAGACAAAACGATTTATCACAAAAACTTGATGCGCGTATCCTATGTGATCGCGGATGTCGCAGGGGATTTTGAAAGCCCTGTTTACGCAATCCTGAATCTTAAAAAGAAAATGGGCGATTTAGCGTTGCCCGCGAATCCGGAACATCCGCAGAAAAAAATCCGGCAGCTCTTTACTCACCAGCCGGAAACTTCCGAGACCTGGTCGATCAAATGGGACGGGGAGTGGCAAATTACCTACGAGGTTTTCCGGGATCTCGGACTGGCCTTCGCAGTGGTGCTGATTTTGATTTATGCGCTTGTTGTCGGCTGGTTTCAGTCTTATAAAATCCCCCTCATTATTATGCTGCCGATCCCTTTGACGCTGATCGGGATTTTGCCGGCGCATTGGCTGGGGAATGTTTTTTTTACCGCGACGTCGATGATCGGGTTGATTGCCGGCGCGGGTATTGTGGTCCGGAACTCGATTATCCTTGTGGATTTTATCGAGCTGCGGCGGAGTCATGGATTGACGTTGGAGGAGGCGGTGATTGATGCGGGCGCAACCCGTTTCCGGCCGATGCTTTTGACCGCAGCGGCCGTGGTGGTCGGTGCCTCCGTGATTCTGTTTGACCCGATTTTTCAAGGTCTGGCCGTCGCGCTGATGGCCGGGGAGGTCGCTTCAACCGTGCTTTCAAGGACGGCCGTACCGATTATTTATTACCTGATGATGAAAGGAAAATAAAAACACGGTCCTTCGATGGGTGCTCCAGGGGATAAGCCGGGGGCGGCTGATTTGCGATACGGTCGTTTCCGGGTGAAGAATAAAGGGAAGAAGCATGATCAGGATTGAGATTCTGGGAAGCGGGTGCGCGAACGGCGTGAAGCTTCATGCCCATGCGGAGCAGGCTGTCCGGGACCTGGGGGTTCAAGCCGAGATCGTCAAGGTGACGGACATGAATAAAATTATGAACTCCGGCGTCTTATTCACGCCGGCATTGGTTATCAATGGGCATATCAAGTCCGTCGGAAAACTTTTGAGCGTCGAGGAAATTAAGGGCTTCCTGCGGGCCGGATTGGCAACTTGACATCATCCAAGCGCAGAGTATCATAAACTTGCATTTTGGGAGTGAAAGAAGGCCATTATTCAATTGCTCGAAGACCGAATTTAAATTTTAAGGAGGAAAAAGATGCGTAAGTGTCTGGTCGCGGTTTTTTGGGTGTGTGTGGTGAGTCTTGCGTTTGCAGGGATCGGATCGGCAGAGGAAGCTCAAGCGCCAAAAGCGCCGGCTGAACAGGATATGGACTACGCTTACGGTATCGCCAAGACCGTTGCGTCGGATTCGGTGACCATCAGCGAATATAATTACATGACCGGCGAGGATGAAGACGTGGTTTACGTCGTCAATCCGGAAACGAAACTTGAAAATATCAAATCGCTTCAGGAAATTGCCGCCGGGGATGATGTGGATATCGGGTTTGTGACAAAAGACGCTAAAAAAATAGCGCTCTCCATTGCGGTGGAAAAAGCGCCGCCGGAAGAAGTTTTGTCAGTCGATATGAACGAAGAGAATGGGGAAAACGGTACGACGGAAGCCAAAAAAGACGAGCCGCTGGTCCTCTAACGTTTTTGAAATCGATGATCGGATTGGTTTCATCTCGGTATATCCGGTTTTACAAACGCCTTTTGGTTTCCAATAGCAGGCTGGGAGGGTGTCGAAGGCTGCTAGGGGAGAGCAAAAGGCGTTTTTTTTGACGGGGATTCATTTTTAAAGAATTGTTTTCGCTTTGCCGTATAAGCTACGAAAGATGTTATCATCCTGTGGTATAATCACGGCGAACGGCATTCCCAAAAAAGGAGTTTATGAAATGACTCAAATATGGATTTCCTTGTTTTTCTTCATTTTTGCGCAGATCATCACTTTTACTCCGGCTTTTGCCGCCGGCGAGTTGATTTCCGGAAAAATCGTGGAGATCCAGCCGTCCGGCGGGAATCAGTATCAAATTACGCTTGAGAGCGGCGACGAGCGGCCGACTTTTATGATTGACGAGAAGACGCTGATTCAGCGTTTTATCCAGGCGAAAAACATCAAAAAAGGCCAGAAAATTATGTCCGGAGATGAGGAGCAAGGTGTCATCAAGGGAATCAAAGGGATGAAAGGTGTCAAAGGCATGAAGTCGCCTTTTGGCGGTATGTCTGCGGGGGCACTGAAGAATCTCGGATTGCCGAATATCCCCAATGTTCCCAGCGTGCCGGAAATCCCGAGTGTCCCGGATATTCCCAAGATGCCAAAGAAATCGGAATTGCCGCAACAAATTCCCGGGGTTGGCATGGGCGGTGCCCCGGCTGCCGGAGGCGCTCCGCCGGCCGAAGGCGCGCCGGGCCCCGAGTCCGGAGGCAAGGGAGAGCAGGCAAGAAAACCGCAAGATGTCCCGCCGCCGATTCCGGATGATGCGGGAGGAAGTCTTTCGAAAGCCGCGGCCGGCATGAATGCCCTGACTGCCGGAACGCCGGAACTCCCAACGGGTGTTGTCGGGACCGTGGTGGGCCTCAAAAAAGGTGCCGGTGGTTTGCAGGTGAAATTGCAGGGTGCTGACGGAAAAGCGATCGATATGGTTTTGAAACCCGAAGACAAGGTCCTGAATATTTTGGATGCCGCCGAATTGCGTAAGGACATGAAAGTCGGGCTTGAACTGATCGAGACGCCGAGCGGCAAAAGCGTCCAGCGTGTTGTGGTGATGTGATTGTAGCGGATTTTAACGCCTTCCTTTATGAAAATATTCCGGTGCGATTTCAGTCGTGCCGGACGGATAATCAAACTTCAGACGAAGCGATCAAACGGAGTCGAGAA
>JAQTOZ010000226.1 GCA_028713205.1 Candidatus Omnitrophota bacterium
CAGCCCCTCCCACAGAGAATCAATCATTGCAGAATGTCGCAGATGTTTCCCAAACCGTAAATCTCGATTAACAAAAGGATAGGCAGACATAACCTCAACTCCGCCTGCGATGATCAACCCCGCTTCGCCCGACTTGATCATTTGACAAGCACTCACAATGGATTGCAACCCGGAAGCACAATTGCGGTTCACAGTAAAAGCCGGCATTTCTTTACGAAGCCCCGACATTAAACTGATCACGCGTGCCACATTTGCTGCATCCGATTGCTGACCGACGCAACCGAATATGACCTCATCGATGGCTTCAGGGTCGAGGCGTGAACATTTTAAAAGCCCCTGAACCACGACCTTGCCCAATTCCTGGTTCGTCAGCTTGCTAAGAGCTCCTCCTAATTTCCCCTGAGCCGTTCTGACAGCGCCTGCGATAACTATTTGTTGCATCCCCTTCACCTGGGTTCCAGAACTCTATTCCGCCAATAATTGCCTGATTTCACCGAGATGCTCCATGGCCTTTTCTTCTCCCGCTCGAATAAACTTGGCACCGCTATAAAATTCTGCCCAATGTCCTTCATATATTTCCGGATGGATCAACACATCCGCTTCGCTTTCCTGCGCCTGGGCCAGCTCACACTCCATAAACAAAATCGTGTTCATAATAACATTGAATGTGCTTACGGAGTAATGCTTTCGCAACCGATACATCATGCTCGCGATGTTTTTTGATAAAGAATTCTTTTCAGCGATCGATCTTAATTGTTCATACTTTGTTTTATCCTTCAATCGACTTTGCGCAATACGTTCTTCGGCATTGGCCAAAACATTGACGGCAATAATTTTTTTGACTCCCATTTGAGCCAAAGCTTTGATGGGTAACGGATCCAGGACGCCTCCATCGATCAAATAATTCCCCTTGTATTGCACAGGCCTGAATATACCGGGGATTGAAACACTCGCACGGAGCGCATCCACAACACGCCCAGCCTCAAATATAACTTCTTCTGAAGTAAACATATCCGCCGCTATGATTTTTAGGGGGATTCTTAAGTCCTGGAACGTCAGATCACCGAAATAGGATTCCATAAATTTCACAAGCTGATTCCCTTTCAAAAAACCCTGATGCACTAACGATAGATCTCTAAAACCGATAAGCTTGAAAAACATATTTCCTCTTGTGATACTCTGAGCTGCCTCCTCCAGTTCTTCGGTGGTATATCCTGCCGCCCAATAAGCACCAATCAGCGCTCCGATACTGGAACCCGCAATAACGTCAATCGGAATATTTTCCTTTTCGAAGACCCTTAAGACTCCGATATGTGCAAGGCCGTAGGCCGCACCGCTTCCCAAGACAAGCCCCACGAGCATCCCCGCGAGTTCTCGACTTAAATAGCGGACCGTCGCTTGATACCGGTCCAACCTTTCTTGGGGCGACGGAAGTACCGAAAAGATCCTGATTCCAAGCACTCTTTCCATATCTTCATGAGACAACCTTTTCGATCCTTTCACCAAAGGGACAATGACTTTGATTTCACTTTTACTAAAGCCATAACTTTGTTGAAATTCCGTGATTTTCAAAGAACAGGCCGCCAAATCCGTTAAATCAGGCGGGCAATAAACATAAACCATATCGGATTGCTTGAGTGCTTGAAACGCAAGTTGGTTAATTTCCTTGGATAATCTTAGCAACAAATAATCGAAGCGATAGGTAAGAAAGGTCAAGATACTCGATACTTTTTTCTCAGCCTCAACCGCAAGCTGATCTTCACTTACGTGAAAATAGTAAAATCCATTTGGATGCTCCACGAGGCATTTTCGGACATCCGCCTCCTTTGTGATTTCCATATGGCGTAGATCGAAACTAGTTATATCCGAAGCATGAATCATATCGCGGATAACTTGAGGCACAGCGGAAACAAAATCGACAATGATGATACCGCGCGAGCTTTCTCGTACCAAGCGGGAGGCGATATCAAACCAAAACACAATCGAATCGTCAGAATTTGTTTGCGAGTAGAAAGCCGCAATCTTTACTTCGCGACTACGTCCACCCAATTCACGACTTTTCGTTAACCGGTGACCTAGTGATCGGCTTAAATGCAGCGATATGGCGGGAACGTCCTTAACCAACCTTAAGAAATCTTCCTTGTCTAGCTTTAAAACAATACCGTCACTCTTCGCCTCGACCGAAACGCTATGTTGCTGCCCCGTCAACAGCGAGATCTCACCAAAATGGTCGCCACGGTACAGAAAAAATAATGTTTCGCCCTGAGATGCACTCTTTTCGGTAAAAACACGGAATCGTCCCGAAATCACGACATAAAAGGCTTCAGACTGAGTGCCCTCTTGATAGACAATATCGCCACGTTTATATTCGACGATACGAGCCTTTTTCTCGATGAGTTTATGTTCGGCTTCGCTAAGCGATGAAAAGACAGGAATATCATCAAGTGAATATTCCTTGGCAACTTCTAACTTTCGTCTAAATCGAAATACATCCATGTCTTACTTTATCGGCATATGATGACACGATTTTTACACACGGATTTATTCTTAATTATTGAGCGTTTCGATCGGCCTATGCGAGGCAAAACTGAAGGAATTCTGGAAAGGTACAATACTGCGCGGATTTTACGCCCCCCTCATCATCCATTCACTGCAATTTGCGGGAGACTCAAACCATCAAACCGAGATCAATTCCCCTCGGGTATTTGTTCGGGATCCACAAAATCATTTACTTTAGTTTCAAGCCAATGGTTATAGGCATAATCTAGAATTCGAAATTTATCCACAGGATCCATCATCAAAAAACGCACCCCTTGATCGTATCCTTGGTTGCGCCCTTCGGACGGCCGTGACCAAATCACTTTGGCTGTGGTTCGTACAGGCTTGGGATCGTCTGGAATGTCAATCTCAAGATTAATCAGTGTTCCAACCTTTACGTTCTTGTTGGAATTCATCTTTAAACCATCTCGTGATAAATCCTTGCTTAAACTTATCCCCTTGGTTTCGGTGTCATCAGGCGCATTGAATTTCACGCTCATGTAAGCATCAAAACGTTTGAAACGGCGTCGCTCTTTTTCCATGCCCCCCTCCTTTTTTTCCATTCCTATCCCCATGTCTGCAGCTCTCCGTAGGATATCTATTTAGCGGGACTTTAAAAAGCGTTAAATTAACTGGACACAATAAATGCCTATTAATTAACTCTATCTTAACTACCGGAAATATAACACATGACCTTCAGAAATACAAGGGTAGGAGGTCATATTTATGGACCGATTTTATCGGTAATTAGTAAACTGTAACGGTATATCAATCGGTATAGCTTTTATGTAGCCAATCGCAGACTGTAATTCGTCTTTACTTTTGGACGACACCCTGATTTGCTCACCCTGAATGGCCGCTTGTACCTTGAGTTTCGTTTTCTTGATTTCTTGGACGATAACTTTGGCTTTTTCTTGCGGGATACCCGACAATACAGTTACTTCCTGTCTTAATGTTCCCTCAAAGGCCCTCTCTGGATCACCAAATTGAAGCGCTTTGATCGATAATTTTCTGGCAGCAATTCTTGTCTTTAAGATATCCTGCAGATTTCTTAGTTTCATGTCATCGTCAGCAATAATGCGGATCTTCTTATCAGTTTTCAAGAATTCGATCGTGCTTTTGCTTCCTTTGAAATCAAAACGGGTTTGCAGTTCTTTGATGGCTTGATTGACGGCATTGTCGACTTCTTGAAAATCGATTTCCGAAACGAGATCGAATGAAAAGAGTTGAGCCATGAAAGCGTTAAACGCTATCCTTGTTTCTTTTGGGTAAACGTTCTTGGATAAATACTTTTAAGCGATCCTTTTCTTGATCGCTCAGTCCCACAAACTCGATCCCCGTATCGAACTGCTTACTTTGTGTTAACGGCGTTCTCTTTGGAATAATCCAGCAAACCTTTCCCTCACATTCAATGGAAGGCGTATTTTGATCAAGTTCTAAACGAATGCGACAACGGCTGAATCGCTCCAATGGCTGATCTTGGATAATACAAACTCCTCCGACACCCACGTTTTCAGTTTTCGTGATAAGCGGACGGTCATCCCTTTCCGGACGTATCATTACTTCGCATTGCAGATTCAAACGAGGAAATTTGCGCTGATTAAAACCATCCCACATGTTTTATCCTTGAAGGTAACCTTGTTCTATTCTTTCAATATTCGTATAAATGCATCTCTAAAAAGTTGGGCCAAATCACTCTTTTTAAAATCGTTGTAAGCGTTTTCCGCATCCGCATGACTTTCAAATCGGCCGATAAAAACCGAATAGTAGACTTTCCCCCCCACCCTTTCAAATCCCTTGATAAATGTCGGAATTTGATTTTCCTTCAAACGATTCAGTACCTTTCTCGCATCGTTCTCATCGGCATAAGTTGCGATCTGAATGACAAATCTCCCCGTCCCTTGCTTCACAGATGGCTCCACCGAGGATGTCGTTTTGCTTGTCGCTGCCGCGACGGGCTCATTTGATGAATTCTGAGATTGCCCCATATCATCGTTTTGGGCTTGAGCATTCGTCGTTGCTTCCATCGGCTGTGGGCGATTTTGTTCTTTACGGGCCGTCACTGTTTTGTTTGATTTCGGATGCATGGAAGATTCCTTCATCGCTTTCTCTCGCTTAACATTCAAGTAATTTACAGCGCTAAATAGGCCAATGATAACCGCAATCGCCACGATCCAATTAAAAGATTTAATAAACCATTTTCTGCGATCATAGAGAAATACCGCAATAATTTTCGGCACGGTTAGAAGGGCCAAACCCATTTTACCAAGCCCATCCCCCAGCGAATTTATGCCCGCTTGAACAGATGGTTTCCATTTTAGATACCA
>JAQTOZ010000227.1 GCA_028713205.1 Candidatus Omnitrophota bacterium
CTTACACCTGTCGTTGTTTTTCAATACCATAAATTAAAGCTGTTTGATCTTAAACAATCCTTGTCGATACAATCACTTACGGGCCTGCCATGTGTTTAATGCAACGCTAGTGGCCGGCAGGCAGGCAGGCTGTCAGCGGCGTTTCCCACCCTAGGCACAGGACGCGAGAGCAATTCTTTTTACTGTCATCCTGAGTCCCGCAGAGGACGAAGGATCTAGAGTTTGAGATTCTTCGTCGTCTTCGCGTATGCGAAGCGACTCAGAATGACGAAAAAAGGATTTATCGTCTCGATCCTTTCCGCCCCTACGATTACGGTCGCCCACAAGGGGCGCCCCTACACAAGATCGGAGCATGGTGCGCGGAACAAGGGGCAAAAGACGAAAAGCAAGAGGCAAGACGTAAGAAATAAGACAACTGCACGTAGCTGTTTCTTGCTTCTCTGCTTCTTACTTCTTGCTTCATTTTCATCGCACCACATCTCGTTCCCATCGTTTCACAAAACAGGGTGAGGGCCGACAGACGGTGCGATTATTTTTGCGCGGCGGCGGAGTGTTTTGCAGGCGGCAACTGGATGCGAAACGTGGTCCCCTTTTTCAACGCCGACTTCACGGTGATGGAACCCTGGCATTTCTCGATAATCGCCTGGCAAATCGAAAGCCCCAGGCCCGTGCCCTTGCCGACATCCTTGGTGGTGTAAAAGGGATCGAATATTTTCGTCACGCGGTCTTCGGGCATTCCGCACCCGTCATCCTTGATCTCGACCGTAACCTGGTCCGGGGTCTCGCCCAAAACGATTTCGACGGTCCCGGTATGCTTGGCCTCTTTGATCGCATCGCGCGCGTTCAAGAGCATATTGGTCAGGACCTGTTCCATCTCATTCTGGTTCGCATGGACATGCGCGGGCGCGGGCATTTTCAGGACGATCTCGATATTGTCCTGCTGAAACTGGTAGCGCAGAAATTCGACGGTATTGCGTATCACCTGTGCCAAATCGACCATTTGCACGGCGGCGGCTTCCATCGGCTTGCGGGCATAGACCATCAACTTCTTGACGATGACCCGGCAGCGCTCGGTCGCCTGCTCGATCAATTCGAGGGACTCCTTCTCCATTTCGTCGGTCGTGTCCGCCATCAGCATCTGCACATTCGTCAAAATCGCGGTGAGCGGATTGTTGATTTCATGCGCCACACCGCCCGCCAGCGTACCCATCGTGGCCAATTTTTCGGCCTGAATCAACTGCTGCTGGGTCTCGACAAGTTCCTGCGTCCTGAGTTTGACCTCTTCTTCGATTCGTCCATAAAGAAGTGAATTGGACAACGCAATCGTGGATTCATTTTTGAAACGCTTCAGAAAATGCAGCTCATAGGCCGAGAAGGCCTTCAAGTTGGCCTTCCGGCTGACGTTGATGATCCCAAGCGGGCTTTCGTCCAGCACCAGCGGGATGGCGATGACCGCATCCAGTTTCCCGAAATAGGTCAGGGCATCACCGCGTACCGATTCGTACTGCGGGTCCGACTCGATAAAGTCCCGGTAAACCAGTTCGTTGTGCTCGGCCAGCCATTTGACAAACGGATTTTGCTCCGGCAACTCGACCGGCGCTTTATCATCCAGTCCGCGGTTGACCAGCAAATAGCCTTTCTGGCTTGCCTTGTAAAGAAAGACGGAAACCCTTTCCGCGTACAAAGTTTTCCCGATGGTCTTCTCGATTTTCGCGATCAACTCCGACGGGCTTTTGAGATGGACGATGTCGCCGATAAACCCTTCGGAGGCCTTGTCCAAATCGAATTTGCGCCGCTGAAACCAGTGGTCGATATGCGGCTGAACGTTCTTGAGATAGATCGTCAGGACGCAAAAAACCGCGACGCACAGAACACTGACCTGGAGCGCGCTGGCCTCACGGTACCACGGCTGTAAATAATAGGAAAGCAGGAGTATCGGCACGTAGACAAAGGACGAAGCCGCAAGCCACATCAGGGTCTTGTGGACGACGGTTTCGATGTCCATCAGTTTGTAGGAAATAATCGCGTGACCGCAAATGAGCGCGAACAAGCCGACCGTCAGGAAACTCACCGGGTAAACCTCAAAACCGAGCGTGACCCAAAAATCGACGGAGCCGCCGAAGGCAATCACGAACGCAATCAAGACGCGCTGAATATGCATTTTTTTCATCGCGACCGTTTCGCGCCGGTACCCTTGAAAGAGCGTGATAAAAAAATCGGCGGAGACCCAGAACCAGAAAGCCAGATAGGCGTAGGACCATGCGCTTAATTTGGAAAAATAACCGAAGAAATAGTGATAAACACCCGTGACGAACAGGTCCGTCCCCAGGAATAAAAGAATGAAGACAGCGCCGATCAGATAATAGAGCTTCACCCTTCCCTTTTTCTGAGGGTAGAGGTCCAGCCATGCGACGGAAAAAAAGTACATGCTCACCGGCACCATCGTGATGCCAATGTACACAAACTTCGCCCAGAAAAGCGCCGCCGCGTCGTTGGTCGAGGAGATGGCGAAATAATTGACCAGCAGCCACAAGCCGGTGCTCAAGCACACCGACAGATAGGAAATATGGGTCAGCGATTTGCGATGGTGGGAATAAACGAAAACACCCAGGACCAGCATCGAGAGCGCGACGACAAGATAAGGAATCGCGTACGGGCTTAGAAAGTTATTGGAGAAAAAAGAAGCCCAGTTCATAGTCTCCCACCGGGGGGAATCAGGATTTCAAAATCCCATATTTTTTGCCGACTTTTCGCAGGACGTCCAGGGCCTGGTCCATATCGTCCGGCGTGTGGGTCGCCATCATGCTCAACCGAAAACGCGCCTGTCCGCGCGGCACGGCCGGATAAGGAATCGAACTCAGATAAATCCCCGCTTCCTGCACTTCAAAGCTCATCTCGCGAAGTTTCTGTTCATCGCCGATCAGCACAGGGATAATCGCGGACTGTGTATGGCCGGTGTCGTATCCCATCTCTTTCAAATGTTTGACCATGTAGCGGATGTTTTTCCAGAGCTGCTCGACCCGCTCCGGTTCGTTTTCCAAAACATCGACGGCCGCAATCGCGCCGGCAACCACCGCGGGCGGCAGGCTTGTCGAAAAAAACGTGCTGCGGGAATAAAACCGCAGATATTCGGCGATGAGCTTCGTGCACGCAACCGCCCCGCCCACGCACCCCAGCCCTTTGCTGAGCGTGATCGTGACCAAATCCACCTGCCCTTCGACTTGATGATGGGCAAGCGATCCCCGCCCGCCGGGCCCCACCACGCCCGTGCCGTGGGCCTCATCCACCATGAGATAAGCCTTGTATTGATGGGCCAGCTCCACCAGTTTCGGCAAGGGCGCGATATCGCCGTCCATGCTGTAAACGCCGTCCACCACGACCAGCTTCCCGTCCCACTTTTCGTCGGCCGAACGCAAAATCGCTTCGAGGTTCTCCATATTATTGTGCGCAAAAATTTCGATGCCCGCGTGGCTGAGCCGGCAACCGTCGATGATGCTGGCATGATTGAGCCGGTCATTGATGACGACATCTTTCTCCGACAGGAGCGCCGTCAAGGCCCCCATGTTGGCCGCGTAGCCGGAAGTAAAAAGGACGGCGTCTTCGCATCCTTTCAATCTCGCAAGGCGCTGTTCCAATTCCTGGTGCAGCGCATAGGTTCCGCTCAGGAGCGGCACCCCGCCGCTGCCGAGACCGTATTTGCTCAGGGCCTTGGCCGCCGCCTCGACGACTTTGGGATGATTGGTCAGCCCCAGATAATTATTGGAACCCATCATGACCATTTCGCGCTGTTTGCCCGTAATGGGATCGTCGACCAGCGCACGGTGCTCGCAGGGACCGATCAGGGGGCGGCGATAGGTGTAATAACCATGGTCCTTGATGCCCTGGATGAAGCGGTGAAACATCTCGGCCTTTTTATACAGGTCTTTATCATAAACGCGGACATAATCGGCAAGCGAAACTTTGTTCAACTCCTCTTTGCTCATTCCCAGCATGGTCATAGCCTTCCTCCCGATGATAAAATCATTTCCGCAAACCGCTTTTCAATTCTTGCGGACGACACCGCCGTCACAGAAACCATCCGCTGGTCTCGACCGATTCAAAAAACTCCTTCAGAATTTTAAGACCTTTTGGGCTGCACCCTTCGAAGGCAATCCCCATTCCCGGGCTCTTGTTGCCGGTATGGTGCCCCGCAAATTTTTTGCGGCTCCAAATAACCTTCCCGTTGATTTGCACCGGTTCGGGGAAACGTCCGCCCAGCGTCAGCCATAATTTGACTTTGGTCCCGGACGCCAGGATGTCCCCCGTCTCCAAAAAAACCCCGCCCATCGAAATATTTTCCGTAAAGACGACGGTGTTTTTGCTCCGGTCATACTGGGTACTCATCATCACCAGGACCCGGGCGTGTTTTCTCAAGGGACGGTTGCGGCTCCCCAAAACGGGGATGGTTTGTTTCTTCTTCTTAGGCACGGATTTGCGGACTTTGGCCATAAGACTCTCCTTCGTTACTTATAGAGTATCGTAATTTTCCCAAAAAACTGAATGACGGCGCGAGGCCTGATCAAAACAGCTTCAGTTTAATCTCAGGGCGCAATTTGGCAATCTTTTTTTAATGCGCTAATGGGCGTGGGGTAAGAAGACCCAAATCACAAGCTTGCCCGCCTTCTTTGTGGCGGGACCCAAGTCTTAAGACCGAAAATAAGTGTACCGTTCAGGAGTGGTGTTTTCAATGATCATGGTGTCATTGCGGGCATAAAGGTTAAGAAGTGTTGCTGCCCAAGTTTGTAAGTTACTGATTTTATAATAAGATACTGTCATTTATCTTGTTGTTTATTGAACTCGTTCAATAAAAGGTGGT
>JAQTOZ010000228.1 GCA_028713205.1 Candidatus Omnitrophota bacterium
CAAACTTAAAGGCGTTCTTACAATTTTTCCCGTCAGGAGAAGGCTCCGCGGCCCTCATCCTGCTACCTGATATGACTGATGATAATATCGCTTCCCGAGTGTCCTGCACCGGGTCATCAAGGATTACTTCGGGTTGATCTCCTCCGTGGAAAACGGGTATTGTAGCAGAAAAAAGCGCTTTAGGAAAGCCCGGCATACCGGGCCCGTTTTGCTACGTTCGGCGCGCGGACAGCACTTCAGCCGTTATTTTTTGCAGATAGAAGGCGGTATCGTTGTCGACCGGTTGCGGATGCGGTAATCCCAGCGGGCTATCGTTAAAAAGGACCGCATAAAAGACACACGCGGCCAGATACGTTCCCGTGAGGTTGGGGTGGGTATCATCGGAATAGAGTTCGAGAGAGGGTTTGTTCCGCCGGACAAGCGCCCACACTTGCCCGACGGGGGCCAGCAGGCCCCGGTTTTGCTTGGCCATGGCGACATAGCTTTGATTGATCCTGCGCTGCATGCCTTGATAGGTTGACAACACCGGCATAACACGGACATTTTGCAAATCCCCGTTTTTCTTCGCCATGGTCATATAAAACACGATGCGTGCTTTGGGATTGGCCTGCCGGATCAGGTCACACAGCTTTTTGGCCTGCGGATAAACGGCTTTGCGGACTTGCGCCTGGGATAAAGCAGGCATCTGACTCTGCTCCTGCAAAACAATAAAGTCCCAGGGTCCTTGATTGATTTTTTCCAAAAGACGCGGGTCCGCGGCATGTTGGGAAAACATGTAGCCTCCGGGAGCATAGGCCTCACATTCCATAGAATGCCGGCGCGACTTCGCCAGCTCGGCGATAAGGTTTGGCAGGTCATTGGCACTGGTCAAGCTATTCCCGACGAACAAGACACGCGTCTTGACACCCGCTCCGGAAGATGCCGGAACAAACATCAAAAGCGAAAAAAGGCAGAAAACCGCGCAGGCCGCAAACAAATGTGGAAATATTTTTTTAATACGATTATTAATTATGATTTGTCCTTCTCGCCGGCGGCTTCTTTTTTTAATCTTTCAAGTTCGGCTTCCAATTGAAGCCAGTTTTTTTCTTCTTCTTCAAGGATATCGATCAGCTGCTTGAGCTTGTCATTGCGCTGACGGGAATAATGAAAAGGGTTTTTACGAATTTCCTGCAGGAGATCGTCGCGTTCCTGCGTAAGATTACCGATGCGGAGCTCCAGCTTCTTGATGTTGACCTTCAGTTTGGTAATCTCGGCCTTGATTTTCTTATAAGCCGTTTTGGCGTTGGCCTGGCTTTGCTCACCGGCCGGCATGTCGTGGGATTTTCCCTCCGGACGGCCCCCGGCAGATTTCGATTCCTCCGTATTCTCTTCCGGCAAACCAGCCCGCATATCGCCCCGGGCCTCGACCTCCAGGTGATAAACATAATCTTCATAGGCCCCGGGATATTTCCGGATGGAACCGTCTTTGACCTCCAGGATCTGATTTGCGACCATATTCACAAAGGACCGGTCGTGGCTGATAAAAAAAAGCGTGCCCTCATATTTTTTGAGCGCGTGACCGAGCGCCTCGACCGTCTCGAAATCCAAATGGTTGGTGGGTTCGTCCAGGAGCAGGACATGACTTTTCGCCAGCAAAAGCCCGGCCAGACACAGCCGCGCGCGTTCGCCGCCGCTGAGGACCGGCACTTTCTTTTCGACATCATCTCCCTTGAAAAGGAAACAACCGGCCATATTCAAAATATCCTGCCGTGTCACTTCCGGCGGGGCCTCGCGCTGGAGGTGCGTGTAAACATCGTCCTGCGGATGCAGCATACTCAGAACATGCTGAGCGTAATAGCCCACCTTGAGCCCCGTCCCCCAGCGGAAACTGCCCGCTTTCGGCGGAAGCTGACCGGCAATTGTTTTCAGGAAGGTTGTCTTTCCCTGGCCGTTATCTCCGAGCACGGCGACATGCATCCCGCGCTCAAGATCAAAATGAATACGGCTGGCCACCAGTTTTTCGGGATAACCGACGGACAAATCCTCGCAGGCAAGCGCGATGCCCGCTTTCTTTTCAACCGACGGGATCAGGATATGCACCGTATCCAGGGTGTGCTCAATTTCGATGGACTTGAGCTTTTCCATCAGCTTCATCTTCGACTTGGCGCGGGTCGCCGTGGCGGCCTTGGCCTTGAACCGGTCGATAAACTCCTGCAACTGTTCGCGCTTTTTTTGAATCCCTTTGTTATAAGCCAGTTTTTGCTGAAGCTGCTCTTCTTTAAATTCAAAATATTCTTCGATACTCCCCGGGTAAAGGACCATGCGCCCGTTCTCGATTTCCAGGGTATGGTCCGAGGTCCTTTTCAAAAACTCCCGGTCATGCGAAACGATCAGGAACCCGCCGTTAAAGTTCTGAAGGAAATTTTCCAGCAGGATCAGCGTGCTCAAATCGAGATAATTGCTCGGTTCGTCCATGATCAGGAAATTGGGGTCCCCCAGAAGCATCGCGGTCAGTTTGACGCGTGTTTGATAGCCGCCCGCCAGCGAAGTGATGCGGGCGTCCAGAAGTTCGTGTTTCAGCTGAAAGCGCGCCGCCATTTCCCCGCAGGCCCAAGGCTCTTTGCCCGTGTAACGCGTCAGAAAGCCCATCACGGTTTCATCCGGCCCAAACGGGTCGTGTTGTTCCAGATAACTCAGTTTCAGCCCGGCATTACGGCTGATGTCTCCGGAATCCATTTCTTCCTGCCCGGTCAGGATTTTGCAGAGCGTCGACTTGCCGGCCCCGTTTCTCCCGACCACGCCGATTTTTTGGCCGTCGGAAAACGAAGCGGTGGCGTCATCAAAAATGGTGAATGCCCCGTAACGCTTGCGAAGATTGTTGACCTGCAATAAAACGGACATCATTTCCCCTTATTTTTGTGTTATGATTTCAGCCAGTTTATCATAGAAAAATCACAAACACCTATTTTGTTGAAATCCTATAAAATGGTCATTGCAAAATGACGGGATAAAATACGGGGATTCCGGCAGAATCACAAGCACATAGTTTCTCGAGATGAAACTTCTACTGGTCCAGCCTCCCATTCGGGATTTTTACGATACGGACATTCGCCTCGAACCCATCGGGCTTTGTTATCTGAAAGCCGCCGTCCGGAAATATTTGCCGGAAATCAAAGTGGTAGTCAAGGATTACCATCAGGGCCGCGGACGCCGATCAATCCCGGTCCCGCCGGAACTCGGCGACCTCAAAAGTTTTTATCCCTGGCACGACAAAAGCCCCTTCTCGACCTTTTATCACTACTACCATTTCGGAGCGCCTTTTCAGGTCATCGCCGAAGACATCGCCGAAGAAAGGCCCGACTTGATCATACTCTCCTCCCTTTTTTCAGCCTATCACCGCGAAGTCCTCTGTACCGCCCAAGCCGTCAAACAGCAAACGGACGTCCCGATTATGGCCGGCGGTCCGCATGTCACCGCCATGCCCCTTCAAATGCTCAACCAGCGCTGGATTGATTTTATTATCCGCGGCGAAGGCGAACGCCCGCTGGTGGAATTCCTGAAGGCCTGGACCGGCGACCGGCAATACGAAAAAGTCCCCAATCTGGGCTGGAAACGGGACGGGCGTCTGGTACTCAACGATAATGCCGAAAACTTTCCGGTCGACGAATTGCCTGTTCCCGATTTTTCCGACTTTCCGGTCACGCGTTACCTGTTCGAAAAACACCCCCTGTGTTTTATCATCACGTCGCGCGGTTGTCCGCACGGCTGCGGTTTTTGTTCGGTCCAGGAAACTTTCGGCGCCGCTTACCGGCGGCGATCCATTGAAAATATTCTGCGGGAAATCAAACAACGGTACGAAGAAGGCTATCGCGTCTTCGATTTCGAGGATGACAACTTTACGTTCGACAGGGCACTGGCCAAAGAACTATGTCAAAAACTGACCGAACTTTTTCCCAAGCGCGATGTGCGCATGGTTGCCATGAACGGAATCGCCTATTGGCATTTGGATACCGAGCTGCTCGGGCTGATGCAGCGTGCCGGTTTCACCCATTTGAACATCGCCCTGGTGAGTCTCGATGCGGCCACCCATGAAGCGGCCCATCGCCCTCATTCCACTCAGAAATATCTGGAAGTCGTCCGTGAATCCGCACGCCTGGGACTGAAAACCGTCTCGTATCAAATCCTCGGTTTCCCCGGCGAACCGCTCGAATCCATGATCCAAACGCTCGCGTTTTCCGCCGGACTCCCCGTCCTCCTGGGGGCCTCACCATTTTATCTCACACCCGGTTCTCCGATGGCCGACCGCTTCCCGCCCTTTTCGGATGAAGACTTGATCCGCGCGCGGCTCACCGCGCTGGCGCGCGAGACGGACCAATTCAAACGCGAAGACATCTACACGCTTTTCATCACAACCCGCATCATCAATTTTCTGAAAAGCATCCCCTTCGACGCGCCGGAACTCGCGCTCAAAGATGCCCTGGCGGTTGCGGACGGGATGGACGCGCGCATGCAAACAGGCGCGGAATTATTGCGGCGGCTCTTCAAAGACAAAACACTCTTCGCCGCGACCGAAGACGGCCTCAAACCTCTCGCCAAATTCAAACCGGATTTATTCATCCTGGCATGGTCGCAAATCCGGAAGATTGGTACCCAGGCAGGAAAAGCGATAACGGGACTATCCGATTATTACGCGTAAGTGTACTATTCAAGAGTCGAGTTGACATGGAAGGCTTGCTGTTTGTCATTCCGGGCATAAAGGTTACAGAGTGTTGCTATTTTTGAAGTAACAATACCATTTTAGGTATTGAATTTTATTCCGTTGGCTTAAGCCTCTATGCCGTCTGTAGTCTGCCTTAAGCCTGGAA
>JAQTOZ010000229.1 GCA_028713205.1 Candidatus Omnitrophota bacterium
TTAAATGACGCGGCGGGATATTTGTACACGGGTCTTGATTTTAGAGGTGCCGCGACCATGGATGAATTCGAGGAGCGCTTGCAACGCTTTGTCTGGGCGTTAAACGGCGGCTACGCATGGACACCGGCCCGCTCGGAGATGCGGCGATTTTTGACGGATAAGCAGATTGACGAAATAAGCGACATCGTATTGCCGCAGCTCAGTGGAATGGTCCGCGGGATTGACGAACTTGAGAAAACCGGGGGAGGAATTGATTTGAGCCGATTGCGGCAGCAGTTGATCCGGATTGTCGGCGAGGTGGGAGATTCCGGCTTGAATGATCTGACGGGGCTTCTTTATCAAGGGATGGAGTTTGCGAGGGTTGCAACCGGCGATGAATTCAAAAAAGAATTGCAACGAATGCAAACCGTTTTGGAATCGATCCTCTCAGTATCCCGAGCCGAGAAGGGGAGTGTTGCGGCGGAGTCTCACGAGATGTTGATCAGCGGGCTGAATGCGATTCTAACCGGGATACGGCAGCTAAAAGACCAAGGCCGGAGTGCGGATTTAGCACAGTTGCGAACGCAAGTTCTGGAGGTTGTAAGTTCCGTTGAAGACCGGGGGTTAAATGACGCGGCGGGATATTTGTACACGGGTCTTGATTTTAGAGGTGCCGCGACCATGGATGAATTCGAGGAGCGCTTGCAACGCTTTGTCTGGGCGTTAAACGGCGGCTACGCATGGACACCGGTCCGCTCGGAGATGCGGATGACGCAGGAGGAATATGATCAAAAAGTTAATGCTATTTGGCAGGGCGCAGGGGACGATATCAATACCCCTTATCGTGAAGGCGCTCAGAGAGCTTACGGCGACATTCTGTCACTGGTCAGTGGAGTGGCACGGAGTTCTCCCGAAGTGAATCTCTTTGCCTCCAACGCAACAGCGTACAAAGTTCTCAGCTCGACAATCCTGCATACGAGAGGAAACGCTCATGGCGCCATGGAAATCATCGAACAGATTGCGGGTGGGACGCCTGAAACGGTGGGGCCGAACATCGAAGATTATCAACGGTCGTTGTTTTCAAACCCTACTTTCATGATGTTTTATTTTGCCGGTCGGCTGATGGACAAAGCAAGCATGGATGAGCTTGCCGGGGCGGATGCTCCCTTTTATGAGTATTTCCGGGATAAGCTTGGGCCGCAATACGTTGAAGCCGAGGTCATCGGGACACAGCCTGATATTCAAATCGATTTTATCGGAGGCGTTGTGAATCTGGTGCTTGATAGTATCGATGTGTTAAGAAGGCAGGGAAATTATGATCGGGCCCTCGAGCGTGTCGACAATCTCATTGCGCACGGGAGGAATTCACAACGATTTGTCCCCGCGTATCAGCGCACGATTCAGGAAGGTATGGATGCCTCGCTTGCGTTGAGACGACAAATTACGGAGGAACACGACCACGCGACCGCCACAAAGAAGGCGGGCGAACGCTCGGAAGTAAGAACTGTAGGTGAAGGTGAAGTTCAATTTTTCAAAGATCCGGCTATTAACCGCGAAGATTATTTCCTCGCCGCCATCGGCGCTGCTCCGCTCGAGGTCCTTTGGAATGCCTCGTTTTCGAGTGTGATTGGTCGTTATAACGAAATGCTGCCCGAGAATCGCAGGAATTTTGTTTTCTTTTTGGATCTTTATGGCGAAGAGATTGCCAAGGCTGACCGTGATTTGGGCGATATGCTTGAGACTTTTCTGATGGATATTGCGGACGAGAAGAAAGGTCTCGAACCGGAGCTTCCTATCCGAGCAAAAGCACAACTTGCCTTGGACAAAGTTCGTGAAGTTTTGTACTCGGCTCCCGCAACCGCAGTTAGGGTAAATAATGTGCTGCCGGTTTCGCCCAAAATAGAAGAAATGACCCAGAGAGCGCTACCGGCATTAGGGCAACAAATAACCGGCAGACCCGAAGCTGTCCGCTCGGAGATGCGGATAGCCCTGCCACCAGCAGGACAATGGCAAAGGACGGCCGCGAGACGTGAGGTCCCTGAAACCACGGCCCCCGATCTTTTCGAAATCGTTCCGGTCACCGCAATGCTTCAGGGCGAAAATGGCGAAACGATCCCGTATGCTTTTGAAGAACAACGCGTAAATGCGAATGTATTGGTCAACAGGATCATCCGCGGTCAGGTAACAAAAGAAAGGAGGGCGGCAGGTCCGCAGGGGGTGAAAGTTTCAACCTTAATTAGACAAGCCGGTTTTCCCACGGTGCGATTGGTTATGGATTCAGCGGTAGGTGCCGTGATTTCAGTCGAAGAGCTGGATCAACACCAACAAACTTTTAAGAAAGCAGATATCGTGGATGCTGCTGCGATTGGTTTGATTGTCCGGACATTGCTTCAAGAAGGAAATATTCTTTTAAATGCGATGGAAAAAAGCTTTTTGGATGATTTGGGTCAGCCAATTTTTAGTTTGTATCAGAAAGCGTTACCGGATGGCGGAGGCATGGTCGGGAAAATGGCCGTCGATACGAATGTTCTGGCCAACAAAATCGCATCGGCGGAAAAAATTGAGAAAACCGTAAAAGCGACCACCGTAGGACAACTTCAGACAGTCACCGCTTTAACATTCATCATTCCGACACCCTACCCCACCAGTGTGTTGTCGCGTACGCTGGTGACCATCCGGGAAGGAACGGGGGGCGCGATTGAGGTAAAAGAAGTCGGACCGCGCGGAGAAAAGTTGGGAGACATTGATGCCCTGCTTGATGGGGACAGGGCGAAGGTGATAGGAGCTCTTTTGGAAAAACCGGACCTATTATTGCTACCGGAGCGTGTCTTTTTAATGACGTTCATGCGTGATATCGAAAGCCGTTCGGGAGCAGGCGTTCAGGCTTCCGATACCAGAATCAGTATGCCGGTGACACGTTTGGTTCCGACTCCGCCACCGGGAATGCGGGAACCGGCCGCTAGAACAAGGACGGAAATGAGTACCGGAACGCTGGCCGCAATCATAGGAAAGGCAGATCAGATTACGATATCAAAGAAAGGAGTTTTAGCCACAGATCCGATTTTAGTCGAGATCCCGTTGCGGGAAGGTGTTACGGCGCCACCCGGTAGCAGCGGAAAAATTAGTTTGCAAATTTATTCAGGGGAAGGCGCCGGCATCGCAGTAACGACCGTGGTAAATGATGTGGAGACCGGAGATGCCATTAACGATCCAAAAAATATCGGAACGATTTTGTCGGCATTGCTTGCCCGCCAAGATGTCGCGGGGAGATCGCCGCCTGTTCTGGTCAAAGCACTGAGAGACCGTCAGGTCCTTTCACGCTCGGAGACGAGGACATTTGTTACGGTGGAAGGATTATTGACGGGCCGGATTGATGATCGCTGGACCGATCGGCCGGCTGATGCAATTCTCAACACCAGTGATCCGATGCCCGAACCGACGAGAGCCGAGGCAGCGGATGATTTGCGTTACAACTATTTGACACAAACCGGGGATGGAAGGTTCATTCTGAATCAAGCAATATATCCCCGGCCCGCTGTGTATCAATTAAAATTGTTGCGGATCAGAGATCAAGCCGCCAAAGATTTTACACGCCGGTATCAGAGGACGCCGGGCCAGATGGTTCGGATCAACGATCCGGATCTTCAAGCCTATGATCTTTCTGTGGCGGAAGCGGCCTATGAAATTGCGCTCGGCTGGCTTGCTTTCGAAAAGGATCGATTGATTTTGACCGGCGGAACGCCGGTAGACTTTCTTATTCATTTGAACGGACGCAGACGTTATTCAAGTCGGTTTCCGCTGCCCGCAAATTGGCGCAATGTTCGAGTTTCCGCGACGGTTCAAAGAACGGTCAACGGATTGCTCAGTCAAGTCAGTGACGCGCTTTTTGATCGCCGTATCGGCGATGACGCGGTGTGGGCATCGCTTCTTAATAATATGACATCGGCTCTCGATCGATTGCCGAAAATTGCGGATGCCAATGGCCTTGAGGAGGTACTCTCCTTGATTGCAGGGACCAGGTTATGGCTGCCCGATGTGAGAGAACTGGATAGAGCTTATTTGGCCCTTTCCGCCGTTCGCGCGACTCCGACTGTTCTTGTCCCGCCCGCCCGCTCCGAAATGCGGGCAGTGACGCAGGCCAATGTGGATGCATGGAAAAAATCCGCGCAGATACAGGCGATGAAATACGAACCGGATAGTTTATCCATGCAGGAACCCGGAGTTGCCAATCAAACAATCCCGGTCTACGGGGATATGTACGAACCAGTCCATCCGGAGGACCTCGACGCAAGTGATGCGGGGACAGCTTTTAAGCCCGATGAAATCTTGAGAAGGATTGGACGCGGCGAAATAGGATATGCAAAAGGCCGGTTTTTCTTTTTGCCTGAAGTGACGGAAGCTGTCCCTGAAGCGCCGACAACTCCCGTCCCGCCAGTTCCGGCCAAGCCTGCGGCTGCAAAAACTTTGGGCGTCCCAGCAGTCCTGGTACCTGCCGCACCACTGGAGGCGCTCGTGTTGGCGGCACGTCAGGCTGCTTTGGAACGAGGACGCAAATTAATCGCACAACTTAAGCAATTAAACAGTGCGGCTATCAGGGTTTATGCAACGCCGCAGTTGACGGCTCTTGTGGATTATCCGATGAGCCATGAGCAAGAAATCACGGACGGTTTGGGAACAAAATTTACCGTTCCGCTCAACGCCGGGTATATTCTCGGTATCGATAAAAGCGTGAAGCTACTCCAATGGTATCGCACCAATCAACCCGGGACGAATGTAGCGGTTTATGATTCTCCCGAAGCGCGAACGGCGGGGGATGCCCAATTCGTATCGGCCGAGCAAGCAGAAATTGAGCTTTTGGAAG
>JAQTOZ010000230.1 GCA_028713205.1 Candidatus Omnitrophota bacterium
CTTTGCCTTTGAGAATCGCGTCAAACGCCGCTTCCTGGGACGAATAACATTTCGCGCGCCCGCGGAATTTCATCATCTCTTTGTCGACTCGGGCAGTTTTGACCACGGCACCTTCCGGCGCGAGGTTCCCGTAAAGGATCGCGAGGCCGCCTTGGGCGGAAAAAACTTTGTCACCGGTGCGGATTATGTTTTGATCGGGGTCGGGTGCGTTCGTGACGCGCTCGCGCAAAGTCCCCGCAACGGTTTTCAAATCCAGATTGAGCGGCGCGCGGCCGTCCAAATGGACCGCCTTGAGAATGGCCGCAATCCCGCCGGCGCGATGCACATCTTCCAGGTGCACATCCGGACGAGACGGCGAGACCTTGCACACATTCGGAGTTTTCTCGGCCAGCTGATTGACCCTTTTGAGCGGGTACCGGATACCGGCTTCACAGGCAAGCGCCAGCGTATGCAGAATCGTGTTCGACGATCCGCCCATCGCGAGATCGAGGACAAAGGCATTGTCGATCGCGTCTTTGGTCACGATATCCAATGGGAGGATTTTGTTTTTGAGCACATCCCCGATCGCGTCCGCGACACGCTCGATGAGCTGCAATCTTTCGGGATTGATTTCCCAAATTTGCTTCTCACGGTCTTTCCAAACCGCAGCCGGGATCGTCCCGTTCCCGGGCAGGGCCAGTCCGATCGCTTCGGCAAGGCAGTTCATGGAATTGGCGGTAAACATGCCGGCGCAGCTTCCGCACGTGCGGCAGGCACCTTCGGCCAAACCGGTGAGCTCCGTTTCGGACATCTTGCCGGCGGCTTCACTGCCCACGCCTTCGAAGAGGGTGATAAGGTCGGTGTTATTTTTTCCGGCCAGCATCGGTCCGCCGCTGACATAAACCGAAGGGATATTGAGCCGCACCATCGCATTGAGCATTCCCGGCACGATCTTGTCGCAATTGCCGATGCCGATCCACGCGTCGCACGGATGCGCCCCGACGATTGTCTCGATCTGGTCCGTGATCAACTCACGCGAGGGCAGAGAGTACTTCATGCCGAAATGCCCCATCGCCACTCCGTCATCCACGGCGCCGCCGATATTCGTATACCAAACGTTGTATCCTTTTGCCTTCAAAAGGCCGACAAGTTTTTCACCGAGAACATTCAAATGGATATGACCCGGGATTTGCGTGGTGTAAGAATTAACGACGGTCACAAAAGGTTTTTTCCGGTCCGCGACGCTACCGAGAACCCCGGCCGCAATCATGAGCGAGGCCGCGGGCAACATCGATTTGCCCTCTGCCACAATGCGACTGCCGCGTTTCTGAATATCCTGAATACCTGGATTGATGGGTTTATGCATACCTTGTCTCCTTTGGATTAAAGTGTTTCTATTATATCAAGTCCCGCAACAAATTTTATGATCGAATTAAGACGCGTCTTGGTCTTTGGATTCCCGGGGGTCCGGAGGAGGATACCGGTACTCGCCCAATTGGGTATCAAAATGCGGTTCGGACAACTCGGCCTGGCGGATATCGCCGGTCACATGCGATTCGGAACCTCGTCTAAAATCTTCATCGTTTGGCTTGGGCCGTGACGCCAACCAGGCTGTTGAAACCGTGCCGGTCGCAACCGCCGCCCCGCCTGCCGCATAAACGCCCGCGCCGCCGGCACCGGCTGCCGACGTCGCCGCGGTGGTGGCCGGAATCGCGCTTGCCGCGGCAATACCGGAAACCGTGCCCACCGTCGCCAGCGTCGCCGCGAGCACATAAACTTTTGTGCGATTGCTGTAAGGGCCTTCGTAAGGGACATCCCCCGGTTTCATTTTGGGATCCAGCATGCGGTAATCCGGCCTTTGGGCGAGCTTGCCGTCGATCACAACCGCATGGGCGGGCAACACCGCGTCCGCGCCGACAATGCTGACATACGATTTGCCCGTTTTCGGGTTCACCTTGACCGCAACTTTCGTCGAAGTTTCCTGCAAGACTTCGGAAGCGAACGCCGGACGAACAATCAAAGCGGCCATCGTTAAAAACAACAACACCCGGCGTAGCGAGCGCATCGCAGACGTTTTGAAAATAACATTTGAGCTTTTTACCGGCGCGGACATCATGACATGACCCCACTCTTCAAAGAACCGGACTTCAGACCGTCCTGAAGATACATCACAATCGCATAAATGGTTTGTTCGATGGCCGAGTTCAGATTGACTTCAGGTCCGCCTTTCTTGGCAAAAACCTTGCGAGCGTCGCTGGCCCCGCGGGACTCAAAGCGCGCAACCGGATGAAGGTCCGTGTCGTAAACCACGGTTTCGGTCACCAATTCAACAGCCTGCCCTTTCATCGTCACGCGATTATTGAAATCCTTAATGCCGACCACCGCCAAATACGGAATGCCATACTGCCGTAAAACATCCGGCGTGGGCTCCGCTTCCATCAGAATAAACTCCTCAAAGCCATCCTGAAATCCCTCGATGAGCATCGGGGTCATCGCTTCGCCGATATAGTAAACCTGCGGGTCCGCAAATCGTCCGCCCCGGTTTTTTGACCTGTAAGTTTGAACGTCCTTGGGGATGTAAAGGGCTACGCGGGTTTTCTCCGGCTGCACATTCTCGGCAAATTGCCGGGACAGAACGCCGGGCGCATGAATGTTCCAGCCGAAAAGCGTCGCGCATCCGGAATGAAGCAAAAGCAAAATGACGAGAGCGGCTATTGTTTGCATGGGAGATAGAATATCACGTCCGGGAAATGAAAAACGAGGGGACAGGCAGTGCTTCTTTGCCTGTCCCCTTTGTTTTTTGCCCGCCTGTCCGGCAAGCAGGTCTTGTATCTTAAGGCTTGGGACTTGGGTCTGCGCTTTCCTTATCCCTTACCGCTGATCAAATCTTTATTTTTGAAAGATCGCCGCCCTTTGCGCGCAATTTATCGGCATAAATCGTATAACGCTTCGTCAGCTCTGAAACTTCCGATGCCAACTTGGTGGCCTGTTCGCGGATCCCCTTCCCTTTCTCTCCAAAAAGGTCCATGGGCGACATCCCCTTGAACTTTTCTTTGACTTTGTCCACTTCGCCCTGTTTGGCTTTGATCTCTTTCGCATAGGCCTGGGCCGTCGCCTGGAGATCATTGACCGACATCTTCTCGACTTCGGCCTTGATTTGATCGATCGGCTTATTCGGATCCGCTTTCTTCGCGCACCCAAAAGTAAACACCATCGCCGTGATCAGCAAACATAATGCACTGAAACGAAACTTCATATCATTCCTCCTTCTATCTTTGAACTGCTTCTATCTTCTGAAAAATCTCACGCCTGCGTCTGTGCCGGCTGAGAAATAATGTGCACGTCCCGCTGCGGGAACGGGATCCGGATATCGGCTTTCCCGAGCGCCTGAAAAACAGCGAGATTGACGGCGTGCATCGTTTGAAAATACCTGGCGGTCGGCGCCCAATAGCGGTAATCGATATCGATGGACGAATCCGCAAACCGTTGAATCCCGATCTGCGGTTTGGGGATCTTCGCCACCTCGGGAAACTTTTCGACCGCCTGCGTGATCAGCCGTATCGCAGTCACCGGATCGCTGTCGTAGCTGATCCCAATCACGCCCTCGACGATTTTATTGACCTTCGAATTGTGTACGATCTCCCCCACGATTTTTTTGTTGGGGATCGTAATCTTGACACCGTCTTCATCGGTCAAAATCGTACAGGCCAGCTTCACCTCCTCGACAAGACCGCTGATCTCATTGATCAAAACCGTGTCTCCGACCACAAAAGGGCGCGACAGAATAATGGAAATTCCCGCCCCGTAATTGGCCAGCGGGCCCTGGAGGGCAAAACTCGCGCCGAAAGCGACGGCGCTCAAAGCGGCAATAAAAGGCGCGATGGTAATACCGAATTTCCCGAGCGCGATAATCACCGCGAAGACGAGAATTAAGACTCTGACTACTCCGGCGAGAAACTTGGAAAGCGTAATGTCGAGGTTCCTTTTCTTAAGAAGCTGCAACAACAACCGTGACACCCAATTCGCAACGGCAAACCCCAAAGCCAAAACGATGATGGCGCCGAGCACCTGAAAACTGTAATTCACACAATATTGGATGACGGTATTGATAATATTTTGCAGCGTCGATATCTCCTTGTCCATAAAGCCCTCCGAATCGGATTAAAAGGCTGATTGCTTCAAAACGTCCCCATACCAAGGGGCCACGCCTTAGACGCAACGACCAGTCGGTCCTTCATGCAGCGGCAGACAATGTACATGAATGCCCCAGGTAATTCAAGCCTGAAAAACGAGGCGGTTTATCCTGTGGCTTATGCGATACCGCTTCCCTATAATAGTCTGCGCCATGAAAATACTGACCGCCTCGGACAAATTCAAAACAACGCTTTCTTCCCGGGAAGTCAACTCGGCCCTGGCGGAAGGCCTCCGGCTTGCTTGTCCCGAAGCGGAGATCACACAACTGGTCCTCAGCGACGGCGGCGAAGGGTTTATCGAAGCCCTCGAACAAGCGGAAGAACTCCGGCGGCAGGCCGTCACCCTCCCGGGGCCTCAGGGAAATCCGGTCCAAGGGTATCTCGGCATTTCAAAAAAGCACCGCCGGATTTATATCGAATCATGCCATGCAACAGGGTTCCATCTGGTCCCGGCCAAAAAGCTGAATCCCCTGCGTGCCTCATCGGAAGGTCTTGCCGATCTGATCCGCGCGGCACTCTCACAGCGGCCCACCGAAATTTTCATCGGGCTGGGTTCCAGCGCAACCTGCGATGCCGGACTCCCCGTCGCGGAAAACTTCGGCTACCGGTTCTACGATTTGCGCGGAAATCTCCTGGAAGGAAAGCCAGG
>JAQTOZ010000030.1 GCA_028713205.1 Candidatus Omnitrophota bacterium
GAGAGCGTTCCCAACATCGGTCGCGGTATGGTGAACGATGATATAGCGCCATTTATGATTGGGATAGAGCGCAATGACCGGCCGCGGTCCATAAGTCTGAGGGATGATGATCAGCTGCCCCTTTTTCAACTCGGAAGCGTTCCGCAAATGATTGACCTGGATCAGCGTTTGGATATCGACATCGTACATTTTGCTGATACGCCATAAGGTTTCGGATGGCCCGACGACATGCTGGATGGTTTGAGCGTGTGTGAACGGCGTATACAATTGCATCGGGATAGGCGCCGTGACCGGCCGCATGGGAGATATCATCCGGGGACTCATGGTAGGCCCTTCGTGAGCGCAACCACTCGCCAGCAGGACGAATACGCTTGCCACACCCCAGAGCTTAAGATTTCGGATAAAAACGTTTTTTGCCATATTTCGATTTATTAACGCCATCTGAAGAAAAATCTTTACCGCGCAAGGCTCTTCAGCTTCAGATCCTTATGCCATACCGATGGCTTGATATAACTCCTTTTTGAATGCCTTGATCCCCTTGAGGGGTGCGTACCCGACATCGAATGCCAGCACGGAAATATTCTTTTGTTTCAAGGCCTCATAATCCCCCAAGGCCTGAGCCCGTTTGAGCTGGCTAAAACTGTAATGAGTTTCCGGCACCGCCGCATTCTTCTTGTCTTGCATAAGAAACTCAATAAAAAGCCCCTTGCGGTCCCCTCCTTTATACAACTGGCCGATCGAATGCAAATACCGCGGGCCAAACCCGATCAAAACCGGAACCTTATAATGCTCACGCAGGGAATTCCGCATTTTCTGGATCTCCTTCGAAATCTCCGGGGCACGCGGAGTATAGGCGAGAAAGACAATGTACCCCTCCGGTGTTTTTCCTAACTTCGCGAAAAACTCCCGGAAAAGGGGCTCTCCGTCCATCGGTTTTCCGTTTGAGATGAACGATTTCCCGTTGAACGACAGAAGGCCGCTTGGATTTTCCAGTTTCCCGGTTTGTTTCAGCGTATCGAGAATTTTATTCGTAAGGTCTTTGCTTTCCTTCACATTGGGTTCATCGAAGGGATTAATCCCCATGACCGCGCTGGCAATACTCGTGGCGATCTCCAACCGAAGGAATTCTGATCCGATCGCGTGAATGTCCGGCCATACCATCTCCACGACGGGGAATCCCGCTTTTTTGATTTCCTTGCATCTTTCTTTCGCTTTTTGATTGAGGACATCGCTCTTTTGCCTCATCCAGACGAAAACGTGGTCCTTGCCGTAAACATCCGGTCCGGACATGTCCTCATAGGTTACCGGTAAAATTCCCTTACCCTCTTTGCCTGTGCTTTCGGCAATCAATTGCTCGAGCCAGGCTGCAATCGGACTCAACGACGGGGAAATCCAAAAGTTGAGTTTGTTTTGTCCGCGATTGGCCCACGCACCCATCAAAGCCCCCAGGTAAATGGCGGGGTTCTTCGAAAGGGTCTTTTCGGTCATGGATAACTTGATCAGATCCAGTGTTTGCTTCAATATCGGTCTCAGATCGATTCCGATTAGCGCGGCAGGCAGCAAACCGAAAAAGGACAATGCGGAATATCTTCCTCCGATATCGGAAGGATTGACAAATACTTTGCGAAATTGAAGCTCTCGCGCCCGGTTCTCAAGCCAGGAACCGGCATCGGTAATCGCGACGAAATGTCTTCCGACGAGTTTTGCCGCGCCGTATTTCGCTTTGGCATATTTCTTCTGCAGCTGATGATAGAAATATTTGAACTGCGACGTGGTCTCGACCGTCGAACCGGACTTGCTGGCGACGATAAACAGCGTTGATTTTAAGTTGACCGAACGCTCCAAATCCAAGATCGTCTCCGGGTCCGTCGTATCGAGGATGCTAAGCCGTGGGCTTTTGGCGCGCGCTTTCTTGAAAATATCGCGTAAAACCTCGGGCGCGAGACTGGACCCGCCCATCCCGAGCAGAACCACATCCCGAATTTTCTCTTTCCGGATTTCATCGTAGAGCATGTCCATTTCATAAAGTTTGCCCAGGACCCATTCGGGCGATTTGAGCCAGCCGAGCCTGTTCAAGATGACCTTCTGATGATCCGGTGTGCTTTTCCAAAGCGAGGGATCTTTCTTAAAGAACCGATCGACGGTGGCGTTGGACTCCATCTCAAGAAGTTTCATCTTAAAGTCGTCGGAATCCGGCAACCCGGCTTGAACTTTAAAATCGAATGACTTTGCGGATTTCTTGGCTTGTCGTTCGAACCGGATGCGTTCCAAGCGAGCCATAATCGCGTCAAAAGAATCGCAGAATTGCTGGGCCATCACCAGCTTGAGATGCTCGCAAACCTGATGGATGTCGATCCCGAGGCTCAGCAACTTCGCAAAATATTGGCGGGTTTCTTCGATGTTCTTTTCGACGGTATCCGGCTCGATGCGACCATGATCCATTAAGGATTCAAGCGTTGCTTTGGTCATCGTGTTGACGGTATCTCTTCCGACCATATTCTCAACATAGATCAAATCCGGGTAGCTGGGATTCTTGACACTGGTACTGCCCCAAAGCAGCTTTTGTGTCCAGGCGCCCGCTGCCTTGAGTTTCATGAATTCTTCGGACTGGATGACGTTCTTGAACTCTTGAAAAATGATTTTACTGTTGCCCACCGATGCTTTCCCGCACAAAGACAGATATTCGCTCTTTTGAGCAGGGTCGTTGGCGGCATCGGCCAATTCATTGAGCTTCTTATCCACCACGACATCAATCCGGCTGACAAAGACGCTCGCGACCGAATGGACTTTGTGAATATCCCCTTTTGCTTTCAATCGTGCATTCAAGCCTTCGAGATAAGCCTGGGCAACTTGCCGGTACTGTTCGACCGAGTAAATGATCGTAATATTGACATTCACACCCTCGGCGATCAGTCGACGAATCGCGGGGATGCCTTCTGCGGTTGCCGGAACTTTGATCATCACGTTGGGGCGGTTGACAAGCTTAAAAAGACGTTTGGCCTCCACCACGGTCCCTTCCTCATCGAATGCCAGGCCGGGATTGACCTCCAGGCTCACAAAACCGTGTTCACCGTCCGATTGTGCAAAAAGAGGCAAAAAGCAATCACACGCTTTCTGTATATCGGTGACCGTCAGAGCATCATAGATCTCGAAGGTGGAGAATCCCTGCCGGATCATTTTCAGGATATCTTTTTCGTAACCGCTGCCTTGACGGGTAATGGCCTTTTCAAAAATGGTAGGGTTCGAGGTGACGCCAAGGACTCCCCGCTCGATCAGGGATTTCAATTCGCCCGTTTGGAACAAATCACGGTCGATAAAATCAAGCCAAGGACTTTGTCCGGCTTCCTTCATCTCAATCGTTGCCAGCGGTCGCGTCGAAATATTCATCCTGATCCGATGCCTCCCAAATTGGTTGCGGTTAACAAAATAACATCATGATGATTGCCCAGATTCATCCTGGGATTCTAAAAGTGTGGCATTCCTATTATATAGTGAACTTGACCGTCATACCATGACATAAGTGCCATGGATACACCACATCCCTGGATCAACTGATCACTTGAGTTGGGGGGTGAGGGTAATCCGGACAAAACAGAATCCCTTCCAGATTACCAATTCTTGTTGACCTGGGTCTGTGGTCGTTTGCTAGCTAACGTGCTCTCTGAAAAGCCAACAATCGATATTTCAAATAGCCGATTAACTGTCGTCTAGCTTTTTTCACCGCCGACACGGGACACATTGACAGCTTGATCACCCTTTGGACCTTGGGTAATCTCGAACTCGACGGTTTCCCCTTCCCGTAAAGTCTTATAACCGTCCCCCGTAATGGCCGAAAAGTGGACAAAGATATCTTTGCCGCTTGCCGAACCGCCTTCCGGAGTAATGAACCCATAACCTTTTTGATTGCTAAACCACTTCACAGTTCCTCTAGGCATACTACCGATCTCCTTCTTTATTGAGGACCGGAATCCGAGCAACGATAAAAAAAAAGACCAAGCGCTTTCGCGTTTGGTCCTATTTAATTATGTCGCTGATTCACAATCCTCATACATTGAACTCAACACCAGCGAAAGTATAACCATAACGCTTTCGCCTGTCAAAGCCAATTTCAGCCTTGCCAGGGACGATGGTCCCCACCGGATCGCCCTGGCAAGACCGTTATGCAGCCATACCTAACATCTTCGATGATGCCATGTCGGTAATCAACCGCATGAAAGATTGCTCAAAGAACAATTGCCCGACTTCGTAGTAACCTTCTTCTCCGATTCCGCCCAATTGAAAATCATGTGCCATCATGGTCTTAAATTCATCACGTCCCAGGTAAGCCGCGACCTTACCTAAGTTTGCGACATCCTCGGGCTTATATTGATAGACCCGGTCTTCAGACCGTGCCGTATAGTTGTCGTCGTAGATAAAGGTTCCGACTTTTTGTTTGTTCAACCATTCGATAATGCCGGTCGCCTTTTCTCCGGGCGGCTGATATTGTTCACCCATCAAGGAGCGCTTCATCAATACAACTGTGTGGTCCCGGTTCTTGGTTTTTGCTAATAGCTGATTCAACATTGCGAAATTCGGAACATAGATGATTTCTTCAGCGCCCGGCATGGCCTGATAAGTTGCGTCGCCGACCGCGATGACCGTGTAATCCAGTTTGGTAGCCAGCGTAAGATCTTCAGGCCCAAGTTTCTCAGCGCCCATGAGAATTCTCTGGAAGTGCGTACGCTCGCTGGCATCCATCAAAACCGAAGGATCAAATGCCAGTTTCAGCAATCCCTGCAAGAATCTCCGTTTGGCCGGCAATTGCCTGAAGAATTCGGAACGCTTGGCCAACTCGGGTGATTGCGTCATCACGATACTCTCAATCCCCGTGAGGAGTTCCATATTTCTCTCGTAGCCCGCATGCTCTTGACTGAGATGGTCGACGCCCAGTGTCGTCATGCCCATGTGGTCGGTTTCGTGATTCAGCACGACCATGATCCGGACCAAGTGTTCGAATAGCTCGACGGCCTGTTCTTTATAGAACTTCGAGAATCTTTCGTCGCCGTAGCCGTTGGTCACTTTCTGGCGGTTGAGGACGATTCTTGCCTGATCCGGTACCGCGTAACCGAAATGATTTGTAGCCAGATTCGGATCCTGTTCGGGCAGCGCGAATTCGAGTTTGGTCTTGTCCAAAAAGGCTTGGAACGAATCCGGCAGAACATGCAGATCCATGCCCAGTTCCGCGGCACCTTTGGCCAAGATCTCGGCGCGGCGCTGAGGATCTCCGGTTTGCTGCAATTGATAAATCGTCCGGACCATGGCCGCGATCGAATTTTCAGGGAACACATTCATGCCGCACAGCGTCTTTTCAATTTCCATCTCCGCCATTGTCTTCGGAGCCCGGAGTTCGGACCGTGCCGCAGGTGTCGTCTGCATAAATCCGTCAATCTGCACGTCGCTCTTCAAGCCGAACCATGCCGACGGACGATATTCGATGAGCATTTGAACATCGCCTTTGTCATAGCTCAACGCGTTAAAGGCATGCGTCTTTACCGCGGTGGCGCTGAGTTCTTCGAGACTGCCGGTCATGTCGATCGGCAGATCGCGGGCCACGCCCTTCACGCGGCTCACGCGTGTCACGCCGTGCACCGTGCAGAGATATCCGTATTTCCCGGCCGCAAGCTGTCCGGTTCGGTCAAAATCACGCAATGGATCGCCGAGCCGGCGCAACGGCATAATCGGCGCCTCATGCGTCGTTACTTCGGCCGCGCGGCTGTAATAGAAGGCCTCGATGTTATCCTTGCCGTAGAGTTCGGCTTGCTCCGGCACAATACCGATGGTCGCAAAGATTCTTTCTTCGCCCGTCTTGGGATCGCGCAGTACCGTGATGGCCATATCGAGATTCAGTTTGCGCATCTGCTCGATTTGGGCCATCGTCGGACGCGCGCCGAGTTCCGCCAGGTACCGCCCGGCGAAACGCCTCTCTTCATCATTGCGATAGAGAGCTTTGGTCTTTTCCTGTCTCTTAAGAAGTTCCGTCATCCCTTGTTGATATTCACTTTCGATAGGCTCCATAAGGGCGCGCGCTTTTTGAGCAAATGCCGCTTGCCTCTTTCTAAGTTTGTCTTGGTCGTTTGCAAAGATTTCGTTTTGCCTTGCAATCGTTTCGGGCGTCAAAACCCCCGACTGTCTCTCGGCCAAATAAATTTGAACTTGTTCATTAAAACGCTGGATATCAGCCTTCAATTTATTCTCCTCGGCCTCTAAGGATTTTTGAGCGGCTTCTTGCTTAGCCTTGCGCTCCCGCTCTAAGCGTGCCCGTTCTTCCGCAAACGCGATCGTATCTTTGATCACGTCATCGAGATTGGCCTTGCCTTTGACGCCCAAATATTGGTCGTTTAACTCATGCACAAGCGGATTCTCTGTTGAAGCATCTCGCGCTCCGGCTTCAAAAAGGGCCATTTGCGCAAGAATGGCAATATGACCATCCGAATCAAGATCTTGCTTTCCGATATCAAAAGCCCGGGGATCCGTGCAATACAATACGACCGCCAAGATTTTCGTAGCTTCTCTGGCCATTTGCTCGTCACGCCCCTTTTGTTCATCCTCGGCCGCCTTCATCTTGCCCGTTAAGATCTTATTCAATTCGCTTGCCGTATCGCCCAATTTTTCCACTTTAAATCTGCCGGTTTCTTCATCGAAGATGTCTTCAAACTTCAAACCTTCGAATAATTTCCTGCGTTTCTGATCGTCGCCGATAAATGAGGCGATAGCCGCTTGAGCCGTCTCCCGCCTTAATTCTTTTCTGTCTTTCGGCTTTCCGATCTGCTGCGCTTGCTGAATCAGACGGTCAAACAGTCCTTCCTTCACGACACGCATCTCATACTTGCGTCTGCCTTCTTCGTCATCCGCAATGGCAGGCAGTACCGCCGCAATTATTTTCAAGAGAAGGTTTAATTTCTGTCCTTGTTCGTCATCAAAAGGATTATAAGCTTTTGCTTTTTCTTCCAGTCGCTTTGTCAATCGATCCTGGATGTATTTCCTGAGAGGCATAGCCTGGCGGCATCGCGCATCCAATATCCGGTTCAAGGCATCGCCGGATCCGGGTTGTCCGAGGACAGCATCCAAAATATCTTCATGGAATCGCCCATCAATATAAATGGCCTCAAAATCGATGCCCTGCGCATGCAACATTTCGGCCACTTCGGTATTTTCGGCAATCAGTTGTTGCGCGATTTCGTCACGATCTTGACCCGATCGCTGAGCCGCCTCGGCCATTTCGCGTAATTTCATGATTGCCAGATTTTTTAGCGGCAGACAATCTTTGTCATCGATTTCCGCAATCGCAGCCAGGATATCAAACTGATCGTCCCGAGTTCCTTCGTCCATAATCCTTTGCATCAGAATATTCAACATGCGGAGGACATCATTTGCTTTTAGACTTCCTTCATTCGTCTTTACTTCACCGCCATTGGCTATAACAGTCTTATACAGTTTGATCAGCCGGCGTTTCGATGATTGAGCGTTTCCGGCAAATTCGAAACTGGCCATGTCAAAAGTCTGAATCCATTCGTCCAACATACCCGCTTCCTGGATAATTTCATCCGCATAGACACTTCGGTTATTTGTCAGCGCTGCCTTGGCTTCTTCGGCAAGTTCTTCCGGTGTTACCGTGCGCCGGATAACGTTTAAGGTTATTCGTAAATCCCGATACGATGACAGAATCGACCAAACGCTGTCCAGCATGTCCCTGAGAACCCTTAGATGGCGTTTGCGCAGATCCGGCCACTCGTCTTCCGGAATCCCTTGTTTCTTGTAATACTCAGACAAGTAGTTTCCGGCACTTTCGTCCTGATAATGGGCTAACATGACTCGACGAAACTCATCGAATCCAGCTTCTGGGTTCGCAATAATTTCGTCGGCATGCTGGCCCAGATATCCGAGAATTTCACGGCGCATTTCCGGAATCGCAAACCAACCGGCTTCCAGTTTACCGCCCTGACTCTCGACATATTCACGGTACATGGTCTGTTCCAATGGATCGGCGGTATGCCCGATCTCATGGCCCAGAATTTCCAAAAATTCTTTGGCCTCCATTTCGGGAGCAACAACAATACCGGAACGTCCCAGCAGTGTTCCTTTTGCAAAACGCTCGGGACCGTCGGCAAAGGCTGCCGCTCCTTCATGACCGCCCGCTTTCTTCTGGAAGTATTCCCAGCGTGACCGAGGGACTTCCAATACGGCGATTTGTGTCATGCTCTCATCGATATGAACACCATAGATTCTGCGGAGAATGCGTATTCGAGCAGCGCGTTGATCCGGAGTTAATCCTGCTCCGTTAAGATCGATGACTCTGATTCTGGTACCGATGAGATCATCTTCTTTAAGATCATACTTCTTTTGCGGTTTCGGCGGTTCGGTTTGACCTTCGTAAGACAAATCACCTTCGCTGTAGGTATTGGCTTGGTCCACGAATTGCTGACGTTTGGCTTTGTCGCTAAAATCACCGAAGGTGGCCGCTAATTCCGCTTGCGCCAGTGAAATATCACGTGCGCGCACTTTTGCATCGACTTCGCGTTTGCGTGCTTCCCGAACGATGACTTGCGCGTCATGTTTAATCAAAGCCTCGACCAGCTCTTTATTCGTCCGGGTATCCGACCGCGTGATACCCCGTTCGGCCGCCATTTCCGCCAAACGCCGATGCAAATCTCGATTAAGCTTATCTGCCGTTCCGGCCCCTAATACGGGATCAATGATCGAGGGCACATACTCAATTTTACTGTCTTCAAATCCCTTTTCCAAAATATCGCGATGGGTAATCGGATCGTATTCAACACCGAGCGTCTTGAGATTATCCGATTCTTCAACATCCTGGATCGCTTTACCGATGGTCCGGTTTTTAGCCAATTCTTGGGCGGTAGCCAATTTAGCTGCTTGCATTTGCTGCAGGACTTCGGCGGTTTCCGCGGTCAACCGGCTAGCCAGTGCGCTTTCGTATGCCTGGCGCAAAGCATCCTTGCGGAACAGATCATTGACACTTACCTGATTTCCGCGCGCAACGCGGGATGCAATACGTTTTCTCGCTAAACGTTCGCCGTTAATTCTGTCGGTTTCTTCCAAAGCAAACTCTTCCAACTGTCGGTTGAGTTGATCCGCTGTACCCTCGCCCATGGTACCGTCGATAACATCGTCCCTGAATACGCCTTCTTTGAAAGCCTGGTCAAAATCAATTCCCTTAGCGCCAAAATCTTGGGCAGTGGCAATCCGACGTGCCATCGTCTCGCGATTGATCGCCGCGGCTTCCGTCTCACGCGACATGCGTGCTTCGCGCTGCGCCTTGGTTTCGCGCTGTGCGAGCAATTTTAGCAAGTTGTGAGTATCGTGACTTAGCCGCTCTCTGGCTTGGCGTGCGTAACTGATGGCGAAATTCGCATTTCCTCTTTCACCCGCCATGATGAGTGTCATGAGCCTTTTGTATTCCTCATCGCTGATTGGTTTTTCACCAGTGTCTCCACGTGCCTCATTATACTTTTCTTCAATAATCTTCCGCGCGTGTTGGAAACGGCCTTGGGAGATAGCGTCATAGATGTTGTAATAAAAACCTATGAAAGTGCCCCGGAAGTAGTTTTGCACCAGATCAAAAGCATATTGATCGCCCTGTGTTTTGTCACCACGCACAAAGCGGTCCCAGGCGTCTTCTTTAAGCAGCGCACGGCGCTCATAGAAATCGGCTTTAAGAGCCATGTTATCCTGGCCTTTGACACCACCCATGATTCTCAAAGCCTTTACGGCAGCGCGCCGAGTCTCCGGCGGCATGAGTCGCGCCATCATCGTCGTTGCCGTCAATTCGCAAGCAAAGTCGCGCACGGCTTTACCTTCATCATCCTTGCCGGTTGTGCTAATGAGCTGTTCAAGCCTTGATAAATCCTCCCAGTCTGACTGATCACCCTGCAATTCAGTCTCATGGATCATATCTTGCAGAACAGGCTTCGATACATTGATGGAATGCTCGATGGTTTCGTGAACCATAAAAACCTGCATGTAGGCCTGCACGAGTTTCTCACCGTCTTCGGGCGATCGCACGCTTGGATGCGAGCGGAGCAGATTCAGTTGGGTAATCGTCTGCGAGCTCCAATACATCGTTCCGTCCCCGCGGACCAAGGCTTCCGTGTCAAGTTTCGGATCGATGGCAAATTTGATTTCTTTAAGTCCATCCAAAGTTTTGAGGTAATATTCCAATTTGAGTTTTTTGAATTCGATATCTTTATCGAGCGCAGTCCTTTGTTCCGGCGTCAAACCCGAAGCCGGATCGGCTCTGCGAGCTTCAAGCCCTTGAATCTCTTGCTCGAGTTCATTGGCCGAAGTCTCAAACTGTGCTTTCAGAGTTTCGCGCGCCTTCATCAAACTCCGATAGACTTCCGGCGAAACGCCGAGCATGACGTAGACATCCTCGACGGCAACGCCGGCTTTGGCGGCAATTTCTTTGATTTGCTCTTCGTCGGGCGTCTCGCGCTTCCCCTTATCATCCATCGTGCTTTCATCCACGATCATTCGTGCACGATACAGATTGGCCAGATGCGGATCCATCGCGCGCAGGCGCGTCATAAAATCGACATGAAGCGCTAGGCCTAGATGAGCCGCATTGGCTTGGTCAATCGCGTCCGTGCTTTGCGTCAACCGCTCACGAGCGCCATCCGGCACAAACCCGTTGATCTCCGCCAGTTTATCGGTAGCATTGCGGCTCAAGCGTCCGCTATAAAGTCTTTCCATCACGGTGCGCTCATGTCTCTCAAACGCCCGCACCCGCGATCCGACGCCCCTTCCGTTATCGGATTGGAAGATATACACCCTTTTCGTCTTCGGATCACGATAGGTGTAAATCTGAACGTCTCCCTTGGTATTGAATCCGCGTACCGCATAAATACTAATGACTCCTTTGTCCTCATTCGGATTCGCTTGATATTCGATTCCTTGCACCGTGATTTTGCCTTCCGCCATCGTCACCTGCCGCCCGATCAGGCCTTCATTGCCTTCGTCGCAGGAAATAATGCGTCCTTGATTTTCCGATTCCACATAGACCGTGATCGCACCGACTCCCGGGATTCGATATTTCCGGATCGTCACTTCCTGCTTCTTGACGGAACCTACCTGGAAGCGCTGATCCTCATGCCATAACTCTTCCTTCTCTTTATCTTCATCGCCCGCACCCGGTTGAGCCCCGGCCGCGGAAGGAGCCGTGTAATATCCCGCGCTCAAATAACTTCCGCTCCGCAGAGTAAATTGTTGCTCTTTGCCGTCGATACTCTCGTCAAGATCTTCCGCCAATATTTCAGCGACTTTATCCTGATTTTTCCTCTTGGACACTTTACCGTCCTGGCTGGCCCGGATGCGTTTTTGAGCGGCATCGTATCGTTCTTTGACATGATCGCGGATGATACCCAACAATTCCGACATCGTCAGATCGTGTTCCTTGCCGTCAGCATTTTTGACTTTGATGTGCTCGCCCGCCTGAACGCGATCCATGCGATCCAACAGCTCAAAGGCTATCATGCGATCGGCATCGTTACCCTCACGAATCAGTTTATGCAAATACCTCCGCGCAATCGTTTTTGGCATCCACCGCAGGTACCACGGCCAATCACCCTTACCCCACTCCTCATTTTTCCCGGTATCGAAAACCGCCCATCCGAGAATTCCGCCGAACGCCCCGACGAGCAAAATGGGTGAGAATACTAATGAAGCAAGTCCTAGACAAGCCGACGCGCCCATCCATCCTTTTTTCCAGCCCAACGTTGCAGCGCTGCCAGTCAAGGATGTCAGACAGATACCGATCCAGATTTTGCCGCTTGTCGTCGCGAAAGCGGCTATTAATGATTCCAAGAATGTAGCCCATGTAATCGCAAACGCCCCCAAGAGTGCCGGCAATGCGATTGCGGCAATTCCAAGCACGATAAGGCCGATGACGACTCCCGCGACAATAGCGCCATGCTGTGTCAGAACATAGGAGATGAGCGGATGCCGGACCTTGGCATATTCGCGATATCGATGCCAGAGCCGTACAACACTGTTCGTCGGAACTCGATTGGCCCGGAGATCGGCATCGATCATGGCAGTCAACCTTGCGTCACTCAATGAGCCCCGTTCCGGCTGATTGGGCTCTTTACCGTCCAAACATTCGCCGTTATCACCGACGTTCTCACAAGGCGCATGCATAAAGGTCTTGCGTTTATGGAAACCGTCGATAAGTTTCAGATCGATGATCTCGCGCAATGATTTCTTCGCGAACCGGTCGCGCAACCGTTTTTGCAAGTGAATGTCGCTGGCTCGCCCATCCTCAGCGCGCAGTTGAACGAGGAAGAATTCCTTGGCTTCCTGCACGAACGTATCGTGGCTCTTCTTGGAGTCACGCCCGTACATATCCCACAACCGTTCGGCCATGTGCATCGCAACCTGCGTCCAGCGGTCTTCGGCGGTTTGCGACACTCTTTGATCGGCGTCTTCGAATAGATGAAGGGCATCCGAATTCTGGCGCCATTTATAATAGGCTTCGATTTTGCGCTGTAACTTGTCCATTTTCTTCATCACGCGATCTCGCTGCCATTTCAGATTGTCGATCGACGGTGTTTTGCATAATCGTTTCCATATTTTCCCCATAACATAGTTATACCAATTTACGAGCCGATGACGTTGATACCACATGAGCGCAAGAATTCCGATGACCGGTATCGCCCACCAACCCATCAAGAACATAAACAGCGTACTTAGTATCCCCATCGGGAGATTTTTAAATGCGAATCCTGCTAAACCAGCCCATTTCGATCCATTCTGCGTACCGTTTAACCACCATTTATACATTCTGGTATTTTTAAACCATAATTTAATTCCTTCGAGCCAGCCTTTTCCGACGAGCGAGCGAATATCACGCTGCAGAAGTTGCATATCTCGCTGAAATTCCGCAAACCGGGCGCGCGCCAGTTTCATTTCGCGGTATTTCTTGATTTTCCAGCCGAAGTCACGGTCATATGTCTGATAATACTGCTCCGAAGCGCTCGGCGCCGGACGCCCGAAGATCTTGCGCCACCAAGGAACGGAATCGCGAACGATGCGCTCATGGATCATGCTCATCAACGCAACTTCTCCGTTTTCGAGCCCCTCACCCAATGCCTGGTGAACATCCTCGGCCGTAATCTCCGTCGCGAGATGCGGTTTGCTTTCTTCAATGTGCCTTGCTACGGTTGTCAAGACATCCATCAGATTTTGACTTTGCCGGCCGTTCAGATCCGTCAAGAGCGTGACCGGCAGTACTTTACGTTCCATCAAATGGGTAAATAGTTTCCACATCAAGAGCTGGAATCCGGCTTGTTCCGGTGCGCTGTTAAAGACACCGTCGGCAACCCGGGCCGGATCAAGAGCGGCGGACACTTCAGTCCACATGTCATCCGAAATCAAGTGTTGATCATGCAATCTCTTAAACGTCTGATACGCTTGTGCACGGTCTTTGATTACGCCGTCGCGGAAGCGCAGGAAGACGTCGATCGTCGCTTCGCCGTCCTCTCCGAGCATATCCCGTCCCGTAATCTCACCCTGCTCCGCAAGCCATGTGTGCATGACGTCCATCAGTTCTCCCGGTGTTTCGACCTGCTCACGGGATTGAATCGTTTCCGGATGAGCTTCCGTAGCCATATCCGACTTACCGGATGCCTGTTCTTTGACTTTCTCAGTGAAGTTCTGACGGCGTGTGTACTTGCCTTCACGCGGACCGCCGTAGGGTGCGACTTCCGGCAATTGATTGCTCCGTACACGCTGATTGATCAAGATCAATGCTTCGGCTGGATTACGCGCCAGGGCCACACCCATTTCGCTGGCTTCGACGCGGCCGTGATTCTTCGTCAGGATTTGCGCATCAACCTGGCTGGTGAAGACAACGCTGTCTCCGACATGGACCATATCAGCGTCGGTATCGGGCGTTGCGACGACCTGCCAACTGATGCTCAAATCCAGAGAATTCAGCACATAAGCAACTTTGGCAATTCTTTGGAAGGCCTTCCGTTCCTCATCGCTAAGCTCACTCCAGCAATCCGCTTTTTCCGGTTTCTCCCAGTTCATGACAAGATTCCGGACCTTGCGTCGGTTGACCTGACCGAATTTATTCGTCAACGCCTTCAAGACCGTTAATGCGTCGTCTTGTTGTGCCTTATTTAAACTGCTGAGCACTGGCTGTGCCGCATCCCTTTCGACCAGAGTTTGCGGTTTTTGCTCGATTTCCACACGAGCCCAAACACCCGAAGCCATGCGATAACGGAGCGAACGCCGCGGATTCTTGAGAAATTCGCCAAGATTCTTTTCCAAGCTATCGATTTGAGCCAGGATCGCTCGTTGGGTCTCCGCGGAATACAGCTTAAATTCGGCACTCGCCGCAATACGGCGGTAGAAATCGAGGCCATGTTTAATACGGTTCTTCAAGCTATCATAAGCATGTTCGCCGACGCTATTGCGCAATTCCGCGTCCGGTTCCAAGTACTCGCGAAGTTTGCCCAGCCATCCGCTTAGGGAAGCCTTGGCGGCATCATTCTGCTCATGCTCGACTAACTCGCTTAATTGTAGCTGCAAGGCGCCTTCAAATGAATGCATGGCGCCTTCGTAAACAGCGCGCTTGCCCTGATATTCCGTATTCCCCGTAAAGATTCTTTCCAGACGGCTCGGAGTCAAATCCTCGTCGTTTTCGATTTTTCCGTCCACGAAATGAACCTGAATCGGATGATAAAGCTGACGGAAGCTGTTTCCCGACGCATCTTCGGAATCAAAGGTATAATTACCGCTGCCGGGTTTTTCCAAATCCTTCAGGAGCTCAGCAATAATTTTTTCCTGAGTCATCTCGCCCTGATAGAACAAGCGTGCATATTCAGGTGTGCGTGCAAAAACGTCCGCCGGGCGATCATCGCCTTTCGACAACGATAACTCACGAAGTACGATCCAGGCATCGTCCTTATCCTCTTCCGACATCTTAACCGAATCCGGATTGTCGATAAAATCCAAAAGGAGCGTGTGGCAATCATGATCCTGAATCCGCATGAATGCCTGCTGAGCTTTGGGGTCCAAAGCTTTCCAAACATCCGAAAATTGCCCATCAACGATTAATTTTTTCGCTTTAGCACGATCGACAATCGCCTTGACGATGGCCAAAGCCCGCGCGTTCTTTTTCCCGTCCGGCATCTTTCTCTCGAGATTTCTCATAACAGCGGCCTTGGATATGCGAACGCCTCGATCGCGCCCGAAGAGCTGAACCATCTCATGGCCTTTGGATGCGGAATCCGCCAAGGCATGAATATTGACATTAGCCGGGATAAAAACGTCGACACCGCGGATTGTCGCTTTATTGAAATAAATCATCACATGCTCATCATCGCGGCCATTATTTAATGTCTTGCCCATCGTGGCATTGCGTTTACTTGTTTCTTCGAGATAGAGGCGGACTTGCTGCAAGGTCATCCGCTCATCGCTTGCGATCACCTCACCGGTCTCGGTATCGACGCTATATTTCATCCAAACACCGGTTTCGAGTGTGGCATAGATAAAGGTTTGAATTCTTGTGCGCTTGCTGGTTGCCTTAGCCGTCTGCCGCGTGACTTCCTTGAGGCGATCGATCACGCGGGATTCGTCTTCACTGCCTTCGGAGAGTCCGTTCAATATGACATTGAACGGAATGCGGTGAGATTCCTCCGTTTGCATGGCGGCATCGATGATCATGTCCTGCATTTTCTGACTGGCGGCATCGAACGATTTTGCCGCATGGATATGTTCCTGTAGGATCGGGCGTTCGGATTCGATCAAATCGAGATCGAGGAGCAGTGCAAGCTTATTCTGTCCCGGATGACCGGTTTCGTCGGCCAAGAGATCAAATTTCGCTTTCCCTTCGTCGGTCAAATCATTCCAACCTTCCGCTTGGCGCCCATGCTGAACGATGTCACGGACTCGATCGCGATCGACGCGTCCGCTCTTGTCGGAAAGCTCACGCAGAAGTATGGTTGCCGCCTCACGTTCGTTATTTGTCAATTGCGCCGCGGCTAAACTTGAGAGATACATTAAAAGCAAATTAACATTACCGTTACTATCCAGAAGGATAAAGGCTTTCTTGACATCCTTGTCCAGCGTCTTCCAAACTCTTGACTTGAAACCATTGGCCATCAGATCCTGCAGTTGGTCACGATCGACACGACCGTTCGTATCGTACAAAGATTTAAAGATCAAGTTCGCTGCATCCCGTTCGGCACGGGTCAAAATCGATGTATCCGCCGCCAGTCTCGCAAAATACGGATTCGCATTCGAATAATCCAAACTGTCAGAGGCATAAAGTACGCTTGCGGCATCGCGAACGTGGTCCAATGTACCCGTGAAACCGCCTTGGGTCGAACCCATGTCCCGGATGCCGGCCACGGTCAACTCACGGGTAGAATGGACTGCGTTATCCGAGAGCGTTACGGTCCCCAAGAAGCGCTTCACCTGAGCTTCTTCCTGTAACGAAGGCGTTTCGACATGTTCGTCGGCGGCACTCGGCTCGATCACCTTCAGTTTGTGATAGCGTAAAAAGACGAGTTGCGTATGCGCATTCAAGAACGGATCGCTCATCTGCAAGCGTGGCGCGATCGTATTTCCGGACACGACTTTGATCGACCAGCGCAGTTTGTAAGAAAGCAGTAAATGATGAAGTTTGTTGGCGGACAGGCGGTTGTAGCGTGCCGCCAGATCCGGATTGTCATTCAATTTCTTTCGCTGTTCTGCGGTCATGATTGTTCCCAATGCCAGCGCCCGGATCATGTCGGGATCATACGAGAACGCGATCAGGAGCTGACGCAAATCCTCCTTGAGTTCATCCTTGCCGCTGAATTGTCCTTCCGCCATTCCGCGTAAATATTCGAGCTGGGCCTGATACTTTTCTTTGCCTTTGAGTTGTTTGATCTTGATGGTGCGCCCGTTCCTTTGAATTTCGACCTCATCAAGGCTGTCCCCGATATCATCTGCCGTCGGGAAGGCCGGATCGTCGATATCGCGAACCACGGCCTCCTGATAACGGCCGACTTGACCGTCACGCTGCCGCAGGGCCTGGGCGCGTCCGACGAGCGAACCGCGCAACATCTTAATGCGATCTCTTTCCTCGGCAGAGCGTTTCTGCAAGCGCTCCTCAAACTTATCCATATCGGTGGTGAAGAGTTCAAATGCCACATCGGCATTGGCTTCCGTAATACCTTCCAGATTGGCCGCCAAAGCCAGTTTGCGCAATATGGCCGCTCCGGCAACCGTTTGGGCATTGATGCGGGCGTCGATCACCAAACCGCGGCTCTGATCTTTTTCATATTGCTCAAAGCTCATCGTTTTGACTTCTTGGGATTCGCCGAACCAAACCGTCAAGGTCAGCAGTGAACGTTGCGCAGCCAACTGGTCCTCGCTGTCCAGATCGCGAATCTTGACTTTCTTGCCTTTCCACTCGATTTCTTGGTCCAGAATGACCTCATCGACGAGGCTGGTATCATCGACTTCATAGGTTTTTCCGTTGCTTCCCAGCGTTCGGTCACCGCGCTGACTTTCGTTTTCCGTCTTTTGTGTTCCGGGTTGCTCGTGGCAAGTATCGTATTCATCCCAGAGGAACCGGCTGCCGCTGAATACCAGCTTGTAAAACTCGTGGATATTTTGACCTTCTAAATTCGTGCCCCGATCGTAGCGGCGCATGAACGATTCTTCATCCAAGCGCAGGAAGTCAACCCCGACACCCAAAGCCAGTATAATTTGCGCTTCTCGGAATTCTTTCCACACATCAGTGTCGCCATGCCGGATCCGGTCAAGGGTTTCTTCCGTCAAGACGGCAATTTTGATTCCGCCTTTGCGCAGAGTTTGAACGTCTTCCACGGTTTGACTCAAGAGAGTTGCGTCCGGTAATGCAAAGACAAGTTTGCCGTCAGATTTTTGATACAATTCCTTGAGCAGTTCGGCTTTTGCACGATCAGCGTCTTTAGCGGACCGTGACAATTGCTCGATACGGCTTCCGATACGATCATGTGCAAACCCGAGGCAGTTAAAGATCGTCGTCGTTTTTCCTACGCCGGTCGGAATCTTGTGCAGGAGGTTCGGGCGAAACATAAGGTTGGCGATGGCGATACCTTGAGTAACACCTTTGCGGGTCGCGACATGGAATCGGCCTTCCGTCAAACGTTCATAGTAAACAATCGATTCGTTATAGATTTTGGCCAGTTCCGCCCGCGCCTCGGCTTCCTCAAGGGAGAATCCCAAATCCTGATAGTGTCCGACATCTTCGATCGCGCGGACTTCGGTGACGCTTTTCATGGTTCCGGATACATGGTCATAGACCGGTATCTTGCTCTTGTACATGGCGATCGGCAGATCCTCGGCATCATGAGCCAGTTCGATTCGGTCATCCTGTAATGCACTATAGGCCGAGCAGCGGGCATGAATTTGAACGAAGATACTGTTCTTTCCTTCCCATGGCATGAGTTCTGATTCAGGAACATGCGGAGGTCCGCGCTCGGATTCCGGCCGGTATTTATCCATTTCGCGTTTGAGATGTTCACGCGCATTCAGAATCAAGGTCACAATATCAGGATCCTGGACATCAACGTTATTCAGTGCTTGAGTCGCTAAATCATTCATGGCCTTGCGATGTTCTTGCATCGCGCCGGGGTGGCGAATGGTTCTCAAGATGACCGCACGAACGATTTCAATCGCACCCAGTGCCCTTTCATATCCCGTGCGCGTCATACGGAAATAAATCCATTGTCTAAACTGGTCATCGGTATAATCGCTTCGCGCTATATCTTCCGCGGTTGCGTGATCAAGGTCCATAATATCCCGCGACTCGCCAGTGGTACTCGCACGCGCATCCTCCAGCATATTCTGATAGACTTGACGCACTAATGCTTTTCCATGGCTCACGCCTGCATTTTGACCTTGAACGGAATCGAGAATGCGATCGGCCTCCAGAAGGTCATCGGCTTCTTTCGCACGCAATGCCAGTGCTTCAGCCAATTCAAGTAGTCCTCGTGAATCTCTCTTGAGCTGTTCGCGCTCGTTTTGCCACAAAACCAACGTGCGATTCGTGGTGCCATCCGAAAGCTCATGAAGTTCCCTTTCCGTATCCCGGACGACTTGTTCGCCGTCGCCATACCGCAAAGAAGCCCAAAGCGCGAAGTCTTCATCTCTGAGATGAGCTGCTTGCGCCGGCGCCATTTGAGTCATGATACGAATCGCCACTCTTGTTGCCCGGGCACGATGTTCACGCGCAAGCGCCTCATGACCGGTGATGTGACTTTGCAAAGCACTTATGGAAGCAGAATCCCGCTGATACTGCACCGCATGCGTCGTATCCAAGAGCGGATTCAGAATATCTAACATGAGTTGAGCGTGATCCAACTGATGAAGCGCTTCAAGTTCAGACAATTTGCTTAATTCATTCGGATCGACCATCTTTCCGATGCGCTCGTATACCACACCACGTGCCCGAACCTGTTCCTTTCGGTTTCCTGCAATCATCGCAAACAGAGCACGATAGGCGCCGGGACGCTCATGTGCGGGCAAAGCTTCAATTTCGGTCAACGCGGCATTAACAGCATTGACCAGCCCGCGTTCCGCTTCCGCCAATAGTTCCGCGCGTCTCGCTGGAGTGGCTACGCGGCGCGCTCCGCGGCCTCGTAATCCCTTCCCCTTGCCGCCCGTTAGATAACTGCGATATTTGACCATCGCTTCCTGAATTCTTGTGGACGTCGCTGCCGGCATCGCATAAGGCGAGGTAATCGCAGCCGCAGCCTGAAGTTCCGCCTGACGTTCCGTCATATATTTTTGATGAACCTCGCGCGAATGCCGCCATGTCGCCAGCCGCACGCATTCATGCAGTCTAGTCAATTGCGTATCGCTAAAAATACCGTCGGAAAATCTCAGGACCATCTGCCATACTTCAATCTCGCTTCGTCCCTCATTGATATTTTTCTCCGCCGCCCGTTTCAACGCAAGCGCATGGGCTTCTTCCAGCATCTGGTAGTAAGGATGAGATGTCACATCGATACCCAAAGCCGCAGCTTGCTTTTGCATGGCCCTTAATAACCGCGCACGCCTTGCGACGGTCATACGCATAAACCGGTTGAGATCAGCCCAAATGTTGTCCGATTCGCGCGCGGTCTTTACATGCCCAAATTCATGAGCTGAAACAAAGTCAATAAAGGTCATAATTTCGTTGAGTTTTAAGATATCTCCGCGCAGGACGTCCGCACTGATATAGATAATGCCATCCGCATAGTAGGCCGGCGTTGCCATGTTTTCGACAATCTTGATCTGAATCTGTCCGGTGATGATACCTGCGGCATGAAGTACACGGATCTCGTGCATGATCAAAGCTGCCAGGCTGTTTCGCTTCCGAACGTCGGTCCCGATACCGAGCGAATCGGTCACGGGCCGCAGAGATTCCGATATCTGATGGACCATCCCCGTTCCTTCCGGCCAAGTCCTCAAATAATACGCTTTAGCAAGTTCTTCAGGCGTCGCTTGAGTATGAGCTTGGTCAAGATC
>JAQTOZ010000231.1 GCA_028713205.1 Candidatus Omnitrophota bacterium
ATTTTCGAGGCAAGTTTATGATTTTAGACCCAAGACCCAAGACCAAAAAATTATTTCCGGTCTCGAGTCTTGGGGCGCTGAAAAAACGGTTAAGAAATTTGCAGAAAATTCTTTTTGAGATTTCCGCAAATCGGACAACGGGGGTCCGGTAAGACAATCGTTGTGAACCCGCACTCATTGCAGACATAGAAAGTTTTGGGAGCATCTTTCCAGGCATCCATGGCGGCTAATGCCTCCGCGTACAACTTGGCATGCTCCGCTTCGGCGGACAATGCGAAGCGAAAAGCCTTCGCCGCACGGCGATTATTTTCAAGCTTTGCCTGCATGAGAAATTCGGGGTACATTACATCCCGCTCATAGGTCTCGCCTTTTATCGCGGCTTCGAGATTTTCCTTTGTGGTTTTGACATCCGGTTTTTGTATGTCGGCGACCGGGGACCCGCCGATTTTTCTAATGACCTTGGCGTGCCGTTTAGCGTGAATGTCTTCGGCTGCCGCCGCCGCGCGGAACAGGCTCGCAACGGCTTTGAAACCTTCCTGATCTGCCTTCGTCGCGAACGCGAGGTAGCGTGCATGCGCGTTACTTTCCCCGTTAAACGCTGTCTGGAGGTTTTCCAGGGTCGTTTTCGCCGCAGCCTTCGGTGTCGCCGTTTGATCTGCGACTTCCTTTTGGATCGGAGCAACGGCCGGTTCATCCGCCGCATACGTTAGCGCGAGCGGAAAGGAAAGGGGGGCCAGCATAAAAACCAAAAAAACGAGTCGCTTAAACCTTGTGCCGTAAAAACTCATGTGAATCTCCTTTCTATCTTTAACTGTCATTTAGTGTGTTGAAAATGATTGCGTAAAAAAATCCGCCCTATTATTTTCAACCGTGAAAAATCCCGGTCCGAGTTCGAATTTCATTTTTGCGCCATCTTTTTCCTCGATTTCCATCGATCCTCCCGGGGAGGATGTCACATAGGGGGCATGACCAGCCAGGACTCCCACATAACCGTCCTCGGCAGGTATGCGGGCGTGTACCACGTTGCCGGTATAAACCCTGCCTTCAGGTGTAATGATCGTGAGCTGATAGATCGACACGGTTGACCTCCGGCTTAAACGTTGGTTGTCGACTTCATCTTTTCATTGGCTTCCAGCACATCCTCGATACCGCCCTTCATGAAGAAACACTGTTCCGGGATATGATCGAGTTCTCCGGTGAGAACACGTTTAAAACTCTGAATGGTGTCTTTGATCGGAACGTACCTTCCCTTTGTCCCCGTGAAAGCCTCGGCTACAAAAAAAGGTTGCGAAAGAAAACGTTCCAATTTTCGGGCGCGCATCACGACCTGTTTATCTTCCTCCGAAAGTTCGTTGATGCCCAGAATGGCAATGATGTCGCGCAGGTCCTTGTAGCGCTGGAGGACGCGCTGGACTTCGCGCGCCGTTTCGTAATGCTCTTGCCCGACGATGCGCGGATCCAACATGCGCGAGGTCGAAGCCAACGGATCGACGGCCGGATAAATTCCGAGCTCTACGATTTGTCTCGACAGAACCGTGACGCCGTCCAGATGCGAAAAAGCCGTTGCCGGGGCGGGGTCGGTCAGGTCGTCCGCGGGAACATAAATGGCCTGCACGGACGTAATCGAACCGGCCTTCGTGGAAGCGATCCGTTCCTGCAATTGCGCCATTTCGGTTGCGAGGTTCGGTTGATAACCGACCGCTGAAGGCATGCGGCCCAAAAGTGCCGATACCTCCGCACCTGCTTGCGTAAAGCGGAAAATGTTATCGATGAAAAGCAAAACATCCTGATGGGCTTCGTCGCGGAAATATTCCGCGATGGCGAGTCCCGTCAGTCCCACGCGCAGCCTGGCGCCGGGGGGTTCGTTCATTTGTCCGAAAACCATGGCGGTTTTTTTGATGACCCCCGACTGATTCAGTTCCAGCCAGAGATCGTTGCCCTCGCGCGTTCTTTCGCCGACCCCGCAAAAGCAGGAGACGCCGCCGTGTTCGGTGGCGATATTGTGAATCAGTTCCATGACGATCACGGTTTTGCCGACACCGGCGCCGCCGAAAAGACCGACTTTGCCGCCTTTGGGATAAGGTGCCAGGAGGTCAATGACTTTAATGCCTGTTTCGAGAATGGAGGTGACGGGTAGAAGGTCTCCGTAAGCCGGTGCGGGACGATGAATCGGATAACGTTTGCCCGGATCTTTGACAGGCCCTTGTTCATCGATCGGATCTCCGAGCAAATTGAAAATGCGGCCCAAAGTCTGTTCCCCGACCGGGACCGAGATCGACGCACCCGTGTCGCGCACGGGCATGCCGCGCACCAGCCCGTCCGTCGAAGCCAGAGCGATGGTGCGGACAACGTTGTCGCCGATGTGTTGCGCGACTTCCAAAACAAGTTTTTTGCCACCGGGCAGATCGATCTCGAGAGCGTTAAAAATCCTGGGCATGGTATCGGCGTCAAATTGGATGTCGACGCTGGGGCCCATCACTTGAAGCACTTTACCTGCAGCTGCCATAAAACCTCCTATCGCTTGAGGGCTTTTGATCCCGAGGCGACTTCGATAATTTCGTTGGTGATCGTTGCCTGACGTATCTTGTTGCGGAGCAACACCAGAGAATCAATCATCTCCTCCGCGTTTTTCGTCGCTTGATGCATTGCATTCATCCGCGCAAGCTGCTCGGAGATATAAGCCTCAAAGAAAAGCATGCGTATCTTGGCTTCGAAATAAACGGGGATGAGTTTTTCAAAGATGATTTCAGGTGACGGTTCGTAAATGAGATCCGATGCCGTTGCCGGTTGCTGGCTGTCCTCTTTCGGCGCGGCAAACGGGAGCAACTTGATCGAATCCGCTTTGTACGTTGTTTTGCCGAGCATATGGCTTGAAATCACATAAACGGCATCGGCCTTGTTTTGCAGAAAGATATTTTCAATTTCGGTTTTTAATTCTCCAAACATGGCGGGCAATTGGTCTGTGCGTACCCGGCTCCACGATTTGTGACATTCATAGCCCGCTTGTTTCAGGGCCGCGATACCTGTTTTGCCGATGGCCAGTAAAATCGGCAACTTTTTCTGCTCCTGGATAAATTTTCTCGCGAGTCCCGCCAAATCATGGTTGTAAGAACCGCAAAGCCCTGTATCCGATGTGACCAGAATTAAAGCGTTTTGTTTTTCCTCGCGACCGGCAAAAAAAGGGTGCAGGACCGTACCGGCTGTTTTTCCGGAAGCAGCATTTTTGAAGGCCTGCTGGTTTTGGCTGAGGCGTTGGACCAGCCGTTCCAGTCCTTCGAGGAAGGGCTTGGCTTGCGCAACTTTATTTTGAAAGCGTTTGAGCTTGGCCGTCGACACCATTTCCATGGCGCGCGTGATCTTTTTTGTGCTTTCGACGCTTCGAATTCTTTTTCTAAGGTTGCGCAGTTGGCCGGACATGGTTTAATAAGAAGAAGTAAGAGGTAAGAAAAAGCAAAAATAAATTGATCATACTCGGATTTGCACTTCTTGCTTCTTGCATCTGGCTTCTCTTCCTTTGGTTTTTAGCTCGGATTTTTAGTGAATTGTCGTTTGAATTCGTTGATGGCTTGCCGCATTTTCGGTTCAAGTTCGGGACTGATTTTTTTCTCCTCGCGGATTTTATGGAAAATATCCGGGTAACGGCCATCCATGAATTTAGAAAGGCCCTTTTCGAAATCACGGATGCAGCCGACGGGGGAATCGTCCAAGATACCGTCGTTGCCGGCAAAGATGATCAGCACCTGATTTTCAAACGGCATGGGTTCGAGAATATCCTGTTTCAGAATTTCGACCATCCGTTCACCGCGGGTCAGTTGGTCTTTGGTCGCTTTGTCGAGATCGGTCGAAAGCTGTGCGAAGGCCGCCTGTTCGCGGTATTGTGCCAGCGACATGCGCAGCATGCCGGCCACTTGTTTCATGGCCTTGGTTTGGGCGTTGCCGCCGACGCGCGAAACCGAAAGGCCCACATTGATCGCGGGCCGCGTACCGGCGTAAAAAAGATCGGTCTCCAAATAAATTTGACCGTCGGTGATCGAGATGACATTGGTCGGGATATAAGCCGAAATATCGCCAAGTTGTGTTTCGATGATCGGAAGGGCCGTCAGAGAACCTCCTCCCAAATCATCGCGCAACTTTGCCGCGCGTTCAAGAAGCCGGGAATGCAAATAAAAGACATCGCCGGGATAGGCTTCGCGTCCAGGCGGCCGTTGGAGTAAAAGTGAAAGCTGCCGGTAGGCGACGGCGTGTTTGGACAAGTCGTCGTACATGACCAGCGCATGCTTGCCGGTGAATAAATCCTCCTCTCCGATGGCACAGCCCGCGTAAGGCGCGATATATTGCAGCGGGGCAGGGTCTTCGGATGAGGCGCAAACAATGGTCGTGTACTCCATCGCGCCATGTTTTTCAAGTGTTTGCGCAAAGGCCACGACGCTGGAAAGTTTTTGGCCGATAGCGACATAGATGCAATGGACGCCCGTATTTTTCTGATTGAGAATGGTATCGATCAAAATAGCGGTTTTGCCGGTTTGTCGGTCCCCGATGATTAACTCGCGTTGGCCCCGGCCGATCGGAATCATCGCATCAATGGCCTTGATACCTGTTTGCAAAGGTTCTTTGACCGGTTGTCTTTGGATGACCGAAGGCGGAATGTTTTCCAGCGGACGCGTTTTTTTGGCCGGGACGGGTCCTTTTCCGTCGAG
>JAQTOZ010000232.1 GCA_028713205.1 Candidatus Omnitrophota bacterium
CGGCCCTTCTGACAACAAGCTCAAACGCTGATTTCTTGGTGGGTGAAGAAGAAACGGAAATCGGGGCCTCCCCGACACCGGGCACCGAAACCATGACGAATTGTCCCGGCACGTGCCGCAAATCTTCCCCGCCCGGGAGCTGGATCTCGAAATATTTCTCGAGTTCCGTCATCTGCTTGGTACGCAAAATCGTTCCCGCTTTGACACGATAAGGTGATTCCACAAGCGTTTCAATCGTCATACGGTTTCCCCTGCCAGCGCATTGATGGTTTCTTTCAAACTGATCTTCGCCATGCATGTCCGCGTGCAACGTCCGCAGCCCGTGCAGGAATATCTCTTAAATTTATCCACGGGATAATTAAATTTGCGCATGTAACGATGCCTCTGGCGTTGGCCTCGCTTCTTTCTGAAGTTTTCCCCGCCCGCGACCTTGGCAAAATCCTCATTTTGGCATCCGTCCCATACACGGACCCGGCAGCCGGTCGCCAAATCGAGGTTCAGTTCATCGCGAATATCAAAACAATAACAAGTCGGACACACATTCGTGCAATTGCCGCAGGCCACACACCTTTTATCGAGATCGTCCCATACCGGACTCTCGAAGGAATTCGCGAACACCCCCTTGAGTGCCTCGTGTTTGACTTTGACCTCGTCCTTGAAAATCTGCTGTTTTTTTGCCCTTACCTGATCAAGTTCCTTTTGATGGTCTTTACCGGCGGCGGCAAAGAATCCCGTCTCGCTGACAATTTTTTCACCGGCAGGGCTTGCGATATGCACCCAGTAACTGTCGCTGAGCTCCGTAAAAAACAAATCATAATTGCCATTGGGCATATGATTATTCATCACCTTGCAGCTCGCAAACTCATCACAATAGTCATTGCATTCGATTCCGATCAGGACGATTTTGGCCCTTCGCTTTGCATAATAAACATCGCGCGGCTCCGCATCCATCACGGTGTTGAGAAATCCGATGCCCGAGAGATCGCAGGTATGAACGCCCAGCAGGACGGTTTCCCCGTCGGTTTCCATGGCGGGTTGCCATTGATGTTTAACGCGGTCAAACATCTGAATCATTTCGCGCTGCGGCATAAAATATTTCTTGGGAGGCAGAATCGTGGGGATATATTTAAGACAAATGCGTTTTCCGTTTTTGACTTCCGCGAAAGCGAAATTTTTGGCCCCCTTTCGGACAGGGGCCACAACGGTTCTCGAACCGGCGAGTTTCGTGATCCAGGCATCGATATCGGACTTTTTTATAACGGCTTGCGGATTCATCATTCCGTACAATCCTTCAAAGTTTCCCTTTTATGATACAAGATAAAAACGAATGATTCTACAAATTCTTCGGTGACATTCATGCCGGCGCATCGCCTGATTGCTTCCGTCTTCGTTGTTTCTTATGTCCGGACATCGCAAAAAAGAGAAAGAAATTCGATGGTGAAATCGATATCTTTCACACGCACCCCTTTGGGCACCGTGACGGAGGCCGGCGCAAAATTCACGATGCCTTTCAAACCCGCTAAGACGATCAAATCCGCAGCCTCCTGCGCGGATTCTTTCGGCACGGCAATGATCCCGATATCGCCGTGCGTCCGGTGTACCACGTGCGGCACATTTTCCATCGAGTAAATGCGAACGCCATTCACCACTTTGCCGATCTTGGATGCCGATTGGTCAAAGGCCGCCACCAATTTCATCTTGGGCTGATGAAAACCGGGATATTTCAAAATGGCAGATCCCAAATTCCCGACCCCAAACAGCACAAGATGCACGACATTTTCTTGAAGAACAAAGTCTTCAAGCGTTCTTTTCAAATCGGCAATCTTATATCCGACCTTCGGGGTCCCCACTTTTCTAAAACTCGAAATGTCCTTTCGGATCTGGACATCCGTCAGACCCGTCATCCGCGCCAGCTGCCCCGAAGAGACATAACGCCATCGTTGTTTGGCCAAGCCATCGAGCGTCCGCAAATAGATCAAGGCGCGACCAATGGTTTTGGATGATATTTTTTTCATCGGGCCCATAATTATATCGTGAAATTAAGAACGATTGTTCGGGCATTATAACGACCTTCGAAAGGTCTTGCAAGAAAAAATGTGCAATGGACACGTCACTTACGGAACGGAGTGACGAAAGCTACCTGGGCGCAGTGCATCCCGAGGACGGACGGATTCCGGCCGAGGGATCTCGGCTAGGAAATAAGAAAAAGCGAAGTTCATAAATCAAAGCGAAAAATAGTTTTACAGGTCAGGAAGGAATAAACCAATTTGCTTTTTGATAATTTCATAATGTGCATAAACTGATTGGCGTCAAAAAAAGACTCAAATCATCCCAAATCAGCTCGCTTGTGGTTTTTGTTCAGGTAGGTTCGATGTGCGTACTTGTCCCCGCCGGACGCCGTCCGATTAATGCGATTAACACAGGTGAGTTTTCCACGCGCGTGGAAAACTGGATGCGCACGCGCGAAGAAGAAAGGAGGAAAAGATATTACGGCATTAGATCAATCCAGCAAACCTGTCCCCGCCGGACGCCGTCCGGTTCACGCACCAGTTTGCCCCCGATTCCATGCCATCAGTGGCAGCAGGAGCAGTTCTTGAGCGAGCTCTTGGGGTCTTTGACGAACAATAGCGGAAAAACGATGTCACTGAAACAACAAGGGAGCCATACCGCAAGAAAAAGAATTAGAAATATCGAAACATACATCATGGCATTCAATGGCCCCCCTACGGCCATCATGATGTGCAAAAGCGAGGCCCAGGTACTGAGTAGAATGTGAAAGGCATGCGGAAATTTTGTCGTAGGACTAAAATACGCGGCGATGATCCCCGCAAAGGCCAGCGGATTGACAAGCCACCAGGCCTCGATAAAACCGATATGGGCGTGCCGGTCCGGCAATCCCAGGAGGACTTCACCCGCAAAGGGCATCAGAGAATCGCTGAGCGTTGCGACAAACACCGACCCGACATAGCCGATGGCGATCAAAAGCCAGAGCTTGCATTTTTTCCGGTCCCCGCCGCATTGGTGGACCAAATACATCGATGTTGTCACAAATGCGCTGATGGCGACGTGGGCCGGATGGAGCGTATAAAAGACATAATAGGAAACCTGATGAGAGATACGGTAAAAAAAAGTCATCAAAACGATACCCGTCAAAGCCCCGAATAAGGTGAAAGGCGCATGCGCTCTAAGCTGTTTAAAAATATGACCGATCATTCTATCCCCTTTGTTTATGCCGCTGAAACAAGCCGGATTGGATTGGATCTCTAAAGGCAAAGCGGAATTCTACATGAAGAACCGATTTACGGCCAGTCAAACCTTGCGTACCGGCTTCCGTGCCGAAAAAACTTCGCCGATTTTTCCTGTTGTCTAAAGATATATGAATAGGTACAATTAATCCACAATTTGGCAGTTGAGAGTTTAATGAAACGCCCCCATCTCACCTGATATTCCTGCAAGAACCGTGTCAGAGCAGGTTTATGACCTTATGTCGTTCCCATAGCCCCGGATCAACCACTTCTTCCAACTTGTGGTTCTGTTTGGATTGCGGATAAGGACGAGGTATCTTGATGTTAAAAAAACAAGGGCTTTATGACCCTGTCTTAGAGCATGATGCTTGCGGCGTTGGCTTTGTCGTCAACGTCAACGGCGAGCGGTCTCATGAAATTGTGGAGAACGGGATACAAATTCTCTGCAATCTCGTTCACCGGGGTGCCGTCGGCGCCGACCTGAAGACCGGTGACGGCGCCGGGATGACGATACAAATCCCGCACAAGTTCTTCAGCAAAATCGTGGATTTCGATCTCCCCGATGAAAATTCTTACGGCGTCGGCATGCTCTTTCTACCCCGGGACGGGAAGCTCTGCGAGCAGGCCCGCGCCATGATTTCGTCCGTCGTGCAACGAGAAGGCGGCAAAATCCTCGGCTGGCGGCAAGTCCCGACCTGCCCCGAATATCTCGGCGATATGGCCCGGTCGATCATGCCCTCGATCTGGCAAGTCTTTATCACCGTCGGACGTTTGCGCGGCATCGCGCTGAACCGGGAACTTTATATTCTGAGAAAATGCATCGAAAACAAAGCCAACTCCAACGGATGGAACACGGAAATGTTTTATATTGTTTCCATGTCGGCGGCCACCCTGGTCTACAAAGGAATGTTTGTCGCACCTCAGTTTGCCAATTTTTACCCGGATTTCAAAGACCACGACTTTTCGAGTGCCCTCGCGCTCATTCACCAGCGCTACAGCACCAATACATTTCCGTCCTGGCCGCTCGCCCAGCCCTTCCGTTTCTTGGCGCATAACGGAGAGATCAATACTTTGCGCGGCAACATCAACAAAATGATGGCCCGCGAAAGGACGCTGTCTTCGAACTTATTCGGCAACGAAATCGCCAAGCTCCTCCCGGTCATCAACCCGGACCTGAGCGATTCCGCGATCTTCGACAATGTTTACGAGCTTCTCTATCTCGGAGGAAGGTCCCTCGAACACTCGATGATGATGATGATCCCCGAGGCTTTTGGACCCAAGTATTACATCAGCGAAGCCAAACGCGCTTTCTTCGAATATCATGCCGCCGTCATGGAACCTTGGGACGGGCCGGCCGCCATCACTTTTACGGACGGTGTGAAGGTCGGCGCGACGCTTGACCGCAACGGCCTGAGACCCGCCCGTTACGTGATCACCAAAAGCGGCAAAG
>JAQTOZ010000233.1 GCA_028713205.1 Candidatus Omnitrophota bacterium
CCCCGGATGAAAATCCAAAAGGATCTCATGCGTCTTCGCCACACCGAACGCATGCCCGCTCCCTTTGGTGTCCGGCCCCCGTGCGTCTTCGGTGGTCGCCAAATCAAGGTCCCCCGCTTCGCGCGGCCACAGGTCAATTCGGATTTCACCCTTCCCGGAGTCCGCGGCCAAACCTTTCGGAAAATTCTCCCGGAAATCCCGCACCGCGACCGTGATCCCCTGTGCGTTGTCCGAAACATCCAGCCAGCCCGCGTAGGCCTGTTCCGGAAACATCGCCCCCGCACCCGTCTCCACGTTGGCCTTCTCCCAATCCAGCTGCAACAAACGGCAAAAACTCTCGCCGGCCAGTTCCAGGACTTCCGGAGTTATTTTCCCGATGCGCACGGACTGCCCCTGGTTTTTGGAAAAGGAATACGGCAGAACCATGCCGTAGGTTTCAATCGTTTCATTGTCCGGTAGCTTCAATAATCGGAAGGACGTGTCCGCGCGGTTTTCCGGATAGCCGGTATAAACCAAGGTATGCACGACCTTCACGAAACTTTTTCCCTGATAAAAGGTGTAGCGGACAATCGCGCGGCAGTATCGCCTGCCGTCCTGCGATTGATACCACCCGCCGGCCTTGATCACGACGCGCTGAGGGCCTTTCTCTTCGACCCCGACTCGATAAGACTGCTTGTCCAAATCCGTGCGGAATTCCTTTCCGCGGAATCCCAGCGTCAATTTGGCCTTGGACACGGCCGTTTCCTCCGCATCCATAACTCCGTTCCGGTTCCGGTCAAAGGACACCCGGTCGAAAAGGAAGAATGACCTTTTGTTTAACACCGCCTCCATCCGTTGCGTGTTCACCCGTATCTCATCCGCGGTTTCCGAAACCTCGAGGTCGCCCGGGAAATCCGGTGCGGCGATCCCGGGCCCGTATTCGAGCACATACCCCTTGATCTCGGCGGGTGCCAGCGAAGTTTCAAAATGAAGCCCCAGCCAGCGGACGGATTGGTCCGGCCATGCCGCGAGTATCCTGGTTTGAAAAGGCAGCGCTTTCCCAGCCGCATCGAGCAATCTCAAACGCACCGGCACGGACAGCTCCCCCATCGGGAAAGGAACCCCGCCGTCTACGGGACAGGCATTGCACGCGGCCGGCACCTCATTTTTGACGATGAACGGGACACGGACAAAAGACTGTTTCGTATTCGGGTCCCGCACCTCCCACGCAGCCTTGCGTTTTGAAAACCCGTAGTCGAAAACACGCACCGGGCCGGCCGCACGCGCAGCCCCTGCGTCTTTTCCCCGGACACCCGGATGACCATCCGGGACCAGGAGAACATCATCCAGGTAAAACTGCTGCGACATTTTCACCGGATGCATCGATAGGGACACGGCATCGATTTTCTGAATATTGAGCACCGCGGCCATTTCCGAAACCGGAATATCAAACTCCTGCCAGACGCGCTCCGGCAATTCCAATTCGTGCGCATAGCGGCTGCCGGACGTGTCCGTGACCAAAAGCGTCAGCTTTCGTTTTTCATAATCGGGATTATAAACATCAAACCGCAGGCTCTTGAATCCTGACCAATCCGCGACAAGATCTTTGCGCCTGGCAAAATCTTCCATGATCATCGCGGACATCCGGTCCCCCGCATGAAACGTCACCCGTGCCGACAAGCCGCCTTCTTGGACGCGTTCCGCGGAAGGCAGCATGCTCGCGGAGACGAATTTCCAAATCTTAAAATCACCCGGCCGCTCAAAATTGGCCAGAATAAAACTGCCGTCTTCCCGGCGGCTGGCGAATTCCAGGGCCTTCTGCTTCGATTCGGGCGTCACGACGTTATGCGTCGTCACGCCGATGCCGAAATAGACCCCGAGCGCCAGTACCCCGGCAAGCGATAATATGAATTTTAGTTTTTTCATAATATATAGCTATCAGCTATCAGCTTTCAGCTGTCAGCATTCAGCCAACAGTAATTTAATCATTTGTAGGGGCGGGTCTTGTACCCGCCCGTTTATCATAAACATGAACAAAATCATGGACGTCCATCGTATTACGGGCACCCACAAGGGGCGCCCCTACGGTTGCTTCAGTTCAAGGTCCCACGTTCCAGGTCCCGCGCAATACGCAATTCATTTTAAATTTCGAAATCCGAATGTCTAAATTCGAAACAAATCCAAAATTCTAATGTCCCAATACCTTAAACATCTTTTCTGTCATTTGAATTTTATTCATTTGATATTGTTTCGAGATTCGTGCTTCGAATTTCGAATTTATCGCTTTCCCTGGCACGCTCATTCTGTTAACGGGCGGTTCACGAACCGCCCCTACGGTCGTTACTCATCCCCTGCATCTTATCTCTTACTTTTTACTCCCTACTCCTTACTTCTTACTCCTTACTCCTTACATCTTACTCCTTACTCCTCTACTTCTTTATTTCTTGCGTCTCGACCTCTATCCTGCTCCGCATCATCAGGGCCGCCAGGACCCAGAAATACGCGGCCACTTCCGGTACGTGCAGATGCGTGACAAAAAAGTTGCACACCAAAAACGAAAATAATCCGCCTAAAAATCCGAGTGCGCTCGCTTTGACAAAAGGGTCCCGCGTTTTGCGATACACCTTCCGGCCGTTCCAAAACAAGACCAGGAGCATCCATAAAAAAAGCCCAAGCGCGGGCACGCCCATTTCGACGGCAATCAAAAGATAGGTATTATGCGCATCCATGGAAAACGGGAATGTCCAGTAGTGCTGGACTTTCGGGAGAAAAAGGGCGTAGCCGACGCCGAACACCGGGTGCGTGCGTATCATTCGCCCCGCAGCTTGCCAGACTTCGATGCGCTTGCCGGCGCTCGGGTCCAGCGATCCCTCCAACGCTTCCGTGTTCGCCATGTCGGGTGTCCCCGTCTTCACCGTTTGTCCCATCCGGTAGCGTATCCCGCCCGGCAAGAGATAAGGATTCGCGAGCGCAAACCACGCCAGGAAAACCAGGATAAGGAACAGCCATTTCTTGCGGAAAAAAGCCATCGCAAAAACCGCAACCGCGAGGGCTAGGTACGCCCCGCGCGAGAAAGTCACCATGACCGCACGGCAGGAAATCAAGAAAGGGACCATCATCGTCCAACTCACCTTTCTTCTCCAGTTCATAAAAATGAAGGCCAGGGGGAAAAACATATAAAAGACAATAAACGCTCCGAGCAAGTTCGGATCGTCGGTCAATATTCCGACGCGTGCTTCGTCTATGTCCCCGCCGCCGGTGTTAAATTGATATTCATAGACCGCCAGGAGGCTGACGACCGCCACCGCAAACATCATGATCAGAACGATATTTTTGAACGCCCCGCGGTCCCGGACGGTGTGAAAGACCAGCACAAAAAGCACCAACGGGATGATCCAGGTCTGCAGGAATTGTACCGAGGCCTCTTTGATATATTCCGCGCCGTAGGCCCGGTAGCTTGCGATCGAAAACACTCCGATCAGCACGAAAAGGAGCATGGGAATCATGAGCGCATTCGATTGCCATTGCCAATCGCGCCGTTTCAATCCTTTCCAGGCCCAGGACAGCAAAAAGACCGCCATCAAAAGGTTGACGAAATTAAATGCGCTGCCGAAATGTCCGAACTCCTCGCCGATTTTTTTGCTGAACGGGAGATAAGCTACGAGCAAATACATCGCGATTTCCGGAATAGAAACGCCTTTCCTCCGCAGGAGTATGCCGCACGCCAGGAACACCAGCGGCAACGCAAGATACGGAAGCGTGATCTCTTTCATAAAGACCATGGCGAAAAAACAGATCAACAGCCCCATCAGACCGGTGACGGTCAGGCTGAAACGGGATGTTTCATGATCATTCATTGATTATTTACTCCCTTTAACTTCAATAAAGACCCAAGTCCCAGGACTCAAGCTTGCCCGCCTGTCCGACAGGCAGGCCCGCCTTCAGTGTGGCGGGACCCAAGACCTAATTCCGTCATCGCGAGGAGCCCCGCCAATAGCGGGACGACGAAGAGTCTGTCATCCTGAGGCCGACCGAAGGGAGGACGAAGGATCTCGAATTTGAGATCCTTCGACTCCGTCCCGCTCTCGCGGGACTCCGCTCAGGATGACAGGCAGTTGTATTCCCTCGTCCCTTGCCCCGTGCCCCTGTCTTGCGTCCTGGGTCTTGGGACTTGGGTCTCGCTATGTCTTCTCCAACTGCACATCGTCAAAGAAGAATTCGCAATTTTTGTTCGGCGCCCAGATAAAAAAACGGATGTAGGCGATCCGTTTGACATTGACCGCTGCCGCAATCTTCGACATCGGGACCGTGAAGCTTTCGCCGGTGTTACCGTTCAGAAAAAATTGGTCTTTGTAAAAACGCCCCTTCCGGTCCCCCACCTGAAACAGGACGCGCGAGGCATCGGGGGCCGGATTAAAAATATAAAAGCCGACATTCCGGAACAGCGACCAGTCAAAAACCGCGTGACGGCTCGTAAAATATTGCTCGAGCTGAAAATTCGCCTCTTTGCCGGGATGAAAGACCACCCTGGCCGAGTTGAGCCCCGATGCGGCATGTTCGCCGGAAATTTCCGCCGTCGCCGCCTTGGTCTCCCAGGCATCCACGCCATTCTCCGATTCAAAATCACCGAGCACAAAACTCCCGTCCAACCGGGCACCCGGGACCTCATAGGTTTTTCCGATAAAGAAACTC
>JAQTOZ010000234.1 GCA_028713205.1 Candidatus Omnitrophota bacterium
CCTTTCGTTGTTTTTCAATACCATAAATTAAAGCTGTTTGACCTTAAACAGTCCTTGTCGATACAATCACTTACGGGCCTGCCATGTGTTTAATGCAACGCTAGTGGCCGGTACGGCGGCGAAGAGTTCATCGTTCTGCTTCAATCGAATCTCAGAGACTCGGCCGGTACCGTTGCCGAACGCATCCGCAAGGGCGTCGCCGCCGGTGGTTTTCAATTTGGCGATACCCGTATTGCCGTGACGATCAGTCTCGGCATTGCCCTCCTCCAACCGGACGACACCCCCGACTTCATGGTCCACCGCGCGGACCAGGCCCTGTACCGTGCCAAGACCGCCGGCAAGAACATGACCTCGATCGAACATGACCTCTTAAGAGATCGCGCGGCTTAGACGTTAACCCTAATCTAGGTTGTATCTAAAAATCGGCATCCAAACTATGAAACGATTTGCGCCTATTTTGATTGCGTTGATGCTTGTGCCGCCCGCTGTTTATGCTGCGGACGAAAGGACGACGACGGATGCTGCCGCGGCTGCGGCATCCCGGTCCATCGCGGTACTCGATCAAAAGGTGGATATGGCCAGCCAGGCGCAATTTGTCCGGAAGAAGAGGACGAAGCGTGCCACTTTTGAAGTGATGGCAGCGCCCCCGCAGGCTGCGCTCCCGGAAAAAAAGTTGTTTATCTCCCATATCAACATTACTGGCAATACCGTCATGAGCGATGAAGTGTTCCGCTCGCTGGCTGCGCGTTACGAAAACCGGGAATGCTCTCTGAGAGAACTCGAGCCGCTTGTCACGGACATTTCGCGGCTCTATCAGGAGGCCGGTTTTCTGACCAGCTTTGCTTATGTTCCGGTGCAAAAGATAGAAAACGGCGCGCTCGAAATCCGGGTGGTCGAAGGAAAAGTCGGCGATTTTATCGTGGAAGGAACCCGTTATACCAGCCCTCGCCGGATTCTTGCCTATAATCATCTTCGCTCCGGGGCCGTTCTGCGCGACAGTGATTTACGCAGGACGTACCGTTCGATGAACGAAGCGCGCAACCGCACGGTCAAGATCAGTTTCCGGAAGGGTACGAAACCGGAAACCACCGACATCCTCTTCCGCGTGCGCGACCGCCTGCCGCTTTACGCCATGTTTTCCTATGATAATGAAGGTGTCGAGACCTCGGGCAAACAGCGGTTTACTTTCAATGTCGCTCATATCAATCTGTTGGGCCGCGATGACCAACTGTCGGTCGGTACCGTATTCGGAAAACGCTTCGGCTATGTTTTTACGCAATACATTTTCCCGGTGCCTCAAACCGGCACCCAATGGATCGCCGGATTTTCCCACGGCCAATCCACACCGATGAAAGAATTGTCGCCTTACGGCATCAACTCCATCAGCCAAACCTATTATGCCAAAATCAACCAATCGATATGGGAGAAGCGGGATATCCATATTACCATGCAGGGCGGTTTGGAGTTTTATGACAGCCGTCAGAAGGTCATGGGGGGGACTTACCGCCGCGAGCGGCTCCGGATCCTGGAATGGGCGCCGCGAGTGGTTTTTCAGGACCGTTTCGGCGGATGGTCGATGGTGAACCAAGAGTTTTCGTTCGGACTCGGACTTTTCGGTGCGTCCACGTATGTCGATCCGGGGGCGACACGGCAAAATGTGAAGCCGCAGTTTTTCCGCTACCGCTCGTCTTTCTTCCGGGCCCAAAAATTATTTTGGGGCACGCAAGCCCATCTCATTTTCCAGTCGCAATGCTCGTCGCGCAAATTGCCGTCCCGTGAACAAATGGAACTCGGGGGCGCCACTTCGATACGCGGCTATCCCGAAGGCGATTTCCTGGCCGACACGGGTGCGCGTTGGACGCTCGAATATCTTGTGCCTTTGTTTCTCATCCCCGCGGATTGGAAACTCCCTTATTCGGACCTGCCGCTTCGAAAACAAATCCAGGGAGTGGCCTTCATGGATGAGGGATATGGCACTGCGCACGGGGCTTCAGGCCAGTATAAGCGGCATTTATTCGGATTGGGCGGTGGCCTGCGTGTCAGGCTCTGGGACAATCTTTATGCCCGGACCGAATGGGCCCACGCCGTTGGTGACGGTCCGATCAGCGGTCCGGATACCAGCGCGTTCTATTTCCGTTTGCAAGCCGAACATTAAAACAGGGACAGACACCTATTTATTAGACCCAAGTCCCAGGACGCAACACAAACGGCAGGATTAAGAATTAAGAAGTAGAGAAGCAAGAGGCAAGACGACAGACCGCAAAAAATGTCTTTTGACTTCGGTCTGTGGTCTTTGGTCTAATGTGGGCTGAAAGCTGAGCGCGAATATGTTGTGGATACCATTCGAAAAATTTGAAATTCAGACGACGCTCGACAGCTATCGCATTCTGCAAAAACTGGGCGAGATGACGGAAAAACCGACCTTTAAAGTTCTCCTTTGGCCGCCGAAGGGAGGCAAGCCTTTTGCCGGAACTGTGGACGGCCCGGATTTTAAAATACGCCGTATCATTCATTACCGGAATTCATTCCTGCCGGTATTGTGCGGCCGCGCGGAAGGGTCCCGGCTTCAAATCACGGCGCGCCTGAATTGGTTCGTGGCCTTGTTCATGGGGCTGTGGCTGGGCATCGTTTTATTTGTTTTTGCCTTGTCTTTTCCCTCCGCAGTTGAACAAAACCCTCCGGCACCGTATGGGGGGCTCCGGTTGATTTCGGGAGGGATGCTCCTGTTCGGATATTTTTTGTGTGTTTTACCGTTTTACTTCGAGCTCAAAAAAGCCAAACGGATTTTGGAAGAAGCATTAAGATAGACCCAAGTCCCAAGCTTGCCCGCCTGTCCGGCAGGCAGGCCCGCCTTCAGTGTGGCGGGACTCAAGACCCAAGACTTGTGACGCAAGATGTAAGATGCAAGAAATAAGACAATTGCACTGAGCAAGACACTACGTGGCACGGGCACCTGATTTCGATGACGAATGTTGAATGCGAAATGATGAAATTATGGAAAAAATGACGGGCGGAGAAGGTTGGTCTCTGAGTTCGGACGAGAAGCCCGGACCGCCAAAAAAAGTTAATCCTCAATCACCCAAACCAAAAATCCGTGTCGAAAAAAGGGCCGGGAAACAGGTGACGGTCATCGCGGGTTTGCATACCTATGGGGCCGAGCGTTTGAATGCGATCGCCAGGGAGTTGAAGACAACTTGCGGCGCAGGCGGTACCGTTAAAAACGGGGTCATCGAAATCCAGGGCGATAAGGTTGTCGTGGTACAGGCGTGGTTTGAGAAGCGGTAGACTCAAGTCCCAAGCTTGCCCGCCTGTCCGGCAGGCAGGCTTCGTCCGGTCTACGCCGTCCTCGCAATGACAGGCTTATTGTTAACACATCTTGTGACTTGTGCCCGTCTTGGTTGCGCGGTAGACAAAAGAAGAGACCTCATGTATATTAGCCACGCTCCTGATTTTGCGGGCAGTGATGCAATGATTCATTTCAAATTCAAAAATCGTTCAAACGTAACGGAGTAATGTATGAGCCACGAAAAGAAGTTTACCGATGGTAATTTCCAAACCGAAGTGTTGAGTTCCCCGGAACCGGTGATGGTTGATTTTTGGGCGGAGTGGTGCGGCCCCTGCCGCATGTTGTCGCCCGTGGTGGAGAAGCTTGCGCAGGCCAATCAGGGCAAACTCGTGGTCGGTAAGTTCAATGTGGATGAGAATCCGGATGTCCCGCAAAAGTACGGGATCCAAGGTATCCCAACATTGCTGATTTTCAAGGATGGCGAAGAAGTGAACCGCATCGTGGGATTCCAATCGCAGGAATCGATTCAGCGCGCCATCGACGAAGTCCTCGGCGGCTAATATCGCGCAGGAGATGAATTCAACTTCAGGCCGTCCGGAACGCGAGATTGATTTGCAGGAGACGGCCGTTTACGGGCCGATCGATTCCCGCCGTCTGGGGCGGTCTTTGGGAATCAATCTGCTGCCGGCGGACTGTAAATATTGCGTCTTTGATTGTGTTTATTGCCAGTACGGGGTGACGAAGCCGGGACACGAAGGCGGGAAAATCAAAAAGGGGCCTGAGTTGCTCGCGGAGATCCGCAAGGCTTTTGAGCATCACCGTGCGCAACGCACCGCCATCGATTGCCTGACCATTGCCGGCAACGGTGAACCGACCGTTCACCCGGATTTTCCGGCCATTGTGGACGGATTGAGAAAGTTGCGCGACGAATTTTTCCCCGGCGTGAAGATCGGCATTCTGTCCAATGCCGCGCAAGTGCACCGGCCGGAAATCCGCGGAGCCCTTGACAAATTGGACCGGCGCTACATGAAACTCGATGCCGGGACCGCGGAACTCGTGACCCAAATCAACCGGCCGCACGGGGCTTTTGATTTCGACCGGATGATCGACGGCTTAAGGGCTCTGCAGAGCGTGGTCATTCAAAGTTTGTTTATTCAGGGCCGTTGCGACAATACCGGCGCCGAGGACGTCGAGCGCTGGATCGATCAAATCGCGGTGATACGTCCGCTCGAGGTGCACGTGTACACGATTGACCGTAAACCGGCGGAAGCGGGACTCGAAAGGGTAGAGACCAAACAACTTCGGGAGATT
>JAQTOZ010000235.1 GCA_028713205.1 Candidatus Omnitrophota bacterium
CCGACGATTCGTACGTTGATTGAGAAAAAAAATCAGGCGGAAGCCGATATGCAAACGCTTCTTAAACAGTACCGTGAAAAGCATCCCGTTGTGATTAAAGCGCGCGCGAACCTGAAATTTTTGGATGAAAGTATCGAAACCGAGAAAAGAAGAATCATCGAGAATTTGAAAACCAAGGCAGAAGGACAATTGAGCGTTCAACAGGGGCGCATCCTTGAGGCTGCAGAGCCCCCGGAACGTCCGGTCGGCCCCGACCGAATGCGGATTGTTTTGCTGGTGACTCTGGGTGTTCTGATCGCAAATTTGGTTGTCCTCTTTTTGACGGATTATTTCGATGATACGATCCATGTGATGGAAGATTTGGAGCGAAAAGGCATTTTGGTTCCGTTTTTGGGGCCTTTGCCTCTGATTCGCGAGAAGGAGACCGGCCGAAAGCCCGTGCAACTGGCCACGAAATTAAGCGAAAGTGCGAAAGTGGAAATTTTGGAAGCCTTCCGCTATTTGCGGGTCGCTATAAACTTTTCTGCTCCGCCTGAAGCCTTGAAGCTTCTGGCGATCACCAGTTGTTTGCCCGCCGAAGGGAAATCTTTCATGTCGCTGAACGTGGCGGCGTCTTTGGCCATGGATGGAAATAAAACGCTTTTGGTCGACGCGGACTTAAGGCGTCCTACCATTCATGAGTCCTTTGATGTCGAAAACGATACGGGGCTGTCCAATTATCTGACGGGAAATGTTGATTTTAACGCGATGGTGAAAGAATCCTATATTGAAAACCTTTCCTTGTTCACCAGCGGTCCGACATCTCCCAATCCTTCCGAGATCCTCGGTTCGGATCGGATGAAGCTCTTTTTGCAGGATGCCGTCAAGGTTTTTGACCGTGTGATTATTGACTGTCCTCCTTTGACCGGTATCGGGGATGGTTTTGTCATCGGGAGTTTAATCGGGCATCTGATTCTTGTGGTTAGCGCCGGCAAAACACCTTCGGACCTTATCCGTCATACACAGCAGCAACTGGATAAAATGGGGATCAAACTGCTCGGCATGGTGCTGAATAAGATGGATGTCGAAAAGGAACGCTACGGCGGGTATACCAAACACTACTACCGCACGTACAACAAATATTACCGCTCGAACAAATAAATCGTCGCGCCTTTGACCTCGTTGAGTTGTCGGTCTAACGAATTTCTCTCCGTGGAATTCCGTTCTGTTCTTTCGCAGGGGATATCACGTATAATATTAGAAAAGATTATGCGATGGGTGAGGTGAAGTTGTGTTAAACCGAGATATTGTGATACGGGTGTTGCGTGAAATTCCGCATCCAAACCAGCCGGGGGATATTGTCTCGACGGGATTGATTCAGGAGGTTGCCATTGATTGCGGAAAAGTATTTGTTCATCTTGGAATGGCGCCTTCGGTTTTGTGCTTTCAAGAAAAGCTCAAGGAGTCTATCCGCATAAAATTGAAAACGATTCCGGATGTGGAAGACGTCGTCATCCAAATATCTCATTTGGCAGTACGTCCAGCGACGGATCGGAAGGAAAAAACATCGATCCCTTCCGTACGTTCAGTGATTGCCATCGCCAGCGGGAAAGGCGGAGTCGGTAAGACGACGGTGGCCGTCAATCTTGCACTCGCGCTTGTCAAACGAGGGCTAAAAATCGGTCTTTTGGACGGCGACATCTATGGACCGAATGTTCCCATCATGCTGGGAGCCCGTTCGGATCAGCGCATCGTGATGAGTGAAAATGCAACGCTCGACCCTTTAGAAATATGCGGACTGAAGATGATCTCGATCGGCCTTTTGGCGGCGTCGGACGAACCGATCATCTGGCGAGGACCGTTGCTGCATAGTGCTGTCAGACAGTTCCTTGAGCAAGTTCGTTGGGGCGAGCTTGATGTTTTGGTGGTCGATTTGCCGCCTGGAACGGGGGATGTTCAGTTGTCGTTGGCCCAAACGGTTTGTTTGAATGGAGCGGTTATCGTTACGACATCCCAGGAAGTTGCTTTGGCCGATGTGCGCAGGGCGATTGCCATGTTTCACAAAATTGACGTACCGGTTTTAGGAATTATTGAAAATATGAGCGGTGACATATTCGGCCAGGGAGGCGGAGAAAAATTGGCCTTAGAGTCAGGGATTCCTTTTCTTGCCCAAATTCCTCTGAATCGGGAAATCCGGCAAGGCGGCGATACCGGCAACCCTGTGATTGTCACCTATCCCGAATGCGTTACGGCACAAAACTTTATGAAAACGGCAGATGCCTTGATCAACCGATTGGACCGAACAACGGTCAAAAGCAAGTAAAACGGAATTCGTTTTGGTATAATGGTTTCGAAAATTCACGTAAAGGAGATTGATCACATTATGGATCCAGTCGTTATCCCGCATTCGGAAAGTGGAGAAGAAACCCAACGGATTGAAGCAATCGTCCACGAACTGTTGGGGATTTTGGGCGAAGATCAGGAACGGGAAGGACTCCGCAAAACGCCATTCCGGGTAGCGCAGTCTTTGAAATATTTGACGCGTGGCTATCGCCAGGACATTCACAAGGTTTTGAATAAAGCTGTTTTTAACGAACCTTACGATGAAATGGTCGTGGTCCGAGATATCGAATTTTATTCGCTCTGCGAACATCATCTCCTGCCTTTTTTCGGCAAGGCGCATGTCGCGTATATCCCCAATGGGAAAATCATCGGTTTGAGCAAAATTCCCCGCGTGATCGAATTTTTTTCCAGCCGGCTCCAAGTCCAGGAGCGTCTCACAAGCCAGATCGCTGATTGTCTGATGGAGGCATTGAACCCTCGAGGGGTCGGGGTCATCATCGAAGCTTTGCATTTGTGCATGGCGATGCGGGGTGTTAAAAAATGTCAATCGCACGCGGTGACAAGTTCGATGCAGGGGTGCTTCCGGTCTTCAAGCCGTGTCCGGCAGGAATTTTTAAGTTTGATCGGACGCAAGCAAGATTCGTAAGGAAACTACGGACGGGTATCGATTTTCTCGCCGGATATTTTTGCTTCGAGTTCGGCCACTTTCTTGCGAAGGATTTTGACTTCCTCCAGAGTTTCGGCAGATCGGAGTTGTGCCGCGATTTGCTTTCGCGCTTGATCGTAGGGCCTTGCCGGTTCGCCGAAAACGATTTGCTTGGGGGGGATTTTTTTTCCGGTCGGTAGGCCCGCACCGGCGCCGACCATTGTCCAGTCGCCGATTTCAACATGGTCCCCAACGCCGACTTTCCCGCCCATGGTCACGTGACTGCCGATCTTCGAGCTCCCCGATATTCCTGTCTGGGCTGAAATGACCGTGTGAGGTCCGACGGTGACATTGTGGGCGATTTGTACCAGATTATCGATTTTGCAGCCTTTTCCGATGCATGTTGCGCCCAGTGTTGCGCGATCCACGGTGACGCAGGCGCCCAGTTCGACATCATCCGCGATGATGACATTACCGACTTGAGGAACCTTTTCCTGAGAAGTTTCCGTATGGACGTAACCGAAACCATCCGCGCCGATGACTGTCCCGGCGTGCAGGATGACACGGTTGCCGATGACACAGTCACGGTAAATGACCACGTTCGGATGGAGGGTGGTCAGCTTTCCGATTTTAACATTTTCACCGATAAAGACATGCCCGCGAATGACCGATCCGTCACCGATTTCGGCTCCCTCGCAAATTTGAGCAAAAGCTTCAATGGTAACGCCCTGGCCGATTTTGGCCGTTTTGGCGATGCAGGCCTCTTTGGCGATGGTTTGAGGGAACTGGGGAGCCGGATAAAAGACTCTCAAAAGCTTTGCCCATGCGAGCTTCGGATTCCTTACCTGAATGAGGACTTTTTTTGACGATTGCAGCGTTGTTGGGACGATCAGACAGGCGATTTCGCTGTCTTCAAGCTTGGCCTGAGCTTTCGCGTCTTGGGCGAACGTGATATGTCCTTTGGAGGGCATATCGATGTTGGTGATACCTTCGATGACGCAATTTCCGTCGCCGACAACTTTTCCTTCAACAATCTGAGCTAATTCTTGTACCGTTTTGTTCATAAAATCTGCGGGAGTATAACAACCGTCCTTTTTTTTGTCAAACGCCGATCTTGCCGTTTATGAGTTCGGAACGGGTTCGGGGATATCCGAAGCCGTATCGTATTCCGGTTGATAATCTTTCAACTTGGCCCGTTGAATCAAGGCGAAATGCCACTCCAAAAAATTTTGTTGCTTGCGCAACTCCAGGATCTTTTTCTCGTATTCCTTTTCTTTCCCGGCGAAGGCCGCTTCGTCCGCTTCTCGCTTTTCGAGCACAACGAAGATGGCATATCCCTTTTTGAGGGGGACAGGGGTGGAGATGCCCCCTTGCGGCAATTGATAGAGCACTTCGGCGACACTTTCGGGGATTTCCATCTGTTGCATCAGTTCCGTTAGGGAAAGGAGTCCTAAGTCCGTCGCTTTCAAGCCGGAGGATGAAGGGATGACGGCTTTCCAGTCTTTGAGCAGTCCCCATTTTGCCGCGGATGTTTGGGCCTCCTCTTCGGCCGGAAAAACGACCACTTCCAAATGGATTTTGCGGTTGTCCTTGAGGAAAAGCCCCTTGGCCTCTTCGGGTGTCGGG
>JAQTOZ010000236.1 GCA_028713205.1 Candidatus Omnitrophota bacterium
GATTCCCTTGAGACACGGCTTGATCATATTCGCGCGGCATATGAAATGGGATTCTTGGTGATGACCGGCGGACTCATCGGGTTACCGGGGCAAACGCTCGAGGACCGGGTCGATGATCTTTATTTGGCGCGCGAGCTACATGCGGAGATGTACAGCTTCGGTCCGTTTCTCCCGCATCCGGACACACCGCTGGGAGGTGTGCAACCGGTGCTTGAAGCGGATGTGCTCAAAATGATCGCGGCCGCACGTTTGATCGATCCCAGTGAATCGCGGATATTGATAACCACTGCTTTCGAAACCTTGAGTCCCGAAGCGCGCAAAAAAGGCCTGCTCGCGGGCGGCAATTCCGTAATGCTCAATGTCACGCCGGTACAATATCGCGAACAATACGCCATTTATCCCAACCGGGCCTACCGGCCGGAACCGGTCGGACGGCAGATCGAAGAAACGATTGCGTTGCTCGGTTCTTTGGGGCGCGCTCCGACAGATCTCGGAGTCAAATGAATCGAACGGATTTGTGTTTCCGGTTTCGGGCTCTGATGGCGAATGGTGTTGGATTTGCACCGGCGGGTCGATTTCTGATATTCTACCGTTCCCAAATAACGGAGGCTTTGCGTGGAACATAACCTGTGGTTGCTATCGGTTACCGCCGCATCCCTCGGCTTTTTTCATACCCTTTTAGGGCCTGATCATTATGTGCCTTTTGTGGTTATGTCAAAGGCCGGACGATGGTCCGCAGTTAAAACGTTTTGGATCACCTTTCTGTGCGGAGTGGGACATATTTTGAGTTCTGTCTTGCTGGGCTGTGTGGGCATTGCGCTGGGGATTGCGGTTTCAAAGTTGGAATGGGTGGAAGCACAACGGGGTGAAATTGCGGCATGGGCGCTCATCGCTTTCGGATTTGTTTATATGGTTTGGGGGATACGGCAGGGGGTCCTCAACAAGCCCCATGCCCATGTTCACGCGCATGAAGACGGTGAAACGCATGTTCATCAACATCTTCATCGGACAAACCATGTGCATCTGCATTCAAGGTCCGATGTCCCCCGAATGACTCCTTGGATTTTATTTACGATATTCGTCTTTGGCCCGTGCGAGCCTCTTATTCCGCTTTTGATGTATCCTGCGGCCAATAGCAGCTTTGCCGGAGTGATGCTGGTGACTCTGATTTTTGGCGGGACAACGATCTTGACCATGCTCGCGCTTGTGGGGATGGCCGGTTACGGGATCCGGTTTCTGCCGCTTAAACTTTTTGAAAGGTATGTCCATGCCTTTGCGGGTGGGACGCTTTTGATGTGCGGATTGGCGATACAATTTATGGGATTGTGATGGAAAAAATATCATGATGGACATCGGAAAAATTCCGGGTAAGATCTTGTCCCGGGACTGATGATGTCCGCTTGAATTTTGGGATATTCATCCGGCGAGTGAAGGATGATCATGAACCTTATCTCTGATGGGAGGTAATACCATGCGATATGATCCGGAGGAAACTTTGAAGGAATTCAACCGTTTAATGGCGGATATTCGAAAGACCGTTCCGGTGCAGTACGCGGCATTTATCAATGAAAAGCAAACGATTACGAAATCGGGAAAGGTCCCCGAAAAAACAAAATGGCTTCTTTTATTGGTTGCAAGTGTTACCGCGAAATGCCCCGTTTGTATACCACGAGCTGTCCAGCACTGTCTTGATGCCGGGTGGACGAAAGCCGAAATGCTGGAGGCTTGTATGGTCGCTGTATTGGTCGGCGGTTCGAGCGTGATGACATTTGTGACGCTGGTTGATAAGACCATCGAAGATTTTAAGGAATAGAGCACGGGATGGTTAAAGACTAATCGTTCATCACCCCACGTAGTCGCAGTTGCTATATTTGCAGATATCCCAAACTATTTATAAGCAATAAGTTGCAATATTATTCGTGAATTGAGTCACAAAATCCATTGATTCAAGAACAATATCTGCTATAATCTTCATGGGTAATGTGAAATGAGTAACAATAATATGAAAACCAGCAAGCAATCCATAGCAAGACTACACAGTTACCGGGAAGCCCTCTATAGGCTTAAGTATTTGGGTTTTGTGAAGGTATTCTCCGATAATCTCGCCGATGCAATTGGCGCAACCGCTTCTCAAGTCCGGAAAGATTTTTCGATCTTCGGGTTGATCGGAAATAAAAAGGGTGGATATGTCATCGACGAGTTGATCAACAAACTCGACGAACTCCTGGGAAAAAATCAACCGCAACACATCATTGTCGTCGGGAGCGGAAATATCGGCAAGGCTCTGATGAGTTATAAGGGATTCGGCAAAGTCGGTATTCACGTGGTGGCTGCGTTTGATACGGATGAAGCCAAGACCAATCGTGCGGCCGAAATTCCGATTTTGCCTTTGGGGGAGCTTAAAGAATTTGCGAAGCAACGCCACATCAAAGTGGGCGTGATTGCGGTCCCCGATACGGCAGCGCAGCAGGTTTTAGAGATGATGATTTCGGCAGGCATCAAAGGGGTTTTGAACTTTGCTCCGATACGGTTGAATTGTCCCGAACATTTTGTGCTCAACAATGTCAATTTGGGGATCGAGCTTGAGACCGTTGTCTATTTTGTGAACGCCTTAAACCGGCAAGCACACGATGAAAAAAGTAAATCTTAGAACGGAAATTCTGGTTTTATTTTTGATCGTCATTATTCTCTTGAGTGTTCTGACGACGGCGTTCGGTTATTACATTGTCAAGAAATACATCGTGGGTAAAGCGCAAGATCAAGTCATCAGTGATCTTAAAACGACGCGCATGATTTACCAAAAACAGGTTGAGAAGATGCAACTGGCATTTGCTTTGGCAACTCCCGATTTGGATTTGGAGACATTTAAGAAAATCACGGGTTTGGATTATCTGTATTTGGTGGACCGTCCGGAGCAGGCGCGAAGTGAAATCGTGCAAAGCGCGTTCCGGGAAGGCGCGGTCGCCGGCGGAAGACGTATCATCCGTAAAGAAGAACTCCTCGGGATGGGACGGGACCTATATGCAAAGGCTGTGATCGAAATCAAATCGACGCCCAAGGCGCGTCCTTCGGACAAGAAATTGCTGGAAGATGCGATGAGCGTCGAAATCGCCCAACCGTTTGTGGATGAAACGGGCAAGGTCTTTAAGGTTTTATACGGCGGACAGATCCGGAACAGGAATTTTCAGATCATCGATGAAATGTCGGAAGCGGTCTTTGAAAACAGGCTTTACGGCGCGAAACCTTTGGGGACGGTCACGCTCTTTTTGGATGATGTCCGTATTGCGACCAACGTCTTGGACAAGGACGGCCAGCGCGCGATCGGTACCCGGGTCTCCGAAATTGTTTATGACAAAGTGGTGCGTCACGGCGGGCAATGGTTCGATCGTGCGTTTGTCGTGACCGATTGGTATTTGACGGCTTATGAGCCGATCAAAGACATTCAAGGGAATATCATCGGAATCCTTTATGTGGGGATCCTTGAAAAGCCGTACCTCGATCTGGAAAGGAATTTGCTGGTTGTCTTTCTATTGATTGTCAGCGTGGTTGCGGCCATGGCCTTATTGCTTGCGGTTGTCTTTGCGTCGAAGATTTCGATGCCTGTGACGGAAATGCGTGATGCAACGGCCAGGATCTCGGCCGGCGATTTGCAGTACCGTTTGAAGAGCAACATACCGGTCAAGGAGCTCAGTCAGTTGGCAGCGTCGTTCAATGTGATGGCCGAAAGACTCGATGAACGGGAACGACGGATCAAAATCGCCAATGAAAAACTTGAGGCGTTGAACAAAAACTATTTCGACATGATCGGATTTGTCTCGCATGAACTCAAGGGGCTTTTGGGTTCGATCATCATGAACGTTTATTCGGTCAAGGACGGCTATCTGGGCGAATTGAACGAAAACCAGCAGCGTGCCATCAATTCGGCGGCGCATAGCCTGGATCATTTCGAGAGCATGGTCAAAAATTATCTCGATTTGTCCCGCATCGAAAAAGGGGAGTTGCAGGTTTCGAAAACAACGATCCGGCTCAATGAGGATGTGATCGGGCCGAACATCGGACATTTCGAAAAGGAGCGGCAGAGAAAGAACATGAAGATCCAAAATGCCGTGCCGGCCGGTGTGGCAGTCTCGGCCGATAAAAATTTGCTGATGATTGTGTGCAATAACCTGCTTGGCAACGCGATTAAGTACGGAAGCGAAGGCGGGCAAATCGTGATTCAGGCGAAAAACAGCAATGAATTTTTAGAGATACGGTTTTATAATGACGGGACGCCGATCGCGGAAAATCAAAAGGACCATTTGTTTAAGAGATTTTCACGCTTGCCGGGGTCCGAAAAGATTAAGGGCACCGGACTTGGCTTATTTATTGTGAAAGAAATTGTGGAAAAACACGGTGGAAAGGTTTGGGTCGAAACGAAGGCAACGGGGAATGAATTTGTCTTCACGATCGCCAAGTCCTAAAAAATAACTGCGCGGAGTGACCGTTTGGACGTCGACTCCGGCAAACCAGAAAGGCGGGATTCAAAATGCCTGAAAATCCTAATGATTTGATACGACAAATCAGGCAACGGGCCAT